>NZ_JBHUMY010000016.1:0-287860 GCF_042685365.1 Paenibacillus thailandensis | reverse complement strand
CTGCTTGGGTTTAGAGACTTACGTTGGGTGTAAATGGAACGAATCTTGTTCAGCAAGCCCTATTTAGAAGACAACACGGACAAAGACATAGAGAAAATACTGTCTTGGATTGAGAATATTAACCGAAAAAAAATGGAAATTAGCTTAAGCAAGGGATGATGGACCGCAATGGACATAGGCGTTTTTAACCATATCAGCGTGGAAAGCTTGTACGAACGTTTGGATAGCCGATGGAATTCGAAACATGAGCTTAAGAAGTATATCCATCGAATCAAGTTTGAAAAGTTATTGTCGCATCTAACGCCCGGCGAAACTTTACTCGATATTGGCAGGGGCGGATCGGTTGACGGAGTGCTTGGAGTTCTTGCCGCAAAAAAAGGTCTTAAAGTCACGATAAGCAATGTTACGCAGAAGAATCTGCTCGTTATCCGAAAATTTGCGGAAGAGCAAGGCGTCATTGATGAAATCACTTTTATCGAGTGCATGCCTTTTGATATTCCCGTGCCCGACAATTGTTTTGATAACGTGATCGCTCTTCATATTTTGGAGCATTTGCCGAATTTTGAAGCAGGACTTCAGGAAATAAAGCGGGTGAGTAACAAAAAAGCAATTATCGCGTTACCCACTTGCTTAAATTTCTGCGCGATATCGCGTCTTGGTGGAGCGCATTACTTTGAATATTCGTGGAAAAGCCCGTTTGCGCTAATTTACGGCACTTTGAGGCTGCTCATTCATGCGGTCCGAGGCGACGATGGCGTAGAAGAAGACATGGAGGAATTCGGTGTCGTTACCAAACATATGTGGAGATTTCCGTGGAAAATGAGAGCGGCGCTAATTCGAGAAGGTTTTATCATAAACAAATTCGGTCCGGACGCGCTGCCTCTGCCGTGGTTTAACGCATGGCTTCCCTTGATCAGAAAGCTCGACCGATACGGATACGCTCCATTGCTGCGGGAATTTGGCATGGGGAGCCATGCCATAGTCGAAAAAATAAATCAAAAGAATTATGGAAAAGGAGAATTTCAATGAAAACGTGGAACGAATTTATTTCTTATCTCGAAACCGAAATTAACTGGGACGACCCGAGCGAAAAGGAATGTTTGAAAGAGGAATCCTTTAAAGCCAATCGCTGAAAACCCGGTTGAAATAAAAAAACGTTGCCGGGACATGATCGAAAACGACGAGCTGTTTAACAGCTACAAACCGCATAATCAGTATCCAAGAATAACGATGGATAAATTTATCCCGTTCCGAAGGTACACAGCCACAAATGGGTTTATTCAACCGTCATTCTTGCCGGTTCGTACAAAGAAAAGCTGTGGAAAGTGAGCGATGTGGACGAAAGCGCCATGACGGCGAACCTCAATTATCTAGACGAGCATACACTTAAACCGGGAGATACGAATTCAGGGCTGCTCGATTATGCCCATCAAACTATAAACACTTATAGTCCGGATAAGCAGCTTAAAGAGGCGTATGAACATTCGTCGGGTTTTAACTTTTCTTTTTTGCCATAATAACTTGCTAGGGGTGTGACGGGTGGTAGAACGTATGGACAGCGCGATGCGAACGAATTCGGAAAAACTTAAAGAGAACCCTTATCCTGGCCGCGGTATTCTGATCGGCCTTACGCCGGATCAAAAAAACATGGTTCAAGTCTATTGGATAATGGGGAGAAGCGCGAACAGCCAGAATCGTATTTTTATCGAAGAAAACGGGTTTGTGCGAACCGAGGCCTATGATCCTGCAAAATTATTAGATCCGTCTCTGATTATATACTCGCCGATAAAGTTTACGGATCAATACCATATTATTTCAAACGGAGATCAGACCGAAACGATTCTTAAGGCTTTAATGAACGGAAAAACGTTTGAAGATGCTTTGAACGAGCGGGAATTCGAACCGGATCCTCCGAATTTTACGCCTAGAATTTCGGGTTTGATTAACGTGGAGTCCAAATCGTACAAGCTTTCAATATTAAAATCCTTTTATAATAATCCCGAATACTGCATCCGCAATTATTACACTTATAACTCATTTGTTCCCGGTGTCGCCCATTGTATAACCACCTATGAAACCGACGGGTATCCGATTCCGTCTTTTCAGGGAGAACCCTTGATATTGCCGATGTATAATCTAATCGACGAGACGCTGGATTACTATTGGAGCTTATTGAATTCGAAAACAAAAGTTGCCATTTTAGCCAAGTATATCGATGTCGAGACGAAAGAAACCGTTATTAAATGCATCAACAAGTATTCGTATGCTAGCAATCAATGATAGCGAAGACCGGCGGCATGAGCAGGCTGCCGGTCTTTTCTCGCTTTCCGTGCCGGAGCGATTATAATAGAATTATGTCCTGTGATAGAAAGGAAAGGCCAAGATGACGTTACAGCAGCTCAAATATATTATCGAGGTGGCGGCGAGAGGGTCCATGAACGAGGCGGCCAAGCGGTTGTTCATCTCCCAGCCCAGCTTGTCGAACGCAATCCGCGATCTGGA
Organism: Paenibacillus thailandensis; assembly: GCF_042685365.1. Taxonomy (NCBI): domain Bacteria; kingdom Bacillati; phylum Bacillota; class Bacilli; order Caryophanales; family Paenibacillaceae; genus Paenibacillus; species Paenibacillus thailandensis. The sequence continues at coordinate 285,358 of NZ_JBHUMY010000016.1, read as the reverse complement.
AGAGGAGCTTCATATTTCGATATTCGAGCGCACGAACAAAGGGATCTCGTTAACGAAGGAAGGAGCGGAGTTTCTCGGCTACGCGAGGCAGGTCGTCGAGCAGGCGGAGCTGCTGGAGAACCGCTATCTGCATGCGAAGCCGTCGCCGCAGCATTTTTCCGTGTCGACCCAGCATTACGCCTTTGCCGTCAACGCCTTCGTCAAGCTGGTGAACGAGCACGGGCAAGACGAATACGAGCTGGCGCTCCGCGAAACGAAGACGTACGAAATTATTGAAGACGTGAAAACGATGCGCAGCGAGATCGGCATCCTGTACGTCAACGAGTTCAACTCGAAAGTGATCCATAAGCTGCTCCGGAGCGCAAATCTGCAGTTTCACAGCTTGTTTACGGCTCGTCCGCACGTCTTCATCAGCGTCAAAAACCCGCTCGCCAAGCAGTCCATTGTCACGATCGAACAGCTGCAGCAGTATCCGTATTTGTCGTTCGAGCAAGGGGAATATAACTCGTTTCATTTCTCGGAGGAAATTTTAAGCACGCTGTCCCATCCGAAAAGCATCCGCGTCAACGACCGGGCGACCTTGTTCAACTTGTTGATCGGACTCAACGGATATACGATTTCGACCGGCGTGCTCAGCTCCGACTTGAACGGCAACGACATTATCCCGGTTCCGCTCGATTGCGACGAAACGATCAACGTCGGCTGGATCAGCCATAAAAACATGGCCTTGTCCAAACTTGGAGCAGCTTATGTAGAAGCGCTGCACGAATTTATCCGTTGAACAAGGATGATCCGGCAAGGTTGACGGGCTAACGTTGAAAGCGAAACAAGCCGATACAAGGGATCGGCTTTACAAAACAAACGCCCCCTGCCGGAAAACCGTCAAGGGGCTTCGTTATACTAGGAATCCGTATCGTGCGGATGACCGTTGTTGGAACCTTTGCCGTTTTTGTCCGGGAAGATTCCGTTCGGGCCGCCCATCGTCTTGCTCATGTCGAGAACTTCCAATACCGGTTCGCTCCAAGTCTTCTTCGCATTCATTCTGATCACCTCCTTTCCATGAGGTAACGGGAGCTATGACGAGAACCGCTGCAAAAACCGGTATGCGATCAAGCCCTGCATCAGCAATCGGACATGAGGATCGTAAGCCAGTTCCGGCTTCGGGGACGTTCCGACGATCGACATGGATTGTTTGATCTGCGCCACATTGAGATAGTAAGAAGCGGCGGGATCTTGGCATAATTGCTTCAGCTCGTTTATAAAAGCTCCCCAGTTCGGAAGCATCCGGTGAATCCAATCCGCTCCTTGTATTCCTCTAACCCGCTGGTTCATCCGAACTTCGTCGGGCAGGCGTCCTTCGGTTGCCCGGCGAACGAGCGACCGGTCGAAGCCGTTCTGAACGCACTGCTCGACGGGAATGGACAGGCAGAAGCGAATGACTCTCGGATCGGCGGTCGGATCCCGTTCCCAGAGGCGATAGCGCAAAGAAAATTTGGTGGTCGACACTCCTTGATGGTTAGAGATCGACAGGTCGCGAAACTGATATTCCCTCGCCTCGAACTCGTTCATCAAGCTCTCGGCAATCCCGACATCATGGGGGACAAGCTTCTCGAACACATTCGTTCTAGCGGCAAAATCGGGATGAATCAGCCGCGGTCCTTCGACCGTACGACCGGATGACCGGAATCCGGCTATGCCGGGGAACGCCTGCTTGCCGATTGCGCGGAGCAGCCGGGATCTTCGATATCCCGTCCGGCGGCCGTATAGCTTAAGCTCCCGGTATAGCTTAAGCCACCGCAGCCGGCGCAGCAGCAGCGCGTAATAATCGAGGGCGGGACCCCATGATATCGTGTAGTTGCCTCTCGCTCCGTTCAGCAGCACCCCGACGTCCTGCTGCGCCGCCGTTTCGGCAATTCCTTTCAGCCAGAAGGAATTTTCAAGAAATTTATAAGGTCCTTCCATCAGATCGATCAAGTCGTCGATGTCCCCGAACGAGTCGCGGCCTTGGAAGCTCAAGTAGCTTTCGGCTATATTGCCTATGTGCTTAGCCGCAGCATGTATGTATGGACGCTCGTCGGCAGTGAAGCGTTTGGAAGTCCAATCCGTAAAATCGGACGGCGGAACATAGCTGTAGCCGTAAAGCGTCTTTCCTCTTTCCCGGAGCGGCTTGGAGGCGAAGGCGGCGATCGCGCACGAGTCAAGTCCTCCGCTTAGACTGATGCCCACTTGCCTGTACGTCCGGAGCTTCGAATCGACGGCCTCTTGGAATACGTGGCGGAAAGCTTCTTCGTATTCGCCGTTCGACCGAAAGCGAAGCTCGGAACCATCCGTTGATAATTGATCGTATTGCTCCACAACGACCGCCCCGTTCTGAACGGTGAACGAATGAGCGGGAGGGAGCAGCTCGATACGGTCATAAGCCGTAGCGTGAACGTCAACGCAATCCTGAACGAGCGGGATGGCCAAAAATTCGGCAAACCACGATTCGTTCAGCTTGACTTGGATGCCCGGCAATGCCAATAGCGGCTGAATCGCTGTGCAAAACGAAAACCGCTCATGATCGCGGCGATAGTATAGCGTACGATTGCCGAGCAAATCCCGCGCACCGAACAGCAGGCGCCGCCGTTCGTCCCACAGGACGAAAGCGTAGTCTCCGATCAGATAGCGCGGGGCTTCCTTGCCCCAATTGAGATAAGCCAATATGATAAGCTCGCTGTCCGTCATTCGGACCCTTCGGTTGCGATCAACCTGCAGCCGCCGGAATAAATCTTCCCGATTGTCGATGATCGCGTCCGCGGTAATGGCCAGCCCGGTTGTCCGATCGTAATAAGGCAGGCATTCATGAACGGATTCGGGCGTAATCCACTGCGCGTGACAGCCGAAGCTTACCGTTTCGCCGTTCCATATTCGTACGGCGTCGGCAGGATATTTGCGCAGTTCATGCATGATCGTTTCGATCGCCGAAGTAGCGGGAGACCCGCCGCCATATTCATAGATGCCCGCAATAGCGCTCATTGGTCCACCGGCTTTCTTCGAAAAATCCTTGGATTCATTGTAGTTTATGACACAGACGGTAACAATCAAACGATGGGACCAAACTTTTTGCTTTGTTGTGGCCTCCCGGTCCTAGAAGGAAAAACGGAGACGCGCTCTCATGCTGGTCCTTCGCATCGGGCGTTATAGCTTTAGGCTATAACCAGCTATAGGTATTTGGAAGTACTCGATAACGAATCGCATATGTTATCTTTCTTTGTAACACATTAGCAAAAATAATTTTCCCGAGGAAGCAGTATTAACCAATTCTCATTTGCCTTATGCCAATTCTAATTTTGCTTATAAAAGGAGATCCATCGATGACCATTCAAACCGAGCAACCGAAACAACGGAGCGTTACCCCATTTCGTTACGATATCGTCGGCAGCTTCCTGCGCCCCCAAGCGCTGAAGGACGCCAGAATCCGATTCCAGCAAGCCGAAATATCGGCCGAACAGCTGCGCAAGGTCGAGGACGAAGAGATTATAAGGCTCGTGCAGAAGCAGAAGGAAGTCGGCTTAAAGGCCGTGACGGACGGCGAATTCCGCCGCTCCTGGTGGCATCTGGACTTTTTTTGGGGACTGGACGGCGTGGAGCGCGCTATCGTTCCGAAGGGTTACCAATTCAACGGAGCCGAGTCCAGGCCCGAAACCGCTCGTCTGACGGGTAAGGTCGGATTTTCCGGACATCCGTTTATTTCGCACTTCACCTTTCTGAAGGAAGCTGCCGGCGAAGGCGTCGTTGCCCGTCAATCGATTCCTGCGGCCGCTCAATTCCTGTTTGAACTGGACCGTTCGGAGAATCAGGAGAGCACAAAAGCGATCTATCCGAATAGGGAAGAGCTCGTCGCCGATATTGCCAAGGCGTATAAAGCGGCGATACTGGCCTTCTACGAAGCGGGCTGCCGCAGCATTCAAATCGACGATTGCACATGGGGCGCGCTTTGCGACCGGCAGTTCATGGCGTTTATGGAAAAAGCGGGCGTAAACGTTGCCGACTATGCGAAGGAATTTGCGCAGCTGAACGCGGAGGCTGTGTCCGGCCTGCCGGCCGATCTTGTCGTGACGACGCATGTATGCCGCGGCAACTATGTTTCGACCTACGCAGGGGTAGGCGGCGGCTATGAGCCGATCGCGCAGACGCTGCTGGATATCGAGAACTATTCCGCTTTTTATTTGGAATTTGACACCGAGCGAGCGGGCGATTTCAAGCCGCTTCGCTTCCTGAAGGAGAACCAGCAGGTCGTCCTCGGGTTATTCTCCTCCAAGACCGGCGAGCTGGAGAAGAAAGAAGACATTCTGAAACGGCTCGAAGAGGCTGCGCAATACGTGGATTTGAACCGGATTTGCCTCAGCCCGCAATGCGGCTTCGCCTCCACGGAGGAGGGCAACCGCCTGACCGAAGAGGAGCAGTGGCGCAAGCTGGCGTTCATTAAGGAGATCGCGGAAGAAATTTGGGCTTAGGCTCGGGCAGAAAGTGATGAAAGACATTCGAGGCGTCTTCGGGCCGGGCACGTCGAACGTCGCGCGAACGCAATTAAAACTCCGTCCATAGGGGCGGAGTTTTTTTTTTGCGATTTGCTAGGATCGCCTTGCCGGCAGGATTTCCGGATCCGTTATCGAATTTTTATATGTAAAAATGTGGATATCGCGAAGCGGGTTTGTAATCCATAAGCCGGAGGGATGGGAAAATGAAAAAAGCGATCATCGGCTTTATATGCGGATTTGTACTGGCTGGCGCTACGGTTGCATACGGCAGCGAAGCGGTAAAGGCTTTTCTGTTCCCCGTACAATACGAAATCGACGGGGAAAAGCAGGAGCTGCCGGAGGGATACTATACGCTTAACGTGGAAGGAAGGGTATACGTCCCGATTCGGTATGCGGCCGAAAGCATGGATGCGGTAGTCATTTACGACGAAGCCGGCAAAACGGTTCGCATCGATCGCGGGTATACGCTCGGCAGTTTCGACGGGTATGTGAAAGCCGGCTATCTCGGCGTCGCCAAAGACGAAGGCACAAGCATTGTAACCGGCAAGCTGTATGCCGGACAACGGTACTGGGAGGCGCTGAGCGAAAGTAAATTTTCGGTAGAAGCCGGGACACCGGTCGAGCTGAAGGCGAATATCGCCTTTTACGGCGAAGACGGCCGTTTGCTGGGGAAAGCTCCGGTCCGGATCAACTGCAAGGCCGAAGGAGATCAAGTGAAAGATTTCAAAGCACTGGCCGACGCCGACGTCAGCGGGTATGCTTTTGCCGCTTTGGAGGAGGTTCAGCCCGAGCCGATTTATGCGTTTTTGCCGCCGTCTCTCGATATCAAGGACCCTTCGGGACTGCTGGCGGCCGAGGTAACGGACATGCAAAAAAGCGGGGACTACACTCGGCTGCGCTTAAGATTGGGGTTCAAGGAGAAAGGCTTACACCGTGCGGAAGCGGTGCTGTCCTTTTATGACGGCAGCGGGAAGCTATTGGGCACGGCAGACATTAAGTTTTCCGGTCATGGGACCTATGACGCGCCGGCCGGAGAGCCGCTTGCGATATACAGCTACGAAACCGCCGGAAAAGGGGATTTTACATCGGCCGCATCGTATTCGCTGCATGTCAAGTTTTATGAACCGGAGGGTTAACGATGGGAACGATTCGAATGCAAGATCGGGCAAAATTATGGCAGGCCGTCGACAACCTGACTGAACGGGAAACCAAGCAGCTGCTTTCGTATATGATGGGGCAGATTAACGAGGCCGTTTCTAATCGCGATAAAAAAGATGAAGTATGGAGCCGATTGATCGGTATCCATGATCGGTTGCTGCTGCCAAATGAAAAGGTGAACTGGGAGCCGGATGCGGCGGCTGAAACGGTGCATATCGCGTTCGGCGATTCGTTTGCCGGCAGCCTGAAGTTCGTCATCAAGCGGCTCAACCTGGCGGAAACGAACAAAGTGGTCGTCTTTCGCGACCTATTCTCAGTCGGGCCGCTTTGGATGCTTCACGAGGAAGCCGGGCAGAGCAATCGCCGGCAATGGTTCCGGGACAACATTAACGGCGGGGGCAATGATGACGAAGACGAAGAAGCGGATTGCGGCCGAAAGCTGGCGGAGCTGTTCGCCCGGATCCCCTCGCAAGCCGCGATTGTTATCTGGAGCGCGGCCAACGCCCATGAGCAGGCAGGGCTGCGGTACGCCGTTTATTTGCTGAAGGATCATTCCAACGCGGTGTTCGTGTTTGATCCGGCTAATTCCGTTCAAAACCGGTTTAACACACCGGATCGGTTTATCGAATATTTGCATTCCGGCGAAATCCCGCCGGACAAGCTCCAAGCCGTATTCGGGGAATGGATGCAGACCGTCCCGTTACCGCCCGAAACGAGGCGATCGTTCACGGAGGAATGGCTGTCCCTCGCGAGCCGCCAAGACGTGTTGCGCATATGGGACGGGGAACGGATCCGAAACGTGGAGGAACATTATTTCGACGGTTATTTGCTGGAAACTATAGATCAGCTTCACGCTTCTAAAGGAACCGATGAGTTTATAAAAGCGGCAAGAGTGATCGGACAGGCGATTGGCTGCTGCGATCAATACGTCGGGGACGGCTACTTCGAGTTTCGGCTGCGGGAACTGATCTATAAGGGCCGGCTCGAAATTAAAGGCGTTCCCCGCGCAATGAGATCTTACAGCGTAAGACGCTACAGAAACCAGTAAACGGGAATCATCAGCACCGAGGTCACGATGCCGGTTGCGGCCATCGAGAAACCGCTGATCCCGCCTAACGTGTCGGACTCGGCGATCATTCTTGCCGTGCCGATGCCGTGAGAGCTTGTTCCCATGGCAGTACCGAGCGGAATGTCGCCCCGAATGCCGAACAGACGCAGGAAGGCCGGGCCGGCTACGCTGCCGAGAAGACCGGTTAATACGGAAAAAGATGCGCTTAGCTCCGGGATGCCGCCGGCTCTTTTGGCGATTTCCATGGCGATGGGGGCGGACACCGATTTGGACAACATGGAACGAACGATTTCATCGGGGCTTCCGGTAACGGACAACAGCAATGCCGTTGAAACGGCGGATACGACGGAGCCGGCCGTGATGCCGGCGAGCACCGGGAACAGCGCGTCTCTTATTTTGCCGGCATTTTTATAGAGCGGTACGGCCAGTGCGACGGTAACGGGACCCAGACAGGCGCTCAGCAAGTCTCCTCCGGATTGATAATAGCCGATTGGGATATGCCCGGCCCACAATAAAAGCATGAGTGCCGCAGAGGATACGACCAGCGGGTGAATCCAGCGCCATCTTTTCCGGAAGGCCAGCGCAGCCGTGTAGGCGAGCAAAGTAACGGCGATGCCGAAAACGGGATTATTGAGCCATGGTACGGGATTCATCGCGATTGCGCTCTTTTCCGCCGATATGCTTGACGACGAACCCGGTTACGAGCATAACCAGACCTGTGCCCGCCACGAGACTTGCCGCTATGGAGAGCAGGTGCGGCGCAAAAAGCTTGGCGAAAGCCATCGTGCCCACGATGGCCGGAATAAAAAACAAGCCCATATGCTTCAGGGCGAGCCGGCCGCATTCCTCCACCCAAGATAGCTTGACTGCCTTTGCAAACAGGGCGATTGTGAGCAAAATGAGCCCGATTACATTGGCGGGAAGCGGAATTGGCAGCCAAGTTTTCACCCAAACGCCGGCAAGATGAAAAAGAATAAAAATAGAGGCTCCGATCGCGAGTTTCATGCCGTTCATGCTCCTCCATTCCGTTAAATCAAGGGCAGCCGAAGAACCGATGCGGGGTTCGCGGCTGCCCTTTTTATCCCAATCTTTATGCCCTGAACTTCTTCAAAAAGTCCACGGCCAGCTTAATGTCGGCTTCGGGGTTCGTTTTCACTTCGCGCTCGATCGTCAAGTAGCCCGTATAGCCGATATCCTTCAGCGCCTGCAGGTAAGCCGGCCAATCGACGCCGCCTTCGCCGAGCGGCACCTCGCGGAACGCCGCGCCCGATTCGACCATTTCGGAGATCGTCTCGTGGTCCAGCGATTCGGCCTCATAGCCGTAGAGGCCGTATACGTCTCGCGGGTCGATCGGGCCAAGCTTGACGCCGTCCTTGGCATGGGTGTGCACGATATAGTCTTTCAGCGTATAGACGCCTTGCACCGGATCGTCGCCTGTCACCATAATCATGTTGGCCGGATCGAAATTGACGGATACGCCTTTGCCGCCCAGCGTGTCGAGGAAGCTCTTCAGATGGGCGGAAGTTTCGGGGCCGGTCTCGATCGCAAAGTAGGCGTTCATCGAATCGGCGTAAGCGCAAAGCTCGGAGCAAGCTTTATGCATCGTTTCGTAGACGCGGCTGTTCGGGTCGTCCGGCACGATGCCGATATGGGTCGTAACGATATTGGTGCCGAGCTCCAGCGCCAGCTCCAATATCCGCTTCGATTTTTCGATTTTGGCCGGGTTGGCGGCAGGGTCTTGAAAGCCGTGCCCGCCCAGGTCGCCGACCAGCGCGGATATTTCCAAGCCTAGCGAAGCGATGTACGCTTTGAATTCCTTGCGGGCGGCGGCCGTCAAGTTCTCCGGGGCCATCTCGCCGCGCACGGCATAGATTTGAACGCCTTCCGCGCCGACCCCGCGGGCTTTGACGAGGCCATCCTTCACGCCAACGCCAAAGCTGTCCACGATCACGCCGATTTTATTCGATATGGTCGTCATCCGATACGCACCTCCGGTTTCGATTCGTTCCACAGCTTGCGGACGTACTCCAGACCCAGCTTCGTGCCGAGCCGGCAATCTTCCATGCCTTCGAATTCGATGGAAATATACCCGTCGTAACCTGAAGCCTTTACAATGCGAACGATTTCCGGCAGGTCAATGTCGCCGTGGCCGACGATCGCTCCCCGCAGCCAGCTGCCGCCGGAGCTGGCGAACCAGCCGGCTCCCGGCGCGCGATGGGATGGACGGCGGTAGAAGTCTTTGAAATGAACCATCGAAGCGAGGCCGATGTTGTTCGCGACAGCGGTTTCCGGAGCTTCGTCGGCGCACAGAAAATTGCCGATGTCGAGCGTCGTTTTGAAATTCGGCCGTCCTACGGCATGGACAAGCGCTTGTACGCGGTCGCTATGCTGAATGAAATAGCCGTGGTTTTCGACGCTTGTCGTAATGCCTTTCGCCGCGGCATAATCCGCAATGCGGCGGCAGGCTTCCGCAAGGCGCGGCAGCTGCCGGAGAAAATTCCCGATCGACAAGTCTTTCGAGGAGGCGACGTCATGGCGCATCAGCTTGACGCCAAGCGCTGCGGCGATGTCGACCTCCTCTTTGATCCGGGCGATCTCCCGCTCGTAAGCTTCGTCGTCCAGATCGGCAAAATTGGCTCCGACGGCGTAATTGGACAGTTCCAATCCGTGTGCCGCCGCTTCCCGTTTCATGCTCCCGATGAGCTCCGGGTTGTCGTGCAGATTGAAGCCAAGCGGCACGATCTCGACATGCTCGCCGCCGATTTCGGCAACGTACCGGATAACGTCCAAGGCGGACATCTCGCCTTTGCTTAACGCCTGATAAAGGCTGTAGGTGCTGACGCCGAGCTTCATAGCCGCACCTCCGCGCCAAGCGCCGCCGATTCGTATACGCCGCATAATATTTTCATGATCTCGACCCCGTCCTCGACCGGGCTGATCGGCTTGGTGCCGTTCCGGACGCTGGAGACGAAATGATCGATTTCCGCCTGGAACGCCGCGTTGAAATCAAAACCTTTATGATCGGTTTGCGGCTTCACGTTTAGGATAGTATCGTGCTTCTCGGTTACGATCGCCACTTCCGGATCGATCTCGAAGCCTCCCTTGTCCCCGTACAGCTTGACGGAAGTCAAATCTTCCTTCGCATGCAGCGTAAAGCTGACGTCCACCAGCAAGGAAGCGCCGTTCTCGAAGCGGATCAGCGCGTTTGCCATATCTTCGACCGTGTTGAGATCCGCGTTGTAATCGGCCGCTTTATAGAACGAAAGGTTGCGCACGTTGGAGCGGTTGCCCAGCTTCCGGTACGTGTTGGCGCTTACGGATACCGGCTTCGGCAGTCCCATCATGTACCAGCACAGATCGATGACGTGGACGCCGATGTCGATGAGCGGTCCGCCGCCCGACCGTTCGATGTCCGAGAACCAGCCGCCCGGATTGCCCAGCCTGCGGATGGAGGACGCCTTGGCGTAATAAATTTCGCCGAATTCGCCCCGGTCGGCAAAGGCGCGGAGCAGCTGCGCGTTAGGGTCGTACCGGCGGACGAAGCCGACCTGCAGCGTTCTGCCGGTGGAGCGGACGGCTTCCTGCACGCGAAGCGCTTCCTCTACCGTGCGGCAAAGCGGCTTCTCGACAAGCACATGCTTGCCGGCTTCAAGCGCCGCGATGGCGATTTCGGCATGGGTGTTGTTCCAGGTGCAGATGCTGACGGCATCGATGTCCGGGTTTGCGAGAAGCTCGCGGTAATCCGTATAGACGAGCTCCGCGCCGTATTTCCCGGCGGCGCTTCCCGCTCTTTCCTCGTTCAAGTCGCATACGGCGACCAACCGGGCGTCCGGGTTTTTGTCGTAGGATTGCAAATGCATGGACGAGATGGAACCAGTACCGATGACTCCGATTTTTAGCGCCGGCATGTCAACGCTCACTCCCTTTTCGAATTTTCGAATGTTCGAATTTCGGATGAAGCTTAAGCCTCTTCGACGAGCAGGCTTCGATAGAAGTTTTTCGTAAATTTACCGTTTTTCACTTTTGTATTATAATGCTTTCCATGAGGAAGACCATGCCCAGACGTGCTCTTTATTTGTACAATTGTGCGGTTTAAACCGGTTGAGCCGAATAGGAGTGAGGACGATGGATCAAGCGCTGCGCGAAACGATGGACATGCCGAATCCGGACTTTCCGATCAAGGTGCACCGCTGCCTTTACGACGGGGCCGGGAAGGTGATGTTTACGCATCATTGGCACGAGCATCTGGAGTTTCTTTATTTCGTGGAAGGGGAAGCGGCGCTTGAGCTGGGCTCGAGCGCGTTAACCGTCAAGGCCGGCGATCTCGTCGTCGTCAACAGCAACGAGCTTCATTACGGGGTAAGCCAATCGGAGCATTTGTTCTATTATGCGCTGATCGCCGACATCTCTTTGCTGCAAAGCCATTCGCTGGACGCCCCGGAAATGAAGTTCATCACGCCGATCGCCCAGAACCGCCTGCTGTTCGGCAACCGGATTTCCGGAGACGACGCGATCGCTTCCATGCTGACGATTATCCGGGAATTGGAGAAGCGGGAGTTCGGCTACGAGCTGGCCATTAAGGCGGAGCTGTACCGGCTGCTGACGCTGCTGCTGCGCGGGTACGTGTCCACCGTGCTGACGCAGGACGAATATGCGAAAAAAATGAAAAGCATCGAGCGGTTCGCCCCGATTTTCAACTATATCGAGGAGCATTACAACGAACCGCTTTCCGTCGGGCAGCTCGCCGATATGGCGGGCTTAAGCCGTTATCACTTCAGCAGGCAGTTCAAAGAAATAAGCGGTCGAACGGTTACCGAATTCGTGAACGAGACGCGGCTGAACCAGGCCGACCAGCTGCTGCGCGGCAGCAGGCTGACGGTGTCGGAGATCGCGGCGGCGACCGGTTTCGGCGATATCTATTACTTCAGCCGCCTTTTCAAGAAGCACCGCAAAGTATCTCCTTCGGCTTTGCGGAAGTAGCCGGCGTTTCTATCACGGTTTTAAAAACTATTCAAAAAATGAGGAGTGGAGAACTTGATCGACAAACATGACACCGATCGGAGAGCGGAGCTGACATCGGATTGTTCAAGCTGCTTCGGATTATGCTGCACCGCCCTTCCGTTTGCCGCTTCGGCCGATTTTGCGGCGGATAAGGACGCGGGACAGCCTTGCCGCCATTTGCGGGACGATTATCGCTGCGCCATCCATGAAGGGCTGCGCGATAAAGGGTATCGCGGCTGCACGGTGTACGATTGCTTCGGAGCCGGACAGAAGGTTTCGCAGCTGACCTTCGGCGGACGGGACTGGCGGAAGCATCCGGAATCCGCCTCCCGCATGTTCGCGGTATTCCCGGTCATGCGGCAGCTTCACGAGCTGCTCTGGTACTTGAACGAAGCGCTGGAGCTGGAAGCGGCGCAGCCGATCCGGGAAGAGCTTGCGCTCGCTTACGAGGAGACAAGCCGGCTTACGGAACTTGCTCCCGAAGCGATTGCCGCGATGGATATTCCGGCCTGTCGGGCGCAAGTGAACGAGCTTCTGCTGAAGACAAGCGAGCTCGTCCGGCGCGAAATGCGCGCCATATCCGCCAGGCCGGCTCGGAGCGGACGAAAAATCGCCGAGCGCGGGGCCGATCTGATCGGCGCCAAGCTGCGCGGCGCGGATTTGCGAGGCGCCAGCTTGCGCGGAGCGTATCTGATTGCCGCCGACCTGAGGCAGGCCGATCTGCGGGCGGCCGACTTGATCGGCGCCGACTTCCGCGACGCGGATCTGCGGGGCGCCGATTTGACCGGGGCGATCTTTGTGACCCAGTCCCAGCTGAATGCGGCCCACGGCGACGCCCGGACCAAGCTGCCGGCGCGGCTCGAACGGCCGTCCCATTGGACGGCGTAGGCAGGCTGCATTCCGCGGCGGTTTCGCCCGAAGTCTTGCCCCGCTTGCGTCCACCCGTCTCTTGTACGCATCCCTTGCTCCCGTTGAATACAATGTATGACGACACATGGAGGATGGAGGAGTGGCATGTTGAAGGGAGACGAAACGATCGCCAAGACGGAGCGGTACGGAGCGCATAACTACCGGCCGCTGCCGGTCGTGATCGCCAAAGCCGAAGGCGTATGGGTCGAAGACCCGGAAGGCAAGCGCTATATGGATATGCTGAGCGGCTACTCGGCGCTGAATCAGGGGCACCGGCACCCGCGCATCATCGCGGCGCTGAAGCGTCAAGCCGATCTGGTTACGCTGACGTCGCGCGCATTTTACAACGCCCCTCTGGCCGAGCTGATGGAGCTGGTCGCAAGCTTGACGGGCAAATCGATGATGCTCCCGATGAATACGGGGGTCGAGGCGGTGGAGACGGCGCTGAAGGCGGCGCGAAGGTGGGGAAGCGCGGTGAAAGGCATTCCGGACGGGCAGGCCGAAATTATCGTCTGCGAAGGCAATTTCCACGGCCGGACGCTTGCGGTAACGTCTTTCTCCTCGGAGCCGGCTTACCGCGACCGGTTCGGCCCGTTTATGCCGGGGTTTGTCATTATACCTTACGGCGACTTGGGAGCATTGGAAAACGCCATTACGGACCGTACCGCCGCATTTCTGGTCGAGCCGATCCAAGGCGAAGCGGGAATCGTAATTCCGCCCGAAGGCTACTTGCAAGGCGCGGCCAAGCTTTGCAAGGACCGTCAAGTGCTGCTCTTGGCCGATGAAATTCAGACCGGCTTCGGCCGTACCGGCAAACGGTTCGCCTGCGATTGGGAAGGCGTCGTCCCCGACGTCTACATTCTGGGCAAAGCGCTGGGCGGAGGCGTACTGCCCGTCTCCGGGGTCGCGGCTGACGAACCTGTTCTCGGCTTGTTCGAACCGGGATCGCACGGCTCGACCTTCGGCGGCAACCCGCTCGCCAGCGCGGTTGCGGTCGAGGCGCTGCGCGTTACGGAGGAGGAGCGGCTGGCGGAACAGTCGCTTGCTCTCGGTCACGAGCTGCTGGCCGGCTTGCGGCAAATCCGGCACCCCGACATCGTCGAGGTAAGAGGCAGAGGGCTGTTTATCGCCATCGAAACCGCCGGCCCCGCCCGGCCTTATTGCGAGAAGCTGAAGGAAGCCGGCTTGCTCTGCAAAGAAACGCACGACAAGGTGATCCGGCTTGCTCCTCCGCTTGTCATTACGAAGGAAGAGCTGGCGTGGGCGGAGGAGCGGATTAAATCCGTCTTCGAAATCTAGCGTTATCGTTGTTATAAGCGGTTTTGCCTTCCTTTTGGCCGTTATCCCTTTAACTCAGGAGAGAATGCGAGCCTGTTTTCAAGCTTCGGGTCATCGGGATAACGGCGATATTAAGAAGGCAGGCAGAGGCGACATAACGATTTCCTCTTTGCGCTTCTGTGCGGCACTTCACCGGACATGCTTCCTCTCCCTATGAGCCGGCGACCAATTCCGTCTTCTTGCGATCGAAAGCGGCCTAGCCGCTTCCGGAGCGAGTTCGCATATGAAGCTGAAGCCTCCTCGCATAAGAACTTCGATAAAGATTTTTCACATGGTTTCGAGATACTTGGGTATAACTGAGAAATAAGAAAAAGCGGTTTAACCTTCAGCCGGAAGGATTTCGATTAATTCCGGAACGATCGATCGTGCGCCGCATAAAATACCGCAGGCAGGACGAGTGCGGACATCCGACCGGCGGGCGGCTGCCCGCCAGATGACAGGAGGGACAACGGAATGGACATTTTCGAGGCGATGGCCGGCGCAGATTACGAACAGGTCGTCTTTTGCCGCGACGAGGCGTCCGGCTTGAAAGCCATTATCGCCATTCACGATACGACGCTTGGCCCGGCTCTCGGCGGCTGCCGGATGTGGAACTACCCGAGCGAAGAAGAAGCGCTTGTCGACGTGCTCCGTCTGGCCAAAGGAATGACGTACAAATCGGCGGCGGCGGGCCTGAATTTGGGCGGCGGCAAGGCCGTCATCATCGGCGATCCGGCTTCCGACAAAAGCGAAGCGCTGCTTCGGGCGTTCGGCCGGTTCGTGCAAGGATTGAACGGTCGTTACATTACGGCCGAGGATGTCGGGACGACCGTTGCGGACATGGACACGATCCAGATGGAAACCGATTTCGTGGCCGGCACGTCGTCGGAACACGGCTCTTCCGGCGACCCGTCTCCTTATACGGCGCTCGGCGTCTTTCACGGCATTCGCGCGGCGGCGCAGGAGCGGTTCGGAAGCCCCGATCTGAGCGGAAGAACGGTGGCGGTGCAAGGCATCGGCAGCGTCGGTTATGCGCTGTGCGGTTTGCTGCACGAGGCGGGCGCCAAGCTGATCGTCTCCGATATCCGGGACGACGCGCTTATGCGGGCTCACGAGCAGTTCGGCGCAAGCGTCGCCGCTTCTTCGGCGGTTTACGATGCGGATTGCGACGTGTTCGCCCCATGCGCCTTTGGCGCCATTCTGAACGACGAGACGATACCGCGGCTTCGCTGCGCCGTCGTGGCCGGCTCGGCGAACAATCAGTTAAAGGAACCGCGCCACGGCGACATGCTGGAAAGCAGGGGAATTCTGTACGCTCCGGATTATGTCGTCAACGCCGGCGGCGTCATTAATATTTCGGTGGAGCTGGAAGGATACAGCGCCGCCCGCGCCAGGCACAAAGTCGAGCAAATCTATCCGATTCTGCTCAGGCTGTTCGGCATCGCCCGAAAGGAGAACATTCCGACGTACGCCGCCGCCGACCGGCTGGCCGAGCAGCGGATCTCCGCTATCCGGAGATCTACGGGCTTCTATGTCGGCAGCGAACGAAGACCGCGCAACAAAAGCTGATACGGGCGGCGGCTGCCGCCTTGCTTATCGTGCCGCAGCTGCCGGACGTTCCGGCGGCTGCGGCATTTTGCCGAAATCTATGCGCCAAGACCAGAAGAGCTTTTCTTGCTGGCTGCAATCCGGCAGCGTAGACAATTATGAGGCGGGGGATATATAATTTTGTTGAATATACGCGAATGGCGGTGAACAACATTTTATTCGCATTATCGTTTTTGCTCTCATTTGTTATCGTTTACGTTCTGATCCCTCCGTTCGGCAAGCTTGCGTTTCGCCTTGATTTCGTCGACAAGCCCCGCCAGGACCAGGAGAGGAAGATTCACCGGGAACCGATTCCGCTGACCGCAAGCTACGTTATTTTCATCGGGTTTGTCGCTACATATCTGCTTGTCGAAAGGAACTTTTCGGTTCAGACGCTGGCGATTATCGGCGGCGGCATATTGCTGCTCGTCATCGGAACGATCGACGACTGGTACAAGACGAAAGGAAAAGATTTTCCGGCGCTGCCGAAGCTGGTCGTGCAAGTATCCGCAGCCGTGCTCGTGTATGCCTCGGGCATCAGCTTCACCGGATTTTTTAATCCGATTTCCGGCGAATATGTCGTACTGCCGGCGCTGCTGCAATTTATTTTAACGATTTTATGGATTTTCGGCGTCACGACCGTTATTAATTTTTCCGACGGAATGGACGGGCTTGCCGGCGGCTTGTCGGCTATCTCGACGCTGACGCTGCTGATCGTCGCGCTGACGATGGGGCAGACGAATTCGGCGGTTATGGCAGCGATTCTGCTCGGCGTAACGGTGGCTTATTTGCGCTACAACAAGCCGCCCGCCAAAATATTTATGGGAGACGCGGGAGCGACGTTTATCGGCTTCATCTTGGCCGTTATCGCGCTTGACGGAGCGTTCAAGCAAGCGACGGTTCTGTCGCTGTTCATCCCGATTCTCGCTCTCGGCGTGCCGATCTTCGACAATTTGTTTGTCGTTGTGCGCCGCTTTATGCAAGGCAAGTCGATCTACGAAGCCGACGCAAGCCAGGCCCATTACCGGCTGCTCCGGGCGGGTTTAACCCAGAAGCAGGTCGTTGCGGTTCTTTGCTTGGTGAGCACGTGCTTATGCTTGTCGTCCATCATTTTGCTATTGGTGCAAATATAACGTAAGTCCGTTAGAGAAAAGGCCGGACAGAGCGGTAACGCAGCTCTCGTCCGGCCTTTTCCTTTCCCAATGACGGCGAAGCCGTTTCTTCGCATCCGCGAGCGTCCGTAAGAGAGAAGCCGAATGTGCGTATAATGGATTTGTAGTTCGCGTGCCGATCGAAAGGCTCCGATTCCTTCGGTTGTTACTTGACGAAATTAAATTACCTTACTACAATTGCTTACATTAAGTAACTAAATATCGCGAATGCAGTCCTTTGTACCGGACGCCAGGAGGATCGACAACTTGACCAGATCAGATCGACATAACGAGCAATCCAATCCATCTTTTGAATTCGGCATATATACGCTGGGGGAGCTCTCCCCTCATCCGGAGACCGGCAAGACGATCGGCGCGCAGCAGCGCATTCGGGAGGTGATCGAAGCCGCAAAGCTGGCGGACGAAGCCGGCATCGACGTTTTTGGCGTAGGCGAGCATCACCGGCTCGATTTTGCCATTTCCTCGCCGCCCGTTCTGCTTGCGGCTATCGCTCAGGCGACGAAGCGGATCCGTTTGACGAGCGCGACAACCGTGCTCGGAACGTCCGATCCCGTGCGTGTCTACGAAGATTTCTCCACGCTGGATCTGCTGTCGGACGGCAGAGCGGAAATTATCGCGGGGCGCGGGGCGTATATCGAATCGTTCCCGCTGTTCGGCTACGAGCTGTCCTCCTACGGCGAGCTGTTTCGGGAAAAAACCGCCATGTTCCTCGCTTTGAACGACAACGAAACCGTCACCTGGAGCGGAAAATTCCGATCGCCGCTGAACGAAGCCGAAATCGCTCCGCGTCCGAAGCAGAGCAGGCTTCCCTTATGGCTTGGGGTAGGGGGAACGCCTGCAAGCGCCGCCCTCGCGGGGGAAATCGGCGCCGGCATGGCGCTGGCCATACTTGGCGGCGACCCGCACGAATACAAGCATCTCGTCGACGAATACCGGCGGGCGGGCAAAGCGGCCGGCCACGCGGACAAGGAACTGAAGGTCGGCATTACCGGACACAGCTTCGTCGGCCGCACGCCGGAGGAAGCGAGGGCTCAATTTTACCCGTATTACGCCAATTATTACACCGGTTTCATGAAGCGGCCGCCGCTTGACCGGGAAGCGTTCGACGGGCTGTGCGCGCCGGAGACGGCGCTGAACGTCGGCAGCGTGGAGGAAGTGACGGAGAAAATTTTGCGCCAGCACGAGCTGTTCGGCCATAGCCGCTTTATGGCGCAGATGGATATCGGCGGGATGCCGTTCAAGCAAGTGGCGCAAGCGATCGAGCTGCTGGCGACCGAAGTAGCCCCGTCCGTCCGCAAAGCGCTGAAGCGCTGACCGCCGGCTTCTTGCTCGCGGGGCATAGGAAGAGCCGGGGATGCCGACATGGCCAGCCCGGCTTTTTTTGCTTTGCCGCGTTCCGGATCATCCCCTTCAACCGCGCAGCTTGGTTGGCGCCACCCCTTTATATTGCTTGAACAGCCGGGCGAAGTAGTTCGGATTGTCGCAGCCGACAAGGCCGGCGATTTCCGTTACCGATTTATCCGTTTCGAGAAGAAGCCGTTCGGCCTCGTTTGCTCGGCAAGCATTGACGAATTCGACGAAGGTGCGGCCGGTCAGCTTTTTGAACGTTTTGCAAAAATGATATGGATTCATATTGACCCTTTTTGCCGCTTCCGCTACGGTCAGCTTCTCGGCAAAATGCGTCTCGATATGCTGGATGAGCGGCTTGAATAGCTCGCGGTTGAACGCCTGGCCCTCCTTCGGCCCGGGCGGCGTGCGCAAAGGCTGAAGTTCCCTTGCCAGCAGCGTAAACAGAAGGTGCAGCTTCGACTTGATGACGAGCTGATATGCGGGTTTCTTGTCGCGAAATTCTTGAAGCGCTTCGTCCAACAGGGCGTAATGCGCGCGGACCGGGGAGAGCACGGCATCCGGCCTAACCGGAATCGGGCGTTTCCCTTCGAGGCAAGGCGCGACAAACTGGACATGAAGCGGGTCGTGAGCCCGGTCGCCGAACAGTGCGGCGTTAAAAACGACCGAAACGAATTGCGTCGGCCCGTCATGCCGGCAATAGCCGACGTGCAAGCTTCCCGCCGGAACGAACAAAACATCGCCTTCGCTCGCTTCGTAAGGAACGCTGTCGATGTGAAAGACGGCATGACCTTGCCGCATCATAATAATTTCGAGATGCTCGTGCCAATGCAAATAAAGAATCGTTTGCCCGGCTTTGCCATCGGGACTGCTATTGACGAACGGATAAAATGGAAACGTTTTCTCTTCGAGGCGCGTGTTTTCTCTAAGCTCTCTTGGATAAGTCATGCAAACGGTCAACTCCCGCAATATTGTGCTAGCGAATAGCAATATAAGTGGAGAATCGGCTTGTATCAGGCGATATACTGAAAGTGCTTAGCTATACTATAGACCAATATCGGAGTGGTCAACAAGTGTTGAAGAAAGGGTGGGAAGGCTTGGATAAACGATATCGAGTCGTAATCGCAGGATGCGGAGCGATGGCCGGCGCCTGGACGGAATACGCGCTTGGCCGGGAAGATACGGAAATCGTCGGGCTGGTCGACATTCGGCTGGAAGCGGCCGAAGCGATGGCCGCCCGGCATGGGCTTCGCTGCCCGGCGTTTACGGACGTAAAGGAGGCGATCCGGAATACGTCGGCGAATATCGTGTTTGACGTTACCGTTCCGGCAAGCCATTATACGGTGGCGACCGATGCGCTTCAGGAGGGCTGCCATGTATTCGGCGAGAAGCCGCTCGCCGAAACGGTCGGCCAATGCCGGGACATCGTCGCGCTTGCGGAGCGAACGGGCTTGACGCATGCCGTTATGCAAAACCGCAGGTTCGATCCGCGCATCCGTTCTTTACGGAAACTGATCGAGGCGGGCACGATCGGGAAAACGGGCTTTATCGGCGCCGATTTTTTTCTCGCTCCTCATTTCGGAGGGTTCCGCGACGCCATGGACAGCCCGCTGCTCTTGGATATGGCCATCCATACGTTCGATCAGGCCAGATATATTGCAGGCGCTAATCCGGTCAGCGTATACTGCCACGAATTTAACCCTCCGGGCTCGTGGTACGCAGGAAACGCCGCCGCCGTGTGCATTTTCGAGATGAGCGACGGCTCCGTCTTTTGCTATCGCGGCTCCTGGTGCGCCGAAGGGGCGCCGACTTCCTGGGAGGCGTCTTGGCGAATAACGGGCGAGCGCGGCACGGCGATTTGGGACGGGCGCGGCATGCCTTACGCGGAAGTCGTCTCGCAGGCCGAGGGGCAGCAAGGCAAGTTTACGCGCGACCATATACGAGTGGACGGCGAGGACGTACCTCTCCGACATACGTTCCACCACGGCTGCCTGGACGACATGTTCGCCTCCCTTCAGGAAGGCCGCCGGGCCGAGACGGATTGCCGCGACAATATTTACAGCATGGCGATGGTTTTCGGAGCGCTCGAAAGCGCCAAAACCGGGACGAAAATAAATTTGTCTTCCTATTATAATAGGTAAGCGCTTTAATTGCCTTTTTTGTTCAAAGCTAAGAATTTATTCGGTTCTTTTACATCAGTTTGTCTTTCGCCGCGAAATGTGCGCTTTGTGGCACGATACGCGGGGATGGCGGCTCTCCCGCAAAGGAATCGGAACAAGTGCCTAAGGAAACCTTCACTTTTTGGTTGGGAGACCGTTTACCCGGCCTGTAGAGCATACGACGCTTTCGTTTGGGGCATTAAATAAAGCGAAACCAGTCAAGCCGCTTGTGCCGAAACAAGCCTTCGTCACGAAAGGCGATTTGCGCGAAGCGGCTGAATCAGGAGGCGCCGATGCCATACGATTGCGTTATTGTAGGAGGAGGGTTCGCGGGGCTGCAGGCTGCCGTTCAGCTTGGGCGTTACCGCCACAGCGTCGCCGTGATCGACGCGGCGGACGGCCGTTCCGTGCTGTGCCGCCGTTACCACAACTTGCTGGGCTGGCCGGACGGCGTAAGCGGCGAGCAGCTTCGCGCCTTGGGCAGAAGCCAGGCGGAACGGCTCGGCGTCCGTTTTGTATCCGATACGGCCGTTTCCGCGGAGCGGGTTTCGGACGTCTTCCGCTTATGCCTGAAGGGAGGAACGCAGGTCGAAGGACGATGCCTGCTGCTCGCGACGGGCGTCAAGGACCGGCTTCCGGATTTTCCGGCCCTTATCCCGTGTCTCGGCATCAGCGTGTTCGTCTGCCCCGATTGCGACGGTTACGAAGTGGCGGATCGGCTCACGGTCGTGCTCGGATCGGGCGCGGCGGGGGCTAACATGGCGCTGACGCTTGGTCATTGGACGAAGGACCTCGTATACGTGAATCACGAACAGGCGCCGGTTCCGCAGCCGCTGCTCGACAAGATGGCGGAGCGGGGCGTTCGTTACGAGCATCAGCCTGCGGCTTCCGTTCTTGCGGAAGGCGACTCGTTCCGGGGCGTTGTCCTCGCCGAGGGCAAAGTGATCAACAGCGACCGCTGCTTTGTCGCGTTCGGCGGCAACGAGGTCCGCTCTTCGCTTGCAGCGCAGCTGCAGGTGACGCTTGCCGAGAACAAGCACGTTCTGGTAGATCCCCGCACGAAACAGACGAACGTGCCCGGCGTATGGGCCGCCGGCGACGTGGTCGCCCATTCGGAGATGGTGACCATTGCAATGGGGGAAGGGAGCCAAGCGTCGATCTGGATCCATAAGCGGCTGATCGGCGAGTTCGGTTGAACGGGGCGCACGGAGCCGGGAGAGCTTGTGACATAAAGAAATTTTTATCGATTCCATCAATTCTGTTTATGTCAAGATGAAATTTTGATGAAAAAAACAACTTAGGGTTGTCCGGCACCGGACAGCCCTTTTTTTGCTTTCGTACTGTTGGACGGAGTAGCGGCCTTTGGCTTCGTTTTTTTTTGCCCGACTGCCGCATTTAAGCGCCGGCGCATCTTTAACCCGTCAAAAGTCGCGGTTTTGAAGTTTGCAGCGCTTGACGACTCTCGTTTAAAGCCCGTGGAAATATTTAACTATAACATCATTAAATACAAAATCGATTGTTGCAAAATGCAATAAAAAGCTTGACGAATGTTGATTTGTAAGGGTTTTCAATGCGTCACAAAGTTGTCATAATCGTGTTGACGAATTATGAATCTAGCAGTATTATGGTTGACGGTAGTTTACCGGTAATAGATAGCAACCTCTATATTGGATAGGAGGAGTAACCCATGAACATGACGTTTGTCCTGTTCGGAGCAACGGGGGATCTAGCAAAGAGAAAAATATTCCCTGCCTTGTTCAACTTGTTTACGGACAACAAGATGCCCGAATCGTTCTCGATTATAGGGCTCGGAAGGCGCGAAATGGCTCACGACGTGTTCCAGAAACAAGTCGAGCAATCCATTGAAACCTTCTCAAGACGCAAAGCCGCAGACCGGGCTGCACTTGATAAATTTTTGGGCGCATTCCGCTACAGCGCGCTTGACGTAAACCGCCCTGAAGATTATACGAAGCTTCTGGAGCTGGTCGAGCAAAGAGAGAAGGAACTGAACCTTCCGCAAAACCGGATGTTCTACCTGTCGGTAGGTCCGGAGTTCTTCGATGTCATCGCCTCGAACATCAAAGCTAGCGGTCTCGGATCGACGAGCGGTTGGAAACGTCTTATCATCGAGAAGCCGTTCGGACGCGATTTGGCATCCGCTCGCGAATTGAACGAGAAGCTGAGCAAATCCTTCACGGAAGAAGAAATTTACCGCATTGACCACTACCTCGGCAAGCCGATGGTCCAAAACCTGGAAGTGCTCGAAAACGCCAATCCGGTTCTTCACGCGCTTTGGACTAACCGTTATATCTCGAACGTGCAGATTACGGCAAGCGAAACGGTAGGCGTTGAAGAGAGAGCGGGTTATTACGATACATCCGGCGCTCTTCGCGATATGTTCCAAAACCATATGCTACAGCTGCTGATGATGATCGCGATGCAGCTTCCGAAGGAAAGCAATCCGGAAGACGTGCGCAACAAGAAGCGCATGGTGATGGAATCGCTTCGTCCGCTGCAGCAAGACGATATTTCCAGCCAAATCGTGCTTGGCCAATACGGAGCCGGCGAAATGAACGGCAAGCCTGTTCCGGGATACCAAGACGAGCCGGGCGTAGCGCCGGGCACCCAGAACAACACGTTCATCGCGGCGAAGCTCTGGATCGACAGCGAGTTCTGGCGCGGCGTTCCGTTCTATATCCGCACCGGCAAACGGATGGCCGAGAAATCGACCCGCATCGTGATCGAATTTAAAGATCCGCTTGATCAGCCTCTCCGCAAGGTGGACGAAACCGCCGTTCCGAACCTGCTCGTTATCGAGATCGGTCCGAAGGAAGGCATTACGCTGCAGCTGAACAGCAAAGATCCGAAGCATGAAGGCAAGTTCGAGCCGGTCTATGTGAACTGCTTCTCGTCGCTCGAGGACATGCCTGAAGCTTACGAGAACCTGATTCACGACGCGATGCGCGGCGACGGTACCTTCTTCGCGCATTGGAACGAAGTCGAGCTGTCCTGGCAATGGGTACAGCCGATTCTCGATGCCGTCGAGAAGGGCGAACTGCCGCTGCACACTTACCCTGCGGGCTCTTACGGTCCAAAGGCGGCGTTCGACCTGCTGGGCGACCATGTTTGGTGGCTGGACAACGATACTTCCAACAAGCAAAGCAAAGGAGAAGCAGCATATGCAAACACAACAGCTTGATCAATTGACGATTGACACGATCCGCACTCTGTCTATTGACGCCATTAACGAAGCAAACTCGGGTCACCCGGGCCTGCCGATGGGCGCGGCTCCGATGGCTTACGCCCTGTGGGCCAACCAAATGAAACATAACCCGGGGGATTCGAAATGGTTCAACCGCGACCGTTTCGTTCTGTCCGCCGGCCACGGTTCGGCATTGCTGTACAGCCTGCTGCACCTGTTCGGCTACGGCGTTTCGATCGAAGACCTGAAAAGCTTCCGCAAGCTGAACAGCAAAACGCCGGGTCACCCGGAGCTCGGTCATACGGACGGCGTTGAAGCGACGACGGGTCCGCTTGGTCAAGGCATTGCAACGGCTGTCGGCATGGCGATGGCAGAAGCGCATCTGGCCGCTAAGTTCAACCGCGACGACTTCCCGGTTGTCGATCACTACACGTACGCCCTTGTCGGCGACGGCTGCTTGATGGAAGGCGTGGCATACGAAGCGATGTCGATGGCCGGCCACATGAAGCTCGGCAAGCTGGTCGTGCTGTACGATTCCAACGATATTTCCCTTGACGGCGAATTGAATCTGTCGTTCTCGGAAAACATCCAAAAGAGAGCCGAATCCGTCAACTGGCAGTACCTGCGCGTAGAAGACGGCAACGATGTTGCGGCGATCACCCGCGCGATCGAAGAAGCGAAGAAAAATACGGATCAGCCAACGATCATCGAGATTCGTACGATCATCGGTTACGGCAGCCCGAAAGTAGCCGGAACGAACAAAGCGCACGGCAACCCGCTCGGCGCCGAAGAAGCGAAAGCGACGAAGCAAGCGTACGGCTGGAACTACGAAGAGAATTTCTACGTTCCTGACGAAGTGAAAGCTTACATGCAGACGTTCAAGGATAAAGGCGACGCCGAGCAGTCCGTATGGAACCGTCTGATCGCATCCTACAAAGAAGCTTACCCAGAACTTGCGCAAGAGCTGCTCGACGCGATCAGCGGCAAAGTGCTTATCGACGCGAAGGACGTTCTGACGTTCGATTCGTCGAAAGCAATTTCGACTCGCGTAGCAAGCGGCAACGCGATCAACCACTACGTGAAATCCGTTCGTTCGATCTTCGGCGGCAGCGCGGACCTTTCGCACTCCACGATGACGGACATTACGGGCGAAAAAACGTTTGCCGTCGAGTCTTACGCGGGCCGCAACATCTACTTCGGCGTTCGCGAGCATGCGATGGGCGCAGCCGGCAACGGCATGGCGATCCACGGCGGCGTGAAGCCGTTCGTCAGCACGTTCTTCGTGTTCAACGATTACCTGCGTCCTTCGATTCGTCTTGCGGCGATTCAAAAACTGCCGATCACTTACGTGTTCACGCATGACTCGATCGCAGTCGGCGAAGACGGCCCGACGCACGAGCCGGTCGAACAATTGGCCGCGCTCCGCGCGATTCCGGGACTTACCGTTATCCGTCCTGCGGACGCTAACGAAACGTCTAACGCTTGGGCATACGCGCTGCAGCAAAACGACGGTCCGGTCGCTCTTATTTTGAGCCGCCAGAACCTGCCTGTATACGAAGAAACGAAGGGCAAAGTGGAGCAAGTCGCTTCCGGCGCTTACGTGCTGGCCGAAACGAACGCTAACCCTGACGTCATCTACGTTGCTACCGGTTCGGAAGTATCCCTTGCGGTTCAAGCGAAAGCGAAGCTGGAGCAAGAAGGCGTATCCGTACGCGTCGTTTCGATGCCAAGCTGGGAGCTGTTCGAGAAGCAATCCGACGAGTACAAGGAATCGGTGCTTCCGTCGTCCGTCAAGAAACGCGTCGTGATCGAAGCGGGCATCCGCCAAGGCTGGGAGCGTTATGCGGGCAGCGAAGGCAAAATTATCTCCATCGACACGTTCGGCGCATCCGGCAACGGCAACGAAGTGCTGGCGTACTTCGGCTTTACGGCCGACAACGCCGTTCAAACGGCTAAAAGCCTCCTGTAACGGTTATTCGTAAACTTAAAAAATCCAAAAAGCCCGCCCGGGCTTTTTGGACAGCATTTATTGGATAGGCAACAAAAACACATAAATATTTACTCGGAGGGAATCCCATGAAAGTCGGTTTAGTTGGATTAGGAAAAATGGGCCTGAACCTTGGCCAAAACTTGCTTGACCACAAACACGAGGTTGTTGCGTTCGACCTGAACAAAGCAGCTGTTGACGAAATGAAAGGCTTCGGCGCAACCGGCGCTTACACGCTGGAAGAGCTGGTGCAAAACCTGCAAGCTCCAAGAATCGTGTGGATCATGGTTCCTCACGCCGTTGTAGACAACGTGCTTGACCAAGTATCCGGCCTGCTTGAAAAAGGCGACATCGTGATCGAAGCCGGCAACTCCCACTACAAAGAGTCCATCGCCCGCTACGAAAAAATGAAAGCTCTCGGCATCAGCTACATGGACGTAGGCACTTCCGGCGGCATGGAAGGCGCACGCAACGGCGCTTGCTACATGATCGGCGGCGACGCTGAAACTTGGGCGATCGTTGAGCCGCTGTTCAAAGACACTTCCGTCGAGAACGGCTACCTGTATGCCGGCAAATCCGGCAGCGGCCACTTCCTGAAAATGGTTCACAACGGCATCGAATACGGCATGATGGCCGCTATCGGCGAAGGCTTCGAAGTTCTCGAGAAAAGCGACTTCGATTTCGACTACGAAAAAGTGGCACGCGTATGGAACAACGGTTCCGTTATCCGTTCGTGGCTGATGGAACTGACCGAGCGCGCCTTCTCGAAAGACGCGAAGCTTGACGAAATCAAAGGCATCATGCACTCCTCCGGCGAAGGCAAATGGACGGTTGAAACGGCATTTGACCTGCAAACCGCAACTCCGGTTATTGCCATGTCGCTCTTAATGAGGTATCGTTCTTTAGAGAACGACACATTTACCGGCAAAGTGGTTGCGGCTCTCCGCAACGAGTTTGGCGGACATGCTGTCGAAAAAAAATAAATTAAATTAAGTGGAGGTAATGGGTTGTGAAATTTTTCATCGATACTGCGAATCTTGATGACATTCAAAAAGCGTACAAAATGGGCGTTCTGTCGGGCGTAACGACGAACCCTTCCCTGGTTGTCAAAGAAGGCGTTAAGTTCGAAGACCGCATCGAAGAAATTTTGAAAGCCGTGCCTGAAGTGGAATCCGTATCCGCTGAAGTTACGCCTGACGCCGTAACGGCTGAGCAAATGATCGCCGAAGCGAACGAGCTGATCAAAATCAACGGCGGCGACAAAAACATCACGATCAAGCTTCCAATGACGCTTGCCGGTCTTGAAGCTTGCCGTTACCTGACGAAAAAAGGCGTAAAAACAAACGTTACGCTGATCTTCACGGTTAACCAAGCGCTTCTGGCCGCTCGCGCGGGCGCAACTTACGTTTCGCCGTTCCTGGGCCGCCTGGACGATATCTCCGAAGACGGCGTTCAACTCGTGAGCAAAATCGCCGAGCTGTTCCGCGTTCACAGCCTGGACACGCAAATCATCGCGGCTTCCGTTCGTCACCCGGACCATGTTACTCGCGTAGCACTGGCCGGTGCGCACATCGCGACGATCCCTTACTCGGTAATCGAGCAGCTGTCGAAACATCCGCTGACGGATCAAGGCCTCGAGAAGTTCGCGAAAGACTGGGCGAAATCCGTAAAATAAGTTAGTCCCGCGGCTATGAAGCCGTGATACCGCAAAGCGCATGCCTTATAGAGGGCATGCGCTTTTTTTTGTGTGCGCCGGTGCGACCCAACGTGGTGCATTTCTGCACCACACCCAAAAGGAGCTGCTGTGTTTTAGAACGAATTATTGATGAAAGAAGGATAACCAATCTTCTTTAGAAAGGAGGGCTTTTATGTCAATTCTTCAAAGCGGTCCGCTAACGGTCAGGCCGTTAAACGAGAACGATGCCGTTCTGCTTGTTCGCTGGCTCAGCGACTCTAGGGTGCTGCAATATTACGAAGGCCGCGACCGGCCGCACGATATGGCGCTGGTCCAGGAGCATTTTTATGAATATGTCGAAGACGAGGGCGTTACGCGCTGTATTATCGAATACGACGGTCAGGCTGTCGGATACATCCAATTTTATCTTGTTGTGGAGGAAGAACGGGAGGAATACGGTTATGACGGATTTAACGGCAGTGTCTACGGAATGGATCAATTTATCGGCGAAGTCGGCTGCTGGAACAAGGGGATCGGGACGAGGTTGATTAACGAAATGGTCCGGTATCTCATCCGAGAGCGGAAAGCCGACGCCATTGTCATGGACCCGCAGGCGTGGAACGAGCGGGCGATTCATGTGTATGAGAAATGCGGTTTCGTGAAAAAGAAGCTTCTGCCGAAGCACGAATGGCATGAAGGGGAGAAGCGCGATTGCTGGCTGATGGAATATAAAGGCCTCGCCGAAACATAAAGGCCGGCCCTACGCAAATGGGCCGGCCGGCACGAGCCGTTCGGCAGGGTCGTCAGCAGTCTGACGCGCCGCACGGCTATTTAACGATGCTGCTCGTAGCGGTTCGCTGCGCTGATTGCCCGGATCGCTTCGACCTCTTCCTGCGTCAGCGCCGGAAGGTCCGCCGCCTCGATATTGCGGAGCAATTGGCTAAGCGAGCTTGCTCCGGGAATCGTTACGGCAACGGCCGGATCGGCCAGCGCATAACGGATGGCGAGCTGCGACAGGCTTCGTTCTCCCCTCAGCTCGTTCAGCCGGTTGTAGATGTCCGTCAGCTGCTCGCGGGACGTGCCCAAATAGTCTTGAGGCATTTTGGCAACACCGTTGTCCGTCAGTATTCCTTTCGCTACCGGACCGCGGGCAATCAAGCTGATGCCGCTCGCCGCAAGCAGCGGAAGGACGGTTTCTTCGGGACGCCGGTCCACAATGCTGTATTGGCTCATGACCGACACAATGCCGGAACGCTTCGCATATTCGCGAATGACGTTCGGCCGGATGGAGGAGATGCCGTAATAGCGGATAACGCCCTCCTGCTTCAGCTCCTCGAACGCTTCGATCGTTTCGTCGATCGGATCGTCCAGCGTGCCGCCATGCAGTTGATAAAGATCGATATAATCGGTTTGGAGCCGCTTCAGGCTGCCTTTTACCGACTCTTTGATGTATGCCTTCGAAGGATCCCATACCCAGCCGTCTTGTCCCGGGATACGCCGGTTGCCGACCTTGGTCGCCAGGATAACGTCCGCCCGACGGCCGCGTACCGCTTCCCCGACGATTTCTTCGTTCAGCCCGTTGTCGTACAAATCCGCCGTATCCAAAAAGTTGACGCCCTTCTCCAAAGCCTCGTGCACAAGCGATACCGCTTTGGCTTTGTCCGTGCCGAGCGACATGCATCCGAGTCCGATTTCGCTGACGTATAGCTCCGATTGCCCCAGCCGGTTTCGTTTCATCGTATCTCCTCTTTTCCATAAGACATCGGCTTTCGAAGCAAAGCTTCAGGCCGCTCAGCCTCGAAAGACTTCGATAGAAGTTTTTCTTATTATACTATAAACCCGCTTTCTTCCAATCCCATGCAGAGGAATTAACCGTTTGTCCGAGCGGACGGAGGCTTGCTTGCGTTATTTTGAGCGGGGAATAAGAAACGCCTTGTCGCTCTTCTCAAAACCGATGAGGGGATAATAGTCCATCGCGCTTGGCGCCGAAAGAAGCAGCAGGGACACCTCGTCCCCCAGCCGGCCGCGCAGCCGCGTGACGAGCTCCTTGCCGAT
Organism: Paenibacillus thailandensis; assembly: GCF_042685365.1. Classification (NCBI taxonomy): domain Bacteria; kingdom Bacillati; phylum Bacillota; class Bacilli; order Caryophanales; family Paenibacillaceae; genus Paenibacillus; species Paenibacillus thailandensis. The sequence goes on along the minus strand of NZ_JBHUMY010000016.1, from coordinate 256,200 downwards.
TCCTTTCTTCTGATATTCCTTCCGTACCGCCAAATCCGACAAGTAGCAGCAATAAGCGAAATCGGTAACCGCTCTTGCGATGCCGATCAGCCGTCCGCCGTCCCAGGCGGTGACGGTCAGGTCCGCATGGTCGATCATGCGCTGAATCCGTTCCGGATCGTCTACGGGGCGCTTAATGCCGGAGCTTCTGAATACCTCGGCTACCTCCTGCGCGGTTAATGCAGCATCTACTTTGTATTCCATACGACGATCATCGCCTTTCCGCTATAAGATAGACCCTATTGTAAGGCCATGCCATCCCCTTGGCAATATGTATCCGGCGGATGCAATCCCGCTGTCCGCCCATGCATATCGAATTAGATGCCCAAGCCCGCAATCGGATTAAAACGTTCTGTTTCCGATTTGTAACTTAATCGGGCTTTCGTCCGTTATATTCTATAAGCAGAAGGAATACATATATAACCCACCTTGCTAAGGAGAGATGACGCAATGAGAAAATGGGTTGCGGGTGCGATCGTTGCCGCGGCATGTTTGACGACGGCCGCTTTTGCGCTTGCGGGGGGCCGCGAGTATATGCCGGTTCGGCAAACGCCGGACATGAAGACGGGATTTATCGAGCGGGTGGCCGCCGAAGACGGCCGTTACGTTCTGACGATAGACGAAATCAAGTGGTACGAAGGGGAAGAGGCGGCGAAGATCTTCCGGGAACGGGAAAGCGATTCGGGGCTTGACGCTCCCCCGGACGGTTATTACATCGTCAATGACGATTCTGCCCTTACCGAGCTGCCGATTGCCGCCGACGCGCAAGTGGTTATGCAAATCTACGACAAGACCGGCGATATAACGGAAGCGGAAACGGCGTGGGATGAGCCGGTTTCCTTGGAAACGTTCGTGCAGCAGATCAAGGCGGACAACGGCTTGCATCTCGACGATTTTCCTTATCATTTGGCGGTGAAGGACGGGCAAATCGTAAAGATCGTACAGCAGTTTATTCCGTAACAGAACCGCTTGATAGGTCATGAATCGCTTTTGTAAGTATCGGGACATATTCCGCGCAAACCCCGAATAAACATGGTAACGGGAGACGTAAATCAGCGGAAGACGAGAGGAGACGACCGGCGCGAAGGAGCATTACGATGAGATGGAGGGAGCTTGCAATGAGCGTAGAACTGCTCATTCAGCTGCTGGTGCTCGTAGTAATGATCGTCGAGCTGGCGGCGAAATCCGGCAAATCGTAACGCGTCCTCATGAACAAAAAGCCCCGCGGCTTGCCTTTACGGCAAACTGCGGGGCTTTTCCCTTTTTTTATGTTCCGGTAGATCCGAACGGCCGCCCGTTAACGCAGGTTCGGAATGTCGACGTTCGGATCGACGTCGGCATCGTAATCGACGCCTTCCGTCTCAAAGCCAAACAGCTGGAAAAACTCCTTGCGGTACGAAACGAGATCGGACAGCTCGTCGATATTTTCGGTCGTCAACTCGTCCCACGCTTTAAGGACGGCTTCCTGAATATGCGGCTGCATCTCCAGGTCGTCGATCCGGATACGGCCTTCGTCGTCGAGGCGAACCGGCTCGCCGCTATACAAATACTCGGCAAACAGGCGGTACATTTGCTCGATGCAGCCCTCGTGCACGCCTTCTTCCTTCATGATTTTGTACAGGACGGAAATATAGAGCGGCACAACCGGAATCGCCGCGCTCGATTGCGTTACAAGCGCCTTGCACACCGTAACGTAAGCGCGCCCGCCCGTTGCGCCGAGCTGTTTGTTCAGCCGCTCGGCCGTTTGCTCCAGATCGTTTTTGGCCCGGCCGATCGTGCCGTCCCAATAGACGGCGTGCGTAATTTTCGGACCGATATAGGAGTAGGCGACGGTCGTCGCGTTATCGGCTAGCACGCCTGCCTCCTGCAGCGCCTCGATCCACATTTGCCAGTCTTCGCCGCCCATGACGGCGACCGTCTGGCGGATTTCTTCTTCCGTTGCGGGCTCGATCGTCGCTTCGGATACGACGCCGGTATGGAAGTTGACCGTCTTGTTCGTATACGGCTCGCCGATCGGCTTGATGACCGAGTTGAACACTTCGCCTGTTTTCGGATGAATGCGGCGAGGGGAGGCCAGACTGTACACGATCGTATCGACCTTGCCGAATTCGGCGCGGATCACGTCGATCGTCTTTTGCTTCGTTTCATCGGAGAAAGCGTCGCCGGTGACGCTGTACGATTTCAGGCCGGCCTCCAACGCCGCCCGCTCGAACGCCGCAGAGTTGTACCATCCGGGAGACGCGGTGCGGGAGCCTTGCGCCGGCTTATGCCCGTATACGCCGATCGTATTGGCGCCTGCGCCGAAAGCGGCGACGATGCGTGAAGCGAGACCGTAGCCGGTCGAAGCTCCGATTACGAGAACGTTTTTCGGTCCGCTGATGGCTGGCCGGTTTTTCACATATTCCACTTGGCGGTTCACTTGCGCGGCACAGCCGGTCGGATGCGCCGTCGTGCAAATAAAGCCGCGGGTTTTTGGTTTGATGATCATAATCCAGATGTTCCTTTCCTTATTCGAGTGAGTAGTGTCGAAGTTCTTCGATGGTCACGAATGCCTACCCTATTTTACCACACTCGCCGAATGCGGACAGCAAAGAAAGGACAAATCGTACGTAAAAAAACAGCCGGGAAACGGCTGTTTGATTGTATTTCTTCCCTTATTGAATCGCGCCGCATGCGATGCGGTCGCCGGAGTTGCCCGCCGGATCCGTCGCGTAGTCGTCGGCTTTGGCATGGATGACGAGCGCCGTGCCGCCTTCTTTAAGCAGCGAGTTCGGTTTGCCTTTCTCCAGCGTTACATGCGAGCTGACGATTTCCACGTTCGCTTTTCCGCTTGGAGCGATTTCCAGGTTCGGCAAATCCCCTGCGTGAAACCCTTGCGGATTTTTAAATCCATGGTGCTTGCCCGTCGGATTAAAATGCTCTCCCGCCGTCTTAAAGGCCGGCGGATCGCATTTACCCGTTTCGTGGAAATGGATGCCGTGCGTGCCGGGAGGAAGATTCTCGACCGCAACATGAATATGAACGCCGTCCTGGCGCTCGGTCAGCTCAGCGGTTCCGACCGTCTCGCCTTTAGCGTTAATGATATTGACGGAGACGGAAGGGGTCTTCTCTCCGGATTCGGCTGCAGCGGTTATGTTTGCTCCGCCAAGCGTCCATGCGGCTGCGCCGAAGCATGCAAGCATAACGAGTTTTTTCATGATTGAATATCCTCCATCGTAAACGATTTGCGAACGGCGCTTTCGCAGGAAGGCCGCGCCGTTCATCTTGAAGCTTTTCATAGCATTTACCAATTTCGGAAAATCATTCGCCTAATCAGGCGGAGTCCGGAAATGGCTTGCTTCTATTGAACTGCCACCTATGTAACATATAATGTAATATATGCGGCAAACATTTTTATGCTTTATGCACAACTCCCATTCGTTTTGTTGGTTTTTCTACTAAAATATAAGGCTATTCAACTAAGGTAGGCTTTCATTTTTGATCGTTTATGTTTATATATTACGTTAAAAGGCACGAAAATTAACACGATCGTTCCTTTTAGTCGAAAAGAGGGGTCGTCATCGCTGCCTAAGCAAAGACTATTCAAAGAGAAGGATAGGGTGAGGGAAAATGAGTAAAGGGAACCGTCGCAAGCTTACCAATCGATTTGCATTCATTTCCGTGCTGCTCTTCACCATGCTGATTTCCGCATGCGGAAGCGGCGCCGGCGGGAACGGCGCTTCGTCAAGCGCAAGCCCGGCGGACGGCCAGGCGGCCGAAAGCGGCGCTCCCGCGGAGCTGGCCAAAGTAACGCAAGTGACGAACTGGTTCGCCGAGGCGGAGCACGGCGGCCAATATACGGCTTTGGATAAAGGCTTTTATAAGGAAGCGGGGCTCGACATGACCATTACGCCGGGAGGCCCGCAGGTATCGGCGGTTCAGATCGTAGCTTCCGGCAAAGCCGAATTCGGTATGGACCAGGCGGATGCGATCCTGCAGGCGCGCGAGCAGGGCATTCCGATCGTCGCGATCGCGGCAACGTTCCAGAAGAACCCTCAGGTGCTGATCTACCATAAGGAAGACAGCATTACCGGGTTCGGCGACTTGAACGGGCATCAGGTCTTTACCGCTTCGGGATCTTCCTATTGGGAATATATCAAAAAAGCGTATAAGCTCGATAAAGTGAAGGAAATGGCTTATACCGGCTCGCTGGCGATGTTCATGGAAGATAAAACGGCATTGACGCAAGGCTACGTAACGAGCGAACCGTATGCATTGGCGAAGGAAGGTGTCGACGTCGGTTACTTGCTCATTCACGATTCCGGTTACCAGCCTTACGCGAACGTATTGTTTACGACGGAGGACATGATCCAAAACAAGCCGGAGCTGGTCCGTAAGTTCGTCGAGGCAAGCGTGAAAGGCTGGGATTATTACAAGGATCATTACGAAGAGATGAACCCCGAAATCCAGAAGCGGAATCCGGACATGACGCTGGAGCAGATGAAATACAGCGCCGAGACGCAAGTCGATTTCGTATACGGCGGAGACGCGGCGACGATGGGCGTCGGCGCGATGACTGCGGAGCGCTGGGAGAAGCTGGCGGATCAAATGAAGGATCTCGGCTTGATCAGCCAGGATTTTGACGTAAGCAAGGCGTATACGGCGGAATTCCTGCCGGGGAAATAAGCGGAAGCGTCGGAACGGATACGGCGGCCGGAACGCGGATAAAAGGATATCCGCCCCGGCCGTTTGTTCGCATTTATGAACGTAGGGTCCTTTTGACAGGGATGGCGAAGCCGTAACGGCTTGGTCTTCGGCTGCTTGATTCAAACGAAAGAAAGGGGAAGGAAGCGTTGGCGAAACTGTTGGTCGTGTATTATAGCGCATACGGGCATGTATATGAAATGGCCAAGGCGGTATGCGCGGGTGCGGCGGGCTTGGAGGGCACGGAAGCAAGAATGGTGCGGGTGCCGGAGCCGATCGCCGAAGGGAACATTACGGCTTATTTGGACCGGGATGCCCGGCCGGGAAAAGGTGGCGCCGGCACGCAAGCTTCCGGATTGGGAGAGCGGTTCAAGCTCGTCGACCGGTTCGCCAAATACGAGGCGGCGCGGGAGGCGCAAAAAGACGTGCCGATCGCCGCGCTCGACGATTTGCGCTGGGCGGACGGGATCGTCTGGGGGTTTCCGACTTATTACGGCATGATGCCGGCGCAAATGAAGCTGTTTCTCGATTTTGCCGGGGAGCTGTGCGCCGGCGGCGAGCTGGAGGGCAAACCGGCCGGCGTCTTTACGAGCGCCGGCTCCATCCATACCGGCCATGAGGCGGCCGTCTTGACGGCTATCGTTCCGCTTTTGCATTTCGGCATGCTGTTCGTCGGATTGCCTTACTCCGAGAATCCGGAATATTTAACGGCCGACGGCATCGGATCCTCGCCTTACGGGCCTTCCACGCTTGCGGGCCCGGACAGCTCGCGTTCTCCCGACGAACGGGAGCTGGTCATGGCGGGGCGGCTGGGCGCGCGAGTCGCTTCGATTGCAGCTGCCGTAGCGCCGCTTCGCCGGCAGCGCTGAACGGCTGAGAAAGCTCCCGTTTCGGGAGCTTTTGTTCGCTTCGGCCGCTCCTCCTGGATTGGCCTCGATACTCATGCAAAAAAACGGATTGATTATCCGTTCCGATAAAGGTTTAATGAAGAAGATGGCAAAATTAAACTCGTCATAGGCATGAGGAGGAACGGATGATGGCTGACAAGCATCTCGTATTGTTTCAAGGGGATTCGATTACGGACGGCGGCAGATACCGCGAAGATCCGGAGAACCGCGATCTGGGGCACAGCTATGCTTATTTGATCGCGGCCAAGCTTGGCGTCGAGCTGGCGGATAAGCGTCCGCGCTTCGTGAACCGCGGCATAAGCGGGGACCGGGTGTCCGATCTGTACGCGCGGTGGAACGAAGACGTGCTGTACTTTAAACCGACGCTGCTCAGCATCTTGATCGGGGTCAACGACGCATGGCGCATCATGAACGGCTTGCCAACCGGAGCCGCGGACCGTTTCGAGAGCGCTTACCGGCATTTGCTGGAGGAGACGAAAGACAAGCTGCCCGAGACCGCGCTTGTGCTGGTCGAGCCGTTTATTCTGAATGTCGGCGCTCCTTCGCAGAACTGGCCGGCCTGGCAGGATAAGCTTGCCAAGTATCAGAGCGTCGTCCGCGGGCTTGCGGCTGAATTCGGCGCCGTATTCGTGCCGGTGCAGCAGCAGCTGAACGAAGCTTGCGTCGTCGCGGACGCTTCGTATTGGCTTTACGACGGCGTGCATCCGACGGCGGCCGGCCACCAGCTGATCGCGAACCAATGGCTGAAAGCGGTTCAAGCAAGCCCTTGCGCCATTCGATAAAAAGCATCAAAAAATGCTTGATAACAATTATCATTATTGGTAAAATAAAAAGAAAAGAAGGAATCGTGCATGATTCCTTCCCTTCCGTACAGAACTTTTTACTTATTTCGATTCAAACGTTTTGCAGTCGGTTTCGGCGGAATTGGCGGCCTCTTGCGAGGAGCGGTTGACGATGTAAATCGTCTCGGCGCCGCAGCGGTTGTCGCCGGCCCAATGAACGCACGAATTGACTTCGCACAATACGTCTTTGGCCATTACGGACTCACCTCCCGAAGATGGATTGTGACACAAATCGCTTGCTTGACCAAGGTGGCACTTGTTCAGCTGCATCGACCCTCTTTATGCTGAAAGAGGGTATTTGTGTTTGTCCAGACATCTTCAGCATAACAGATTGATATAGGCGGCGCAACGGGAGCGGGGCAACGCGGGCAAAAAAATAGAGATGGAAGAGGGAGCGTCCTCTTTCATCTCTATTTGCGTTTTCGTCCCGTTCTACAGCACTCGGCGGGCCGTTACGTACGTTTTGGTCCAATAGGAAGAATCCAGGTCGGAGAACGTAACCCCTTTGCTGCTGGAGCTGTGCAAAATTTTGTCGTTCCCGGCGTAGATCGCAACGTGGCTGATGGTGGAGCCGCTCGTCCGGAAAAATACGAGATCTCCGGTGCTGAGCTCGCCTTTCGGAACCTTCGTTCCGTAATAGGATTGGGATTTCGCCGTACGAGGCAGCGATACGTCAAACATGCCGAATATAAATTGCGTAAACGAAGAGCAGTCGAAGGCGTAGGTCACGCCGGCCGGCGCTCCGTATGAGTAAGGGGTTCCCAAATAATTTTGTCCCGTGCTGACCAGCTTCAGCGATTCCGGGGTTGCTGCATGGACTTGCGTATTCGAACCGAAGGCGAATGCCGAAAAGCCAATTGCTGCACAGAGGCTTAATTTTGCTACATGTTTCAGAAATTTGTTTTTCCGCATATTCTCAAGTTGCTCCTTCGCATTTATGTAGTCGAATTTTTCGTTAAACCAAGTATAACATATGGAAAAAAGGCGCTTTTTGCCGTATTAGAGCGAAAAGCGCCTTCCTTCAAAGGTCGGAATGCTTTATGAGAATAAAATGAAAAATCGTTCATAATCGCTTAAATAAAATGAGACAAAACGGCTCCCCCGTATACGAAGGCGATGCAAATGACGATGGCGGGATGAATTTTGCGCCTTTCCATCAACCAATACGCGGCGGCGGCGATGCCAAGCGATTGCCAGATGCCGATCGACCCGACCGATTCGGCTCCGAGCTGCCAGACCAGCAGCGCCATCATGACCGCGATGACGGGCTGAACGAGCAGCGTAAGCCCTTTGACGACGGGAGACGTTCGATGCTTTTGCAGCAGCTTGACGAGCAGGACAAGCGCGACGGCCGACGGCACGACGGTGGCGGCCAGGGCGATGACGCTTCCCGCGATTCCCAGCACGTCATAGCCGACAAAGGCGGCGACTTTCGTCGCGATCGGTCCGGGCAGCGTGTTGCCAAGCGCGATAATATTGGAAAACTCGGAATCGGTCGCCCAGCGGTTATGGGTTACGATCTCTTGGTACATAAGGGGAATGGAGGCGGGACCGCCCCCGTAGCCCAGCACGTTCGACAGAAAAAATCCGAGCAGCAGATTCAGCCATTCCATGTTTTGTAATCCCCGCCTTCCTGCCTGACGGCGCGTCTTCTGTTTTTACGCTCCTTCAGGCGGTCGACCACCTTGAAGTGAACGGCCCCGTATGCCAAAAAGGCGACGATGACGACGGCGGCGTGCACGCCGAGAAGCTGCAGCAGTCCGAACGCGGCGGCGAACAAGGCGATGCCAAGCCATTTTCCCAAACCTTTCACGGCTCTTTCGCCAAACTCGTAGGCCATCACGCCGATCATGACGGCGATTACGGGCACGACGGCCGCGATCATGCCTTGCACGACTGCGGACGAGCTAAGCCATTGCACGATCGACATTAACGCGATCATGGCGGCGGCGGACGGAAGGATGTGGGCGATGACGGCGAAGCAAGCTCCCGCGGCACCCCGCGTGCGGTAGCCGAGGTAGGCGGCCATCTTGGTGGCGATCGGACCCGGCAAAGCGTTGGCGATCGCCAATATTTCGGCAAACTCCTCGTCCTCTACCCAGCGGTAATGAGTAACGGCTTCGTAGCGGATAAGCGGGATGACGGAAGGACCCCCGCCGTAGCCGATGACGCCCGTTTTGGCCATCGCCCAGCCGATGTCCCGGTATTTGGCCGTTTCCCGTTGTTGTCGTTCCTCCATAAGCTACAGCCTCATTCCCATCCGGCTCTTGTAGCGGGTAATCAGCACCTGACAGTCCACGCTCGTAACGCCTGGCATTTTATACAGCTTTTCCTTCAAAAAAACTTCCATTTCGTGATTGCTTTTGAACAAGCCGTGCATATGCAGCTTGCTGGGGCCGCTCATATGGTACAGGCTCGTCACGAACGGGTCTTCCGCCAGCTTGTCGGCGACCTCGTGCAAATGCTTGGGCTCGACTTCCACATTAAAGAAAGCGGACACGTTGATGCCGATTTTCTCCGGATTGATGACGGCCGTAAACCGCTCGATGACTCCGTTCTCCATCAAGGCATTGATTCTGGCCTGAACCGCGACTCTGGAAAGTCCGATGTCTTTGGCAAGATCGGTGTAAGATATTCTGCCGTTTTTGTTTAACGCTTGAATGATTTTTCGGTCGATATCGTCGATTTCGAAAATTTGCGGTTCGGCATTTGGTTTCTGGTTCATCGTTTCGGCACTCCTTTAGATCATTTTACCCCCGATTTTTATGGGCATGAAAAGCCGGTTCTTCATCCGGGTCCCTCCGACGCATAGTCACCGTAAGAGGCTTCGCATGCGATTTGAATATTAAATGAATCGTTTGGTTTCCTTATGTAGCTAATATACGACCAAACATAACGATTTTCAATATATAAAATGTTTTTCGTTACGTTTTTCGATTTTTTAGTTGCGGATTGCAGAAGGTCGTGTTATTTTAAAACAAACGTATGTCATATTTTATGACATGGATATAAGCGGCGGCTTTCGCCGTCTTGTTCAAATGGATAAAACATCATCGGGGAGCGTGTGAAAATGGGCAAATCTGTAATCGGAACCGAAGCGATGGTCGTTAGCCCGCATTACCTGGCTTCGGCGGCGGGCGCGCGGATGCTGGAAAGAGGAGGCAACGCTTACGATGCCGCCGTAGCCGTGAGCGCATGCTTGGCGGTCGTCTACCCGCATATGACCGGCGTGGGGGGAGATTCGTTCTGGCTGTCCTGCAAGAGCGGGGAAGGACGGGTAAGAGGCTACAACGCAAGCGGAAGATCGGGATATAAGGCGACGATGGAAGCCTTTGCCGAAGAAGGAGCCATTCCGGTGCGCGGCGCGCGCAGCGCCGTTACCGTGCCCGGCATGGCGGACGGCTGGCTTGCCCTGCACGGCGAATACGGCAAGCTGGAACTCGCGGAGGTGCTGGAGCCCGCCATCGGCTACGCGGAACGGGGATATCCGATGTCGCCGGACCAATACCGGAATACGGTTCAATATCAATCGATGCTGGAGCGGGACCCGACGGCGGCGTCCATCTACGTCCCCGGCGGAGCTCCGGTGAAGCCCGGCGGGAAGTTCAAGCAGACGATGCTCGCCGCCACGCTTCGGGGCATTGCGAAAGGCGGCCGGGACTATTTTTATAAAGGCGAAGCGGCACGGGAGATTACGCGGTATTTGGGCGAAAGAGGCGGTCTGTTGTGCATGGACGACTTCGCCGACCACCGCGGAGACTGGGTGGAGCCGGTCAAGGGGGAGTACCGCGGCCACGACATTTACCAGATGCCGCCCAATTCGCAAGGCTTCGCGGGCATTATGGCGCTTCAAATATTGGACCGGTTCGACCTCGGCCGCATTCCGCACGGCTCGTACGAGTATTATCATTTGCTGATCGAAGCGCTTAAGCTCAGCTTTCGCGACCGCAACGCGTATTTGACCGATCCGGCGTTCGCCCATATCCCGCTCGATAAGCTGTTAAGCCGGGAATACGCGGCGGAGCTTGCGCAGACGATCGATATGGGCGCCGCGCTCGATATGTCCAGTCCTTCCGTCGGCAGCGACACGGCGTACGCGGCGGTTGTCGACAAGGACGGCAACGCCGTCTCTTTCATCCAAAGCCTTTATTTCGAATTCGGTTCGGGCGTGGCCGCCGGCGCGACCGGCGTGCTGCTCCAGAACCGCGGATCGTTTTTTTCGCTGGACCCGAATCATGTCAACCGCCTTATGCCCCGCAAGCGAACGTTCCATACGCTAATGCCGGCGATGGCGCTGCGCGAGGGGCGTCCCGCCTATTTGTACGGAACGCAAGGGGGAGAGGGGCAGCCGCAGACGCAGGCCGCGATCCTAACGCGGATGATCGATTACGGCATGGATCCGCAGCAAGCGATCGACGAGCCGCGTTTTGTATGGGGACGGACTTGGGGGGCTCCGACGATGGAGCTGAAGCTGGAGAGCCGTATCGGCGAAGAGGCGGCGGCAAAGCTCGCCCAAGCCGGCCATCTTGTGCGCCGCGTCGGCGCCTTTGACGGGATTGTCGGACACGCGCACGCGATTGCCGTCGACGGACAAGGCTTTCTGAGCGGGGGAACCGACCCGAGATGCGACGGAGCGGCTATCGGCTGGTAAAATCGGTTCGCGAATGTAACATAACTTAACGCAATTTAACATGGGAAAGCCGATCTAAACGAGCTTCTTTATGAAAAATGCTAAATTAGGCCGGTCTTGGTTGTGCATATGTAACATAAACTAACATATATTCGTTGACGTACCATAACGAGGACCGATATACTCGGCTTAAAGAAACGGCGGATTGGCGCGAATAATCGATAAGGATTTATGTATTGTTCGATTATGATTTGTTTTTCTTTTTATATCGCAATCTGGATTGAGGAGTATTACTTGTGTCAGTTCATCTGACATCAATGAACCCGAAAGGTGGCGGAGCTCCATGAGTATGTTAACGGCAAACGAGCGAAACCTGGCGGACAAAGCCGCGGGCGGCGCCAAGCTGCTGGTCGATCTGAAAAACGTCGGCAAGGTGTATCCAAACGGGACGATAGCGGTTCAAAATGCGAATCTCGAGGTGACGGAAGGCGAGTTTCTGTGCTTCGTCGGGCCGTCGGGCTGCGGGAAATCGACGATCTTCAATATGATCACGGGGCTGACGAACCATACGGAAGGCGATTTGTCCGTGCTCGGCACGACGCCTTTCCAGGCGAGGAAGCAGAACGAAATCGCGTTCGTGTTCCAGGAGCATACGCTTCTGCCGTGGACCAACCTGCTCGAGAACGTCACGCTGCCGCTGAAGCTGCGGGGCGTGCCCAAGAAGACGAGGATGGAGGAAGGAGCGCGCGTTCTGGAGCTGGTCGGGCTGAAGGATTATATGAAGGTTCTTCCGCGGCAGCTGTCCGGCGGCATGAAAATGCGCGTTTCCATCGCAAGGGCGCTAATTTCGAGGCCGAAGCTGCTGCTCATGGATGAGCCGTTCGGCGCGCTCGACGAAATTACGCGGCAAACGCTGCAGGACGAATTGCTCGGCATATGGCAGAAGGACAAGTCGATGACGGTATTGTTTATTACCCATAACGTGTTCGAAGCCGTGTTTTTGTCGACGAGGGTGGTCGTCATGACGCCGAGACCCGGCAAAATCGCCGAAATAATCGATATTCCGCATCCTTTTCCGAGGGATGAGGTGTTCCGGACTTCGCATTCTTTCAGCGATTCCGTACGCGCCGTGTCCGGCGCGCTCAAACATTAAATCTGGGGTTCACCAGGAAGGGGATTGGTATCCATGACGGAACAAGTCGTTCCATCCGCGGCGGCGGCCGTTAACCGTAGTCGGAAAAGTCTGAAAACGGGAGGCGCAGCGGCTTCCGCGTTGAAAAACGCGCTTCCTCCGATCGTCGTCTTTATTTTATTCGTCGGCGGCTGGGAGCTTATCGTAAGGCTGCTTGGCATCGCGCCGTACATTTTGCCGAAGCCGAGCGATATCGTGACCGCTGCGGCCGACAACTGGAGCAATCTGATGGTGTCCGTCGGCACGACGGTGACGGAGGCGGTAATCGGATTTATGGCAAGCGTGGTGCTCGGCATTTTGCTGGCCATTCTGCTGGCCATGAACAAGCTGGTCGAAAAAAGCATGTATCCTTACGCCATCATTCTTCAGACGATCCCGATCGTCGCCGTTGCTCCGATTATCGTCATTTGGTTCGGAGCGGGCCTTAACGCCATCGTTATCATTTCCTTTTTGATCAGCTTTTTCCCGATTCTGTCCAATACGCTGATCGGCCTCAACTCGACCGAGCAAAACATGAAAAACCTGTTCTACCTCTATAACGCCACCAAGCTTCAAACGATTATGCGCCTGCGCATTCCGGCGGCGCTGCCTTATATCGTCGCCGGCCTTAAAATCTCTTGTTCCATGTCCGTCATCGGCGCGATCGTCGGCGAATATATCGCGGGCATCGGCGGCGGCAAAGGCGGGTTAGGCTATGCGATTACGATCGCTTCGACAAGGCTTCAAACGGCTTATCTGTTCGCTTGCGGCTTGTCGGCGGCCGTGCTCGGCATCGTGTTTTTCCTGCTGATCAACCAGCTTTCCAAGTGGCTGCTCAGCTCCTGGCACGAGTCGGAGATGCGGAATTAGGGGGCGGTTTCAACCGGCTGCAAAATGGAGCGAACGCTTCCGAAGCGGCGTTTTGCTCAAATCCACGATGCGGTTCAAGCAGCCGCAAAACGGAGCGGACGCTTCCGAAGCGACGTTTTGCTCAAATCCACGATGCGGTTCAAGCAGCCGCAAAACGTTTGAGGAGGGAATTGTATGACCGGCAATTGGAAAGCAAGGCTGGCCGAGCGGCTTGACCCGGCATGCTTGCTATGGGATGAGCCTTCGCTTGCGAAATATTCGATGGATTACCACCATTTCTCCCCCGTCCTGTCGCGGGAGCTGAAGGACAAGGCGGCCGAGTGCATCGTGTCGCCCCGCAGCGAGGAGGAGCTGGATCTCGCGTTGTCGATATTGACCGATGAGCGGGTTCCGGTCACCGTGCGCGGCAACGGCACGGGCAATTACGGGCAAGCGGTGCCGCTTACGGGGGGCGCCGTATTGAACCTGGCGAACATGAACCGGGTGCTCGAGATCGGAGACGGCTACGCGGTCGTCGAGCCGGGCGCCCGGCTCGGCAAAATCGACGAAGCCGCAAGGGAGCAAGGCCAAGAAGTGCTGATTATGCCGTCGACGTTCCATACGGCGTCCATCGGCGGTTTTATAAGCGGCGGCTTCGGAGGGATCGGCTCGATTACGTGGGGCACGATCTGGGACGGCTTCGTGGAGGAGATTACGGTTAAAACAATCGAATCCCCGCCGCAAACGTTTAAGCTGGCGGGGGACGAAATTCGTCCGTATCTGCATACGTACGGCGTCGTGGGCATTATCTCGGAGCTGCGCATCAAGCTTGCTCCGCGCGTGGAATACATGCAGTGGGCCATTACGTTCGAGGATTGGGAGAACGCTGTCCGTTTCGGCATGGAGCTTGCGCAGGACGATTCGGTCAAGAAACGTCTCGTGTCCGTGCACGAGGCGCCGATCGCGCAATATTTCAAAGCGCTTAAGCTGCCGCATGACCGGGCAGCCGCCCTGCTCGAGGTGGACGAAAGAGGCGAAGACGCTTTGCTTGCGTTGGCCGCGGCACGGAACGGCCGTGTGGAGCGCCGGGTGACGGCGGACAAATACCGGAAAGGGATCGGGGTTTCGGATTTTACGTGGAATCATACGACGTTATGGGCCCGTAAGGCCGATACGAGCTTGACCTACCTGCAAACGACCCATAATTGGGATACGGTGTTCGAAGAGATGGCTCTGATCAAGCGGGAATTTCCGGAAGTCATGCAGCATCTCGAGTTCAACAAACAGGCGGGCAAACTGCGCATCGCCGGACTTCCGCTGCTCCGTTACGAGTCGGACGAACGGCTGAATGCCATCATCGCCCGCTACGACGAAATCGGGGCGCCGGTAAGCAATCCGCACACCTGGGATTTGGAGGACGGCGGGCGGTCGTATACCCGCCGGAAGCTATGGGAGCTCAAGCGGGAGAACGATCCTTACCTGCTGCTGAATCAACTGAAGCTGAAGGCATATTCGCAAATATAAGGATTAACGGCCGAGGCGGCGATTGGCGGGAGGAACGGTTTATGAGGTTTGGAGATGCGATCGTAGAGAGAGGCGTCCCGTGCGTTATGCGGGACGGAGTGACTTTATACAGCGATATTTATATGCCGGTTGGGGAGGGGACTTATCCCGTTCTACTGATGCGGCAGCCTTACGGCCGGATGATCGCTTCGACGGTAAGCCATGCGCATCCGCTTTGGTATGCGCGGCACGGTTATATTGTCGTCATTCAGGATGTCAGAGGACGGGGAGATTCGGAAGGCGAATTTATCCCGTTCGTTCAAGAAGCGGAGGACGGCTACGACGCGGTGGAATGGGCGGCCGCGCTGCCGCGGTCGAACGGCCGGGTCGGCATGTACGGATTTTCCTACCAGGGGCTGACGCAGTGGGCGGCCGCCTCGCTGGCGCCGCCTTCTCTGAAGGCGATCGCCCCGAGCATGTGTCCGTCCGATCTGTACCACGGCTCGTTTTATCCTTTCGGCAGCTTCTCCATCGGCGACAAGCTGCCATGGGCGTTCCAGCTTGCGCGCGATACCGCGATGCGGGCGGGAGACACGGCGGCGGTCGAGCTGTGCAGCCAAACGATGCGCCATCCGGAGGACCGGTTGTTCCATGTTCCGGTTCTGGATAAGCATCCGGTGCTGGAGAAGTATTTCCCGGCTTATTACGAATGGTGCGAGCATACGGAATACGACGACTATTGGAAGGAACGCGACTGGACGGCAAAGTTTCTCGAGCATCCGGTTCCTGCGCTGCATATCGGCGGGTGGTACGACACGTATCTGATGGGAACGATCCGCTCGTTTGAAGCGCTGCAGTCGGCACCGGCTAAGGAAGGCATGCTTCACCGCCTTATCGTCGGTCCTTGGGCGCATATTCCTTGGGGACGGAAAGCGGGAGGCGTCGATCACGGCCCGGACGCCGACGGCAACGTTCATCTGGAGCAGCTCCGTTGGTTCGATTATTGGTTGAAGGACGACCGGACGGCCGATCAGGCCGCCGAGCCGAAGGTGAAATATTACGAGCAATACAGCGGGGAATGGGTTACGGCCGATTCGTTCCCTTCCGAGCTTGCCCCGGGGGAGTGCAGATTGTATTTGTCCGGCTCGGAGAAGCCGGCGGGCGGCGCGCTGGGAGGCGGAAGGCTGAAGGAGGCCGCCGCGGACATCGACGGCGAGGCCGTCCCGGACGTATTCGTTTACGATGCCCGGCTGCCGATGCGCACCGATTCGTTTCTGCCGGTCGACCGGAGTCCGGTTCAGGACCGTTACGAAATATTGGTTTACACGAGCCGCGAGCTCGCCGAGACGCTGCGCTTGGCCGGCTCGCCGAAGGTGAAAGCCCGCGTCCAATCGCTGGCCGGGCCAACCGATCTCGTCGCCACGCTGACGGCGCTGCTGCCGGACGGCACGGCCAGATTCCTTAGCGTCGGACGGACGGATATCGGCGGAGCAACCGGCGAAAGCAGCGAAGGCTGCGAAGGCGAATGGGAGTATGCCGAAATCACGATGCGTCCGGTTGCGGCGGCGCTTGCGCCCGGCACGCGGGTCCGGCTCGAGCTGACGGGCAGCGCGTTTCCGCTTTTCGTCCGGCATCCGAACGGCGGCGAAGCCGATAAGCATGGCGCGGGCGAAGACGGACTGAAGATCGCGGCCGTAGCGGTCGCCAGCGACGGCGGCCGTCCTTCGTGGCTGGAGCTGCCGGTTCGGCGGGATCCGCATATCAGTTGAAGAAAGAAGGGATGGACGTGCATCGGTTAGGCAATCGGAAGAACTTCTGGACTGTCTCGCGGGAAGCGGTGGATTTGCGGCGAAGAGCCGCCGAGCCGGTCCCGGTGACGATCGAGGCGGAGCCGCAGCGGCTGACGTTCGAGCTGAACGATACGGCTATTATCGTCGTCGATATGCAAAACGATTTTTGCAGCAAAGGCGGCTGGGTCGATTATATCGGCGGGGACTATGCCGTACTGCGGAAGCCGATCGAGCCGCTTAACCGGCTGCTTCCCGCTTTGCGGGCGCACGGGGTTCCGGTCGTTTGGCTCAATTGGGGCAACCGGCCCGACCGGCTGAACGTAAGCCCGTCCGTCCTGCACGTTTATAACGGAGACGGCGAAGGAAGAGGCATCGGCGATCCGCTGCCGGAGAACGGTTCCCGCGTCCTGGAGAAAGGAAGCTGGGGAGCGGCCGTCGTCGACGAGCTGCGCCGGGAGCCGGGCGACATATACGTTGACAAGTACCGGATGAGCGGCTTCTGGGATACGCATCTGGACAGCGTGCTGCGGAATATGAATATCCGTACCTTGCTGTTCGCGGGCGTCAATCTGGACCAATGCGTCATGGCGACGCTGCAGGACGCCGTCAATTCCGGCTACGACGCCATTCTGCTCGAGGATTGCGCGGCGACGAACTCGCCTTCGTATTGCGCCGACGCGGCCATTTATAACATTAAGCAATGCTACGGCTTCGTTTCGCGCTCGGAGAGGCTGCTCGATTCGTTAAGCAAGCCCTGCGGCGCCGGTGAAGCTTAACGCGGATCGTCCGCAGAACGCGGCGAGCGCGTCTCTTTCATTTAAAATGGAGAAAGGATGAGCTGCGATGAATATTCCAGGCTTGAAATACGGCAATTTCGAGGATTGCCCGGTTTATAAAATTTCGGCGAAGGACACGAACAAGTTCGTTCTGCTGTGCGACCGCACGGAGGTGCCGTTTACGTCGTTCGTCGAAATTTTCGACGTCGGCGGCCGGACGCCTTCCAACGAGCATAAGGAGGCATCCGAATATTTTTACGTGCTGAAAGGAACCGGACTCGCCAAGGTCGGCGACTTCGAGACGCCGCTGAAGCAAGGCTCGTTCGTTATCGTTCCGCCGGGCAATCATCACGATATTATCAATACCGGCAACGAACGCCTTTATACGCTGACGACGATGATTCCGGACGAGAAATTTTCCGACCTGATCAAGTCCGGGCCGAAGGCAAGCTTGGACGAAGAGGATTTGGCGGTATTGAGAGCGGCGTTGTCTTAGGCGGCAGCCCAATCCAAAGCGAAGGCCGGATGCGGCCGAATGGGAGGATTTTTCGCAATGAACGACTCGTGGAATGCTTTTTTTCGTGAAGATATACAATTGGAAGCCACGGGCGACGGGGTTCTGAACGGGCTGTCGTTTGGACTGAAGGACGTATTCGCGGTCAAAGGCCACGTCTCCGGAGCCGGCAATCCGGACTGGCTGCGGACGCACGGGCCGTCGGAGAGGAACGCCGCCGTCGTGAACAAGCTGCTGGCCGAAGGCGCCAGGCTTCGCGGGATGACGCATACCGACGAGCTGATGTACAGCTTGAACGGACAAAATTATCATTACGGGACGCCGATCAATCCGAAAGCGCCGGACCGGCTGCCCGGCGGCTCTTCAAGCGGCTCGGCGGTTGCCGTCGCGGCAGGGCTTGCCGATTTCGCGATCGGAACGGACACCGGAGGCTCCGTCCGCGTCCCGTCCGCCTACTGCGGCATTTACGGCATGCGTCCGACGCACGGGGCCGTCTCGGCGGACGGCTTGATTCCGCTTGCGCCAAGCTTCGACACCGTCGGCTGGATGGCGGGCGACGCCGCGACGCTTAGGCGCGTAGGGGAGGCGCTGCTGGAGCGGGAGGAGGAGCGGCATGACGCCTCGTTTCGGAGGCTGCTGCTGCCCGCGGAGGCATGGGCGATGGCGGAGCCCGCTTGCGCGGATAAGCTGAAGCCGTTTCTCCCTCATCTGTCGGAGCGTCTGCCCGAAACAAGCGAAGTTTCGATCGCGCCGGAAGGGCTGGACGAGTGGATGCGCGTTTTTCGGATTATTCAAGGCATTGAAATATGGGAAAACCACGGCGATTGGATTACGAAGGAAAGCCCCGTGTTCGAGCCGAGCATCGCGGACCGGTTCGATTGGACCCGCACGCTGAAGCGCGGCGAGTCGGAAGGGGAGCTGCGGCTGTGGCGGGATATCCGCGCCAGGCTGCGGGAGCTGCTCGGCGAGGACGGGCTGATGGTGCTGCCGACGATTCCGGGCTCTCCGCCGCGCCGCGACATCAGCGGCACAGAAAACGAAGAGCGGCGTTCCCGCACGATGAAGCTGTCGTGCATCGCCGGTTTGTCGGGGCTGCCGCAAATCAGCATTCCGGCCGCCGTGTCGGAAGGAGCGCCGGTCGGCTTATCCGTTATCGCGGGCGCGGGCCAGGATTCGAAGCTGCTCCGCTTCGTGGAAAGCTGGGCCGGACAGCATGCGGAAGCTTTATTACAGAACCGGAACTAAAGTTCCGTCAGGAGGAGTGCCATCATGTTTACAAGATATGAAGGAAAAGCTTGGGAAGAAAAATTTCTTCCCCGTTTGACTAGAAAGCAGGTGGCCGAGCTTCCGAAGGAGAACGCGCTTGTCATCTTGAGCATCGGAGCCGTCGAGCAGCACGGCGACCATATGCCGGTCATGACGGACGCGCTGATCGGCGAAGCGACGTTGACCGAAGCGATGGAAAAGGTCGGGCCGGACGAGCAAATCTGGGTGCTCCCGCCGATCTCTTACGGCAAAAGCAACGAGCATATCGGCATCCCGGGCACGATATCGCTGTCGGCTTCGACGCTGGCCGGACTGGTGACGGATATCGCAAGCAGCTTGAAGGCCAGCGGCTTCCGCCGTCTGCTGCTGTTCAACACGCACGGCGGCAATATGGACCTGCTCAACGTGATCGCGCGCGAAATCCGGATTTCGTCGGGGATGATGGTCTTTTATTTGGCGCCCTCGAGCTTGAACGTCGCTTCGGACCTGATGCCGGCGGAGGAGCTGGAGTTCGGCATCCATGGCGGCGACTACGAAACGTCGGTCGTCATGCATCTGAAGCCGGATTGGGTGCAGGAGGAATACCGCGTCAAGGAGATGCCGGGGATGGAACGGTTCGACTATTTGACGCTGGAGAGCAAAATCCGCTTCGCCTGGAAAATGAACGACGTTTCGGCCAGCGGCATTCTCGGCGACGCGACGGCCGCAACCGCGGAGAAAGGAAAGATCATTCAAGAACGGGTGACGGACATTCTGGCGAAGGCGTTCGCAGAGCTGAGCCGTTTCGAAATCGACGAATTCGTGAAGCACAACAAATAGAAAGGCGGTCTAAAGGGATGAGGCTGGCGACGATAGTCTTCGAAGGGAAGGAACAAGCGGCCGTAGCGGCGTCCGGAGGCTATGTGCCGGTAGCGGCGATCAACCGTGCCCAAGGGACCGATTGGAGCACGGACATGTTTGCGCTTATCGCAAGCGGACGGCTGGACGAGCTGACCGGGTGGTACAACGGCGGCGGGAACCGCATCGCGGAACAGCTTGGGGGCGTGCCCGAGGCGGACGCGAAAGCGGCCCCCCTTTACCGGCATCCGCGCAAAATATGGGGCATCGGCATGAATTACGCGAAGGATCCCGCAGAGCTTGCGGCCATGCCCGAGGATTCGGAGCCGGTCGGCTTCATGAAGCCCGATACGGCGCTCATCGGGCCCGGCGACGACATCGTGCTGCCGCCGCAATCGAAGCAGGTGACGGCGGAAGCGGAGCTTGCCATCGTGATCGGCAAGGCATGCCGGAACGTCGGAGAGGACGAGGCGCTCGGATGCATCGCGGGCTATGCGGCTTCGATCGACGTGACCGCCGCCGACATCCATGCGAAAAATCAGCGTTTTCTGACCAGAGCCAAAAGCTTCGACACGTTCTTCAGCTTCGGTTCGGAGCTGCTGACGACAGACGAGGCCGGCGACGCGTCGGAGATCAGGGTCGAAACATGGCATAACGGAGAGCTGAGCTGCGCCGACACGGTGTCCAATATGCGCTACCGGCCGGCGTATATCGTCGCGTTTCATTCGCGGGTGATGACGCTGCTGCCCGGCGACGTTATTCTGACCGGGACGCCGGGAGCGGTCGTGCTGCGCGACGGCGACACGGTCGGCTGCCGAATCGGCGGCGGACTGCGCATGTTGGCCAACCCGGCGGTTAAAGGATAGTTTTGCTTGGCAAGGACTGGAAGGTCATTACTGCTTGCATGTCAGATCGAAAGGGTGATAGGCGTATGGGCAACAGCCGGCTTACGATCGTAAACGTTCGTCTTCCTCTTGCCGACGAGCGGCTTTATTATACATTGCGCGCCGAAGGCGGGAGGTGGACGGAAGTCGCCGCGCAGGACGGTTATTTGGAGCGTTCGGAGCCGTATGCGCCGTTTGACGCCGAAGGCGCGGTCCGGGCGGAATGCCTAGACGCGGAGGGCAAGGTCGCTTTGCCGGGGTTTGCGGACGTTCACATGCATTTGGATAAAGCGTTCTCCTTGCCCAAAGTCGGCAACGTCTCCGGAACGCTTGGCGAAGCGATCGCGAACTATGCGGCCAGCGCCGGGACCTTTTCCAAAGAAGAGATATTGTCCCGAATCATGAAGACGGCATTGCAGGCCGTATCTTACGGAACGTCGGCGATTCGGACGCATCTCGACTTCCATGCGGCGGCCGGACGAAGGGTGGCGCTTCAGTCCGTCGAAGCGGCGCTTGAGGCGAAGGAGCGGCTTGCGCCTTACTTGGAGCTGCAAATTTTTCCGATGTTCTCGTACCGTTCGAGCACGGCTTCGGACGTCGAATTGTTCGAGGAGGCGCTTCGGATGGGCGTAACGGGCGTCGGCGGGGCGCCGCATATAGCCGACGAGCCGGAGCGGAACATCGACTTGATCTTTAGCCTGGCCGAAAAATTCGACCGCCCGATCGACCTGCACACCGACGAAACGGACGATCCCGAAATGAAGACCGTGCTTTACATCGCGGACAAAACGACCGCTTCCGGCTACGGCGGCCGCGTGACGGTCGACCATCTGTGCTCGCTTGCGTCCATGCCGCCGGCGGAAGCCGCTTCCGTCATCGCCCGCATGGCGGAAGCGAAGCTAAGCGCGGTCACGCTTCCGGCGGCCAACCTGTACCTGCAGGGCCGGGGCGATAGCGCGGCGGTCCGGCGGGGCGTAACGCGGGTGAAGGAGCTGGCCGCCGCGGGCATTCCGATCGCGACGGCTTCCGACAACGTGCACGATCCTTTTCATCCGTTCGGCCGGGGAGACATGCTTCAGATCGCTCTCATTACGGCTTACGGCGCGCATATGGGCGCCCCTTCCGATCTGCGCCTCTTGCTCCGCATGGCGACGGAAATTCCCGCCTCCATCATGGGACTGCGCGGCTACGGCATCGCGGCGGGCAACGCAGCCGATCTGGTGCTGCTCGACGCCGTCACGCCGGATGAGCTGTTTACGAAGCTGCCGGACCGCCGCTGGATATACCGGGCCGGCAGGTGGCTCAAGTTCGCTCCCCCGGAAGCGGGATGGGAAGTCCCCGAGCTTGGGGAGCAATGGACCGCCTATCGCCGTTACGGATTATAGCCGTCCTCCGGCGCATTCGGCCGGGTTATAAATCCATTGGGTCCGAACCGCCGGACGGCGGGAAGGAAAGGAGCGAGCGCCGTGCTGATCGGGACGCGCCGGCACGAAATTATGAAAATCATGGAGCTGCAAAACCAGGCGACGATCGTCGAGCTGGCCGAACGGTTCAACGTGTCCCAGATGACGATCCGGCGGGATCTCGACATTTTGCAAACCGAAGGCAAAATCAGGCGTTCCCACGGCGGGGCCGTCCGGATCAGAAGCTTCGCGGGCGCGAGCTACGAGCACCGCTCCCGGCAAAACCGGGAGCTTAAGCTTGCCGTCGCCAAAGAAGCGGCCAAGCGCATCCGGGACGGCATGAGCCTCATTCTGGATGCCGGCTCGACCATGACCGCATTGGCTTGTCAACTGGAGCCCTTCCGCAATTTGAAAATTATAACGCGGGACCTGAACATCGCCCGCCTGCTCGCCGACGAGCGGCGGTTTCCGACCTTTGACGTGTATTGCACCGGCGGCCGCCTGAGCAAATGGGCGAACAGCCTGGACGGCCTGTATGCGGAGAAGATGCTGGCGGGCGTGACGGCCGACATTACGTTTATGTCGTGCGAAGGGGTGTCGCTGGCCAAAGGGGCGATGGCATGGTCGCCGGTCATCGTCGGGGCGAAACAGGTTGCGATGAAGGCCGGCGGCAAAAACGTGCTTCTCGCCGATTCCAGCAAATTCGGCTATACATCGCTGGCCATCTTCGCCGGGCTCGACGCGTTCGACGAAATCAATACCGACGGCGCCCTAGGCGAATGCGAGGCGGCCCGCATCCGCGAGGCCGGAATTCCGCTTTGCGTAGCCGATCTATAAGGCACAATTAAACTGTTACGGCGAAAACAGCCGGCAAACGGGTTCGCTCCCGTTTGCCGGCTGTTTTTTTGGCGTTAACCGGAAACGGGCAGCGTGCCGCGCATCTTGTTACGGACAACCTCAAGCCGAATTGCATACAATGGATTACGGCTAGGAAGTGAGGTGTACAGATGCCGCTAGTAATGGTTTGTTCGGTCTCTGGTCTGCTCGGAGCTGTCGTCACTTTTTCGTTCGGCATGTGGACGGAAGCGTTGACGTTTCTTTTATGCGCCATGGGCGTCGATTACATCACGGGCATTGCCGCGGCGCTGCGGGAAGGAAAAGGCTTGAACAGCGGCGTAGGTTTCTGGGGGCTCGCGCGGAAAGGTCTTATTTTGCTCGTTATTTTGTTGGCCCACCGCGTAGACGTGCTGCTTCAAATAAACAATATGGCGATGGGGGCGGCTACTTACTTTTACATCACCAACGAGCTGATCTCCATTATCGAAAACTACGGGAGGCTGGGACTCCCGCTGCCGCCGCAGCTTCGCAAAATTATCGAGGTGTTAAAGGAAAAAACGAAATAGCCGCAGGTTCCGGTCCGAATCCCGAAAAAGCCGTGCATCGGGAAAGGCGGGCCGGTTCAGCCTCCCGCTTGCATAGACAAGCCCTTCGCGGGTATAATAGGAACATATGTTCTTAACGGATTAGGGGGAATGGCGAATGGCTTTTTCAACGAAAGACGGAGACCGCACGGCGTGCGAGACGACCGACGCTCATCCGCCGATTCAGACGGAAGAAGAACTGGAGCTTGTGAAGCGTTATTTGCTGCTTGGGATCGTCATGCGGATACTGGACCATGACATTAAAGCGATCGGCCGTACGCCGATCAAGCTGCCGCGTCTGTACGAATCGATGCTCCGGGGCGTGCAGGATCGGGTTCTGCTCGATCTTGCGGCAATACGCCAGCAATTTCGCAAAGGCGGCATTAAAGTATACGAGCAGCTGCAAGAAAGCGACGGGCTGAGGGCCCGGTATGTATGCAGAGGCTACCATCATCAGTTTTTTATGCTGTGGGGTTTTGTCAAAGCCGAATCGGAGCGGGTCCTAAGGCGTTATACGTCCGAGTAATTCCCTGAATGATTGCCGATTTGTTCATGGAATTGCCATAAATATAAAAAAAGTTTCCACAATAAACAGTTTAAGGTTGAGAAGTTACGCCTATCTTATTAATATAGAAAATAGACATTATCGCCGTAAAGGGGAGCATATTGCAATGCAGAA
Organism: Paenibacillus thailandensis; assembly: GCF_042685365.1. NCBI lineage: Bacteria > Bacillati > Bacillota > Bacilli > Caryophanales > Paenibacillaceae > Paenibacillus > Paenibacillus thailandensis. The sequence goes on along the minus strand of NZ_JBHUMY010000016.1, from coordinate 232,005 downwards.
ATGGATCATGTTTGTCCTATTCATCGCCGCCTCATTACTTGGGGTATATTTGCTGACGTTCGGATTGCCCGAAAAGCCCGTTGATGAAAGCGCTGCGCTTCCGGAAGGCATGACGCTCCTGAAGATCGAGGCATCCAACGATTTCGTGTTTGACCAGGAAGTATACACGGTTAAAGTAGGAGACAAGGTTCGACTGAAGCTGCATAACAAAAGCGGGATTCATGGTGCTGAAATTAAAGGGCTGAACGTAAACCTGCAAGGCGATCATCTGGAGCAGGACATCGAATTTACGGAACCCGGCGAATATGAAATTCATTGTTCCGTCGCGTGCGGAATTGGCCATGCCGACATGAAAGCAAAGCTTGTCGTCGAAGCCGCATAGACAAGATAAAGGAGCCCATAACGGCTCCTTTATTGCTGCGGGCGCCGAATGTGCATTAAGCGTGCCGCCTTCCGCGCCCCCATTGAATGAGGGTATCGGCGATAAATCCGATCAAGGCCCAGCTGATGACGGTAAGCACGTACATCGGAAATATGCTCACTTCGTGTACGTCTACGAACAGATCGACAAACCATGCCGGTACGCTGAGCATGAAGAACACCATATTGTGCGGATCGTAGCCGGTATAGTTGAAGAGGCAGACCGCAAGTCCGATAATCGCTGTCGCAATCGTTATCGGATAGCGCATAAAAGCATCAATCCTTTCCGCCGACATTGCCGTAATGAGACTGCTTAGGTTATTATGTGACAGAAGGATATTTGTCATGCTTTCGAGGGAGGGAAAGAAATGATTACGCATATCGTTTTGTTTAAATTGAAGGACGCAAGCGCGGATAATGTGGAACGGACCATGCAGGTGCTCCGCAATATGGAAGGCAAGATCGACGTGCTGAAGTCGATCGAAGTAGGGGCCGACGTGCTTCACTCGGCGCGTTCTTACGACATCGGTCTCATTACGAAATTCGATTCGCTTGAAGATTTGGAGAAATACCAGGTTCATCCGGAGCATCAGAAGGTGATCGCTCACATGAACGAAGTGCGGGAGTCATCGGTAAGCGTAGACTTTGAAAGCTAAGGAGAAAGCGTATCGGCTATGGGCGACGTTTATGAAATATTGACTTATCTGCTAGTCATTATTGTAAGCGCAATTATTATGCTGGCTTGGCTGAGGCGCAAAGCCGCGAAGAAGAAGCAAGGTTAGAAAGCGGGCGACAGAATTATGTATTATGTGAATCAGGAGCAGATCGCAAGCAGGCTTCAGACGATACCGGTCATTAACGAAGCGCTCGAAGCGCTCGCGGCGGGCTGGTCGGGTACGTTGATCGAAGGATTGGCCCAGGAGAGGGCCATCCATCTCGCGATCGAAATAGTCACCGACGTGGGAAGCTTTCTGATCGACGGTTTTATATTGCGTGATGCAAGCAGCTACGAAGATATTATCGATATTATCGCGGAGGCCGAAGTGTTTCCCGCAGAGCTGAGGGAGCCGCTTGGCGAGCTCGTAAAGCTGCGAAAGCCGCTTGTGCAGGAGTATTACGCGATGCGGCGGGACGAGCTTCATCCTCTTACGCCTGCGCTTCCGCGTATATTGAGCGGCTTTAAAGCTTCGGTCGAAGATTATTTGAAGCGGGAGTTGTAAACCGTCAGCCGGGTTGAATCATCCCCTGGTTAATCGTCTGGTTGAGATCGCCACTATGCCGGCGGCATCGTTCTTGTCTATAAGATAAGGACGGTGCCGTTTTTCGTTTTCCGCCATTCTTTTGTGTCAAGACAAGCCCAACCTGCTTATAATGGGAATACGAAATGGGCATTTGTCCCGTCTCTATTCAAGGACAGCAGGGAGGCGAAGCCATGTCGGCCATAGAATGGATTGCCGCGGCCGCTGCGGCGGCATTCGTAGCGCTTGCGGCCGGAACGCTGATCGCATTGCGCCGGATGACGGCGAGAGCGGCAGCGCTGCAGGCTTCCGCGGAAAGCATGCAGCGGGAAATCGAGCAGCTGGCGCAGGAATACAAGCGGCTCGTACCGCCTGCCGAGCAAGCGATTCGCACCGCGGAGCAAACGGTCCGCACGGCGCAAAAGCAGCTGCAATCGATGAACCGTTTGTTTGAGTCGGCTTCTCATATCGGGGGCGCGATCGAAAAATCCGCTTCGGCCGTGCACCGCGTATCGTCGGTTCTATCCAGTCAGGCCGCCGAGCATATCGAGCGCGCCGCCGCGAACCGGCGAATCGGCGAAGCTTACGAGTGGATGGAGCTTGGGCTAACGGCATGGCAGCTATGGCAGTCCCGGCGCAAAGAAAGTCCCGCCTCGTCCGAATGGGGGCACATGGATAAAGGGCACCATAAGTCCGAAAGGAGCGAATAAGGATGGCTAAACAAACGAAAGGTTTTCTGTGGGGAACGATAGCGGGAGGAATCGTCGGCTCCGTGGCGGCATTGCTGCTGGCGCCCAAATCGGGCAAAGAGCTTCGCGGCGACATTTCCGAAGGAGCTCAGAAGGTCGGCAGCATGACGCTTAATGCGGTCAATCAGGTTGGGGAAACGACAAGCCGGGTTGCGAAGCAAATCGGCGGGCAGGCGGCCGATTTTGCGGGCAAAGCGAAACAAGCGGGAATCGGCTTGGCGGATACCGTCAAATCTTGGCGCACAGGCGGAGCCGAGCCGGAAGAGTTGGCGGAGGTCAGCAGCCATGAAGCCCGTGCCAAGGAGCTTGAGGAAACGTTCGACGGCGACAAGGAAAACGATGACACGTTGCGTTTCTAAGAAAAACGCGGATCCGCTTCAATCGAGCAGGTACGGCCGTTATTCGGCGGCCGTTGCGACCGTCGATCGCGATTCGGATTTTCGTTACGGCATACGGAGCCTTCTTGAGATTGACGGAAAACCTTCGGCAGCGCTGCACGAGCTGGCCGAAGGTTTTTTGTTTAGCTTCGCGAGGACGGCGGCAGCCGCCTTTCGGACAAGGTTGCAACATTATGGCGATGGAAAGCGTTTCATAATGTGCAGACCAGATCTGACATTACGTAAAGGATGTTGATTCATGATGAGACGATTAGGCAAACAAGCAGCGGCGGTCGTTATTGCGACGGCAATCGCGGGAACGGGAGCGGCCTATGCGGCGGCGCAATCCGAATCCGCTGCCTCGGGGCAAGTCCAAGCAACTTCGTCGGCTTCCAAGGAGATTACGGCAGAGGGAACGAAGCTGAAGGGAGAAACCTATGCCAAAAACGGCTTTGTCATGATCCCGCTGCGCGAGGCGGCGGAAGCATTGGGCTATAGCGTAAAATGGAACAAAAACGGTATTGTCGAATTGAGCAAAGGCAACGTCTGGACGCAGGTGCAAACGGGCGTCGACCAATATACGGTAAACCGGATGTACATATCGCTTGGCGCGGCGCCCGAGCTGAACAAGGGCAAGCTGTACGTGCCTGCTTCGTTCGTAAGCGAAGTGCTTCGCGCAGCCGTCGTAACGGAAGGCGCATCCGTTGTCATCTCGCCGGCACAACCGGTTGAAGACCAGCCGGCCGCCGAACTGGAGGAGCTGCAAATGACGGGAACGATTACGGGCATTCGCGCGGTGGACGGCAAAGTGGTCTCCGTCCAGGCGAACGGAGCCGGCATGAACGGCATCATCTTGAATATCGACGATTCGACGGCGATTGCGGCGGCGGACGGAACGGCGATGAAAGCCGAAGAGCTTAGTCTCGGCATGTCGATACAAGCTGTCCATAATGCGACAATGGCGCTTAGCTTGCCGCCGCAAACGTATGCGTCGAGCATTACGGTAACGGGAAAAGCCGCGGTAGCGGAATCGACCGGCACCGAAGGCGTCGTCAAAGAAGTTCGCACGGACGACGACGGCCGTATTTCGCTGCTTGTCTCCGGCACGGGGATGACGGAAACGGCTCCTGCCGAGGTTGTGGTGCACGTTCAAGACGATACGGTATTGATCGATAAAGACGGCGAAGCCGTCGAAGCCGCTTCGCTGAAGGAAGGGGCGAACGTGCTGGCCTTCTACGGCCCGGTATTGAAGAAAAGCTTGCCGCCGATTGGCACCGCTTGGAAAATCGTGCTGCAATAATCCGGCCAACGGCCGGGAAGCCACCCCCCTTTTCTTGAAGGTTGTCCGGGAGTAAGCTAATATAGAAGGTACCTTTTTGTTTTCGACATCATATGCTATTTTTAAATTTAGCACGTGACAACTATGTATAGAGGAAAGCGGTGTGTTTGTGCAGCAACCCATTGCAGTATTGGATTCGGGCGTAGGCGGGCTTACCGTCGTGAAGGAAATGATGCGCCAACTGCCGCGCGAGAAAGTGATTTATTTCGGAGATACGGCCCGCACGCCATACGGCCCAAGGCCTTCCCGGGAAGTGCTCCATTTCACGCGTGAAATCGTAGATTATTTGCTTCAGTTCAGACCCAAAATGATTGTTATTGCTTGCAATACGGCCACCGCCGTTGCGCTGGAGGACATTCGCTCCCGGGTGAACGTTCCCGTGATCGGCGTCATTAACCCGGGCGCCCGGGCGGCGATTAAACGTACCAAGACAGGAGTCATCGGCGTGATCGGAACCCAGGGCACCATTAACAGCGGCGCGTATGAGCATGCGCTAAAGGAATTGTCGCCCCATGTCCATGTGATCAGCGAGGCATGCCCGGCATTCGTTCCGCTTGTGGAACGGGGCAACTTCCGTTCGAACGAAACGTACGAAACGGTACTTTCGTCGCTTGGCCGTTTGCGCAAAGCTCCGATGGATTGTCTTATTCTCGGATGTACGCATTACCCGTTCTTGTCGGACACGATTGCGGAAGTGATGGGCGACCATGTCGAGTTAATCAGTTCGGCGGAAGAAACCGCACGCGACATCAGCACGATTTTGCATGATCAGCGCAAGCTGGCGAGAGGCGATCAGCTTCCGGTGCATCAATTTTTTTGCAGCGGAGATCCGGCTATATTCAAGCAAATTACGCTTCAATGGCTCGGCGAGCAGATTGAATTGACGCCGGTCGTTTGGCAAGTGCCGCAAATCGGATAAACGAATGCGAAACCCCCGGCAGTTGATGCCGGGGGTTTCGTTTCCGCATAGAGGGTTATCTCATCCCGAATGCACATAAACATAAAGGTGATGAAGCTGCTTGTGCAGACGGGAGGGACTTTTATGGAGCGCATTTCGGGTTATGGTTATGCCCAGCTTGTGCAAGACTATGGATGGCTGCTTCGCAAATACCGTTTCATGTCGGGGCATACGATCGGCCGCAGCGTGCTCGGCAGGCCGATCGTTGCCATAAGGTGCGGCAGCGGGCCGCGCCTTGTTCATATGAACGCTTCCTTTCATGCCAACGAATGGATGACGTCCGCTTTGCTCATGCGGTTTCTGGACGAATGGGGAGCCGCTTGCCTCACGGGGGCGCCGGAAGCCCGCTTGTACCGGGAAGTGACGTTATGGGCGGTGCCGATGGTGAATCCCGACGGGGTGGAGCTGTCGTTATACGGCGTCTCGAAGGACAATCCGTATCGGAGCAAGCTGCTGGAATGGAACGGAGGAAACGAAGCGTTCGACCAATGGAAGGCGAATATTCGCGGCGTCGATTTAAACGATCAATTCCCCGCGCATTGGGAGGAGGAGCTTCGGCGCAGAGGAACGAAAGGGCCGTCGCCGCGCGACTATCCGGGCCCCTATCCGCTAAGCGAGCCGGAAGCACGGGCGCTAGCGGCCATGGCGCTGAGGTTTCCGTTCGATACGGTGCTCGCGCTTCATACGCAAGGCAAAGAAATCTATTGGAACTACCGCGATTACGAGCCTCCGTATGCCGAGCGATTGGCGGACCGACTCGGCCGGGCAAGCGGCTATAAGCCGGTTAAGCTGTCGGGCAGCGACGCCGGCTTTAAGGATTGGTTCATTCAATGCTTCCGCAAGCCGGGCTTTACGATTGAAGCGGGAGAAGGCGTTAATCCGCTCCCTTATGCCGATTTTCCGGCCATTTACGGGGAAGTCCGGCCCTTGCTTCTGGAAGCGCTGCGTCTTCACGATCCGGCGCCGGCCTTATGACGGGCTGGGCGCTCGCCGGCCGGCTGCAGTCTCGTCCGCGGCATGGTATAATGGACGCTAACGCTGCAGCCGAACGCAGCGAAATACTCATTGTGATCTGGAGGCGGACTTACATGCGCAAGCTGCTTTCTCTTCGGCATTGGAAAAACACGTTTGTACGCGTATACCGGCTGCTTGCGAACCGGAATGTAGCCTGGAGGGACAAGCTGTTGTTCCTGGTCCCCGTTCTGCTGTATTGGGTAATGCCGGACGCGATTCCTTTTCTGCCGGTCGACGATATTGCCGTTACCATGCTGGCTGCGGAATGGTTTGCCCGATGGATGGAGAAGAAGTATAATAGGTAATGCGATTCACGCTTGACATATGGCAGGACGAACCTGTATGAAGGAGCTGTAAATGACAATGAAATGCAAAATTTCGCGCAACGCCGCCAAAATATTAAAGCTCGAGCTCGACAAAGAGGAAAATGCGGGCAAAAAAATCCGCGTTTATGTCACGCACGCGCACGGCGACCATGCGCATTACGGCCTCGCGTTGGACGAGCCAACGGATAAAGACGTCGTCGTAGCGACGGACAAAGACATCGACGTCATCCTCGAGAAAGGGAACGCCTTTCTGGACGGCGTACGCATCGACTATTTCTATGTACCGCAAGAAGGCTTTGAAATTACCAATCCGTCCTTCGGCAGGCATGAGCATTAATGGCCGTTAACGATATACGCATTTGCGATAAATGCCAGAGCGTCAAGCTGAAGACGCTGCTTCCGAAGCTGAAGCGGCTTGCCCCCGACGCGGAAGTGAAGGTCGGATGCAAGTCCTATTGCGGCCCGTGCAAAAAATACGCATTCATTTATATTAATGGCCGTTATGTGAAAGCCGCCAGCGAAGACGAAGCCGTCGAAAAAATAAAGCCTTATGTGAAAAAATAGAAATAGTGCCTGGAGCTTGACGTTAGCCGTTAAGCTCTTTTTCTTCATTTTGTAAATTGCCCGGGAAATCCGGCGCTAATAACCGTACATACAAGGAGGCGGACGTATGACCGCAATAAGCCGCAGCCGCGCTTTTTATACGGCCGGCATCATCGTCGCATTCGCGTGGATCGTTATCGCGGAGCTGATATGGATTCCCGATCCCATTCGGCTTTCCGGGGGGGCCGAGTGGATCGATATGATCAACGTGCTGTTTTACGGCATCGCCCTTGTTCCGCTGCTTTGGCTGACGGGCGGGATATACGGTTTTGCGGCGGGCGAAAGCTTCTGGAGAAAACTCGTCAGCGCCGCGTCCTTGCTGCTTAACGCTGCTGCCGCCGTGCTGCTGTTCGCAGAGCCGGAACGGCTTCTGCCAATCGGATGTTTAATCGCGGCGGCATGGCTCGTCGCTTTTGCCGATATGGCTGCGGCCGAATCCGCCGCTCCGCGCTCCTTTACGGGCTTGAGCCGCCGGAGCTTACCGAAGCGGACGGTTATTATTTTTGCCGCGACCGTCATGCTGCTTGCTTTCTTTTTTTGGCCGACGCCGTACCGGGTCACTTATCCCGGGCTGACGATGCAGATGAACCGGTACGCGCAGGCCGAAACGGGGAAACCGCACGGCGATATTAACGGCGTGCTCGTGTTCGAGCGGCCGGCTTTTCCCGTCGATTGGCTGTACGCTGCGCTGCTGCCGCATTACGAATTTACGAGGATCAGCGCCGACGAGCCTCCTTTAACCGAGCAGTATACGCAGGTGCTGGAGATGAAGACGGACGCCAACGCGATTGCGGAGGCCATTGCGATGCAGCGGGCGGGCATCGGAAAAGGCGTCGCCGTCGACGGCGTAAAAGTGGCGGCCATCGTGGCCGGCGGGCCGGCGGACAAGCTGCTGCAGGCGGGCGACGTCCTTAAGCAAGTGAATGGAAGCGACGTCTCGGACATCAACGGCTTAACCGGCTTGATGACAAACGTGCGGCCCGGCGATGAGGTCTCCGTTACGATTGACCGCGGCGGCAAAACGATCCGCATGCAGGTCGGAACGCGCGCGGCCGACGACGATCCTGGACGGGCGGTGTTCGGCATTTCCGTGCAAAACGATATTCGGCCGGATACGCCTATAGCCGTCGATTACCGGCGGTATATCGCGCATATCGGCGGTCCTTCCCACGGGGCGATGCTGACGCTTGCGCTGCTCGACCAGCTGACGCCGGGCGGCGTCACGAACGGCATCCGCGTAGCCGGGACGGGCACGATCGAAGCGGACGGCTCCGTAGGCCCGGTCGGCGGCGTGCCGCAGAAGGCGTATGCGGTAAGCCGAACCGACGCCGACGTTTTTTTCGTTCCGGCAAGCGAAGCGGAGGACGCCCGCCAAGGGGCGGGGAGCTCGCTCAACATCGTTCCCGTCAAGACGTTCGACGATATTTTGAATTGGCTGAAGACGCATGGCAAAGGGCAATGAAATAAGCCTCCGGTTCGAACCGCAAAGCGGACGGATCCGGAGGCTTCTTCTTTTTGGCGGCGACGGCCGCGCTTTAATCATGGCCGGTTGGCGCGGCGGCAACGGTTTTGCCGGTTTCCTGCGCATAAAGCTTCCGCAAAGCGGGAACCAGGTCGTTCACGACGATCAGGTCCGATACGTAAAGCTCATCGTTTACTTGTTCGGAAAGCGCTTGGCAGGTATTCATGTCGGCGGCGGAGCCCAACGCTGCGATGTCAAGGCAGCTGTTTCCGCTTTCTCCTGCGCCCGAAGGATTGAAATAGACATGCCCGTCCGTGTAAGCGCCGTTGCGCAGTGCGACAATCTTGCCCTCTTGCGCGGGCTGTTCCGTAAGCAGCGGGGTGCCGAGCATCACTTTATCCGTGGTGGAAATGCCCAGCAAATGCATAATCGTCGGGGCAATGTCCAGCTGGCCTCCGACGCCCGAATATACGCCGGCATGCGCGCCGTCCGGCAGATGGACGAGCAGCGGCACCTGCTTCAAAATCATTTGCTGGTCGAGACGGTTCAGCTTGCGGCCAAGAAACGTTTCGAACAGCTCCCATTCCTTGATCGAATTGTCGTGATCGCCGTAAAAGACCACGATCGTGTTGTCCCAAAGCCCTTTCGCTTTTAACTCCTCGACCAGCACCCCAAGCGCCGCATCCGCGTAATGCATCGCCTGCAAATAATCGCCCATGATCGTACCTTCAAGCTCGCCCGTGTCGAGCGCCTTCTCGCTGTCCGGCATCGTATACGGATGATGGCTCGACAACGTGATCAGGAAGGAGTAGAAGGGCCGCTCCTCCTTGGCCATAAGCTCCACCGATTGCTTAAAAAAAGATTTGTCGCCGACGGACCAGCCGACCCGCTCGTCCACGACAAAGTTCTTCTTGCTGTAAAACGAATCGTAGCCCATGTTCGCATACATGGCGTTGCGGTTCCAGAAGCCGCCGTCGTAGGCGTGGTAAGCGGCCGCCGAGTAACCGTGATCCTTCAGGACGGACGGCGAACAGTCGTAGGAATGCTGGGCGTACATAATGAAGACGGAGCCGTTCGTCACCGGCTGCAGCGAGCAATTGGCGGCGAAATCGGCGTCGGACGTCCGGCCTTGGGCCGTCTGATGATAAAACTGGCTGAAATAGGCGCTTTCCTTCATCAGCTTGTTGAAATTCGGCGTCACTTCCCGGCCGCCGATCGACCGGCCGACGACGAAGTTCTGGAACGCTTCGGCTTGCACGACGATGACGTTGCTGCCTTTATAAGCTCCGAACAGCCCGTCTTGTTCCAGTCTGCGGCGCTCCTCGCCGCGCTGCTTGACGTATTCGAACGCCTCCGAGCGTTCGGCCGCCGTTACGCTTCCGGCGCCAAACCAATTTTGCCTGGCGAAGCGGTAGGCGTCGTAGCCGTGAAAGCCAAGCACGCCCGTCAAGTTGTACAGCGATACGTTCCAGTAGCTTTGCTCGAACAATCCTTTCGCCCACGTGCTTCTGGCGTCGTGAATCGTGCCGAACACAAGCGTATAACCCGCCGCAAACAGAACGGCGCTCATCCCGATGCGGGCGGCTGCTACAAGCGGCGCGGAACGCCTCTTCGGCACGGGCATATCCCGCTTGCCAAGCCAGATTAAATAGACGAGGAAAGGCACGATTAACGGCCAGTCGGCCAGCAGCACCAAGTCTTTGGCGATCATGAGCGTTGAAATGCTCCCGCCAAGCGATTCGACTTGGCCGGCCTGAAACAGCACCGGGATCGAAATGAAATCCTGAAAATAGCGGTAATAGATTAAATCGGCGTAAACGACGAGCGTCATCGCAAGATCGAGAACGATGAGCGCGATCAGCCGTCCTCTGGCCGGCAGCCACAACGTCCAGAACGCGATCAAAGCGAGCGTTCCGAGCGCAACCAGCGCGTCGGTGCCGTTCATCTCCATATATTGAACGTGAATAAACCGGTCGAATAAATAAAGCTTGACCATCATGACGGCCAAGAAGAGCAGAATATCCGCTCCTTTAAGCCGGGTAAGCGCCGCGAGCAGCAGGCGCAGGATGCGCCTCGGCCCGTTAAGCTTCGTTTGCAGCATCGTGCCGCACCTCCGATTTAGCATAGTGCCGATTCCTACATGTTAACCTTGCGTAAAGCGTTTGTCTAGAACTTGTAAATGCAAGGTTTAGAAGGAGGGGGGGATGGCGGACCCGAGACGGGAAAAGGCCGGTCCGTCGCGGTTTTCAAACCGATGACGGGCCGGCCTAGAGAGCTTATTTGTTGGCTTAGCTGGCGCTTTCGGCCGCCCGGCCTTTCGTTTCCTTTCGGGCGACCGGTTTAAGCGGCGACAGCAAGGCGGCCAGGATGCTGCCCAAACCGATCCAGACCAATACGGACACGGGCAGGCTCCACTCGAATTCCTTGCCGAAGAATAACAACTCCCGTAGCCCGTCGGTCATAAAGCGCATCGGCAGCCAAGGAAACACCCAATCCCGATAAAAGGCGGGCATCGCTTCCGGAGCGAGAGCCAATAGGGGCGCTCCAAAAAACATCAGCAGAATAAAAATCGGAATTCCGGCCATCCCCAGCCATAAAAGCACGGCTAAAATCATAAAAAGAAAGCTAAAGCTCGCGACGCTTAAAAAAAGCGCCGTATCGATAAATCGAGGAATATCGAACCCAAGCATGCCGTCCGCAAACCAAGCCAGTCCGAACCCTATCGCGACGGCCGCGATCGCTCCGGCCAGCACCTGCGCGGACACGGCAGCCGTCTTGCCCTTGCGGCCGGAAGTCTCGGAGCGCTTCAGCGAAAGCCATATGAGCGCCGCCCCGGCAAGGCTGGCGATCCAAAGCGGTTGAAACATGGCGACCGGGGCGTTAGCCGACGTGCCGGTTTGGTTCACGACGTGCACGTTTTTGGTTATCGGCGATGCCAGAACCGCCGCTTGCTCGGCCGTCAGCGTTCCGCCTTGTTTTATTATTCCTTCCGCAAGCCCGGCGCTTACGTTGTGATTCATGTTGTCGACAATCCCGTTCAGCAGCTGGGTCACGATATTCGAAGCCATTGCGTTCATGCCTTGATTCACATAGATTTCAATGGAGGGCGGCGAAGGGGCCGGCGTGTGAAGCGACGCTTGTTTCCGGCTGTAGTCCTCCGGAATAACGAGCGCCCCGTAATACTCCTGCCGGTTCATCCCTTCCTTCGCCCGTTCGGCGTCGGGAACGGCAATCCACTTTACGGCGGGTTCCTTATCGCCGGCCGTTTGGGCGGTCATTTTAGCGATCATATCCGCAACCTGTTGTCCGAAATTCCGGTTGCCTTGACCGGGAATGTCCACTCCGCCGTCTTCATTCACGATCGCGATCGGCAAGCCTTTAGGCGATTGTTTTGCCGACGGGATTTGCGCAAGCGAAAAAATAAAAATAATGACCAGAGCGATGACCGGCGCTAAAAGCAGCAATTTGTTTTTCATGAAATTCATGTTTCCCCTCCCGGTTTCCTATAACCGCAATTCATGCGAAAATATATACTTTGTGTCGATTAACCTTCACAGTGTATATTGTATTTGGCGGCTAAAGAAATACCACCGTCAATCCTGAAGGATGTGACGAATAGTCGACACAAATCGGATAACTGTTGTTTTGCGCATCATTTTTTTGGGAGGGGATCGAATTGCCGCAGCAAAAGCCCGATAGACGTATAAGCAAAACCAAAAAAGCGATCGTAGCGGCTTTTACCGAGTTAATCGAAGATATGGGCTTCGAAGCCTTGACCGTAAGAGATATAACCGAAAAAGCGGATATTAACCGCAGCACGTTCTATTTGCATTACCGCGATAAATATGATTTGCTGGAGAAATGCGAAGAAGAAATATACGCAAGAATGGAACTGGCGACAAGCCAGGTCAAGGCGATGACTTCCAATGAATTGAAGGAGTTTTTTTCCGGGAACGAGCCGTTTCCGTTTATTGCGAATCTCATTGGCTACTTTCAACAAAATGCCTATTTCATGAAGACGATGCTGGGTCCAAAGGGGGATCCTTCGTTTCAAATGAAAATAAAAGAAATTATCGCGAAAAATATTACGGAGAACGTTTTGAGCAAAACTTCGAAAGGGGAGTCCCCTGTACCGACCGACATCTTTATCGCTTATATGTCTTCGGCGCTGCTGGGGGTGATTCAGAACTGGTTAAACGCCGGGATGAAGCAGACCCCGCGGGAATTGGCGTCGATTTTGTTTCAAATGATGGTGCAAGGCCCCGTAACCGCTATGGGATTAAGAAAGTGAGCCCTCGATCATGCTTGAACCAGATGGCGATCCATACATCCCGATTCGCCTGCAACCCCGATCCGGCGATGAAGATGGGATTCGTCGGCAAACACTTAACAGGACCGGTCCCGGGGATGAAATGGAACAGTTTACAATAAAATTAAGTTAAGGGTATTGACTTGTAAAACTGTAAAGATTATTGTAACAGATAGCGGATCGATTTCAGGGTCACGCACAGATAGACATTTATTTAGGATAGGGAAGTGGGAATGGATGACCAAGCAATACAATACCCGGGCGATTATGGCGTCGCTGCTCGTCCCGGGGTTTGTCGGTATGTTCAGCGAAACTGCGCTCAACATCGCGATCAGTAATTTGATGGACGTGTTTCAAATTTCGACCGCGACCGCGCAGTGGCTGACAACAGGATTTTTGTTAACACTCGGCATTCTGATGCCGATGACCGGGCTCTTGCTGCAATGGTTTACGACAAGGCAGCTGTTCATCGGTTCGGTGGCGAGCTCCATCGCCGGAACATTGATCGCGGCGCTCTCGCCCAATTTCGAAATGCTTATGACCGCGCGCGTTCTGCAGGCGGTCGGTATGGGCTTGCTGCTCCCGCTCATGTTCAATACGATTCTTGTCGTTTATCCTCCGGAGAAACGCGGTGCGGCGATGGGCTTCGTCGGCCTTGTCATCATGTTCGCGCCCGCGACCGGACCGACCGTAGCAGGTCTTCTCATCGAATATTTAACTTGGCACTACATCTTCTGGATCTCGTTGCCGTTTTTGATCGCAGGCCTTTTGGTAGGGTTGAAGTATTTGGAAAATGTCACCGAAGTCACCAAGCCTCGCATCGATCTGCTGTCCGTCGTATTGTCCACGATCGGCTTCGGCGGTATCGTCTTTGGCTTCAGCAAGGCCGGCGAAGGCGAAGAGGGCTGGACCAGCCCGGTCGTGCTTGCATCGATCGCCATCGGACTGGTCGCGCTCATTCTGTTTGCTCTGCGGCAGGTGTATATGCGCGAGCCGATGATGAACCTGCGAGTCTTCAAGTACCCGATGTTCATCGTAGGGCTGCTCATGATCCTCTCTTGCATGATGATCATGTTATCGAGCATGATTATTTTGCCGATGTATTTGCAGAACGGCATGGGATTATCCGCGTTCGCCGCAGGTCTCATGCTGCTGCCGGGCAGCGCGTTGAACGGTTTCTTATCGCCGCACATGGGGCGTTTGTTCGACAAGTACGGGCCGAAATGGCTCGTCATTCCCGGCCTGGTTATCGTTGCCGCGATGTTATGGTTTTTCTCCGGCATTACGCCGGCGTCTTCGGTTGCTTTCATCGTCGCATTGCACATAGGGTTAATGGTCGGTATCTCCATGGTGTGGATGCCGTCGCAGACGAATGGCTTGAATCAGCTGCCGCCGGAGCTGTATCCGCATGGCACGGCGGTTATGAACACGCTGCAGCAGGTCTCGGGTGCGATCGGCACCGCGGTTGCGGTCAGTATCCTTACAAGCGGAATGGAGAAATATTTGCACAATTCCGCCGTTCCGGCAGGAATGACCGAAGTAGCCAACGCAATGACGTTTGGTTCCCAGAATGTGTTCACGTTCGCGATGATCGTGACGCTGGTCGGTCTCGTCGTCGCTTTGTTTATTCGCCGCGTCGTCGTCAAGCACGCCGCAATGAATCCGATGCATTGATATATTAGAAGGGAGCCCGCGGGCTCCCTTTTCTTGTCGTTTCTCGGTTCCATAACTTTTCCCTACGCGAAGCATCGACTCCCCGTAAACGAACTTCTTCCTGAATGCCGCCGACCGGTATGGCCAATGCGGGGCGGGCTTTTGCTGCTGTTGTTGTTTATTGGGCGTTCGTTCCGGCCGTAGTGATCATCCACCTGACGCCGTATTTGTCTTCGATCTGCCCGTACAAAGCGCCCCAGAATGCCGGCTCCAACGGGCATTTCACATCCCCGCCTTCAGCCAGCTTATGGAAAGCCTCGCGCGCTTCGGCTTCCGTGGCGAACTCGAGCGACAGATTTATGGCGTTCCCCCGAACGACCGGCTCAAATACGGAATCGGACATTAAGAAGTGAATTCCTCCCGCAATCAGGCTTAAGTTAACGACTTTGTCTTTGAGTTCTTCCTTGGCTCCCGGAAGCTGTCCATGCGTCATAACGGACAAAATCTCTCCTCCGAGCGCATGCGCGTAGAACTCCGCTTGCGCTTTTGCGTCCTCCGACATCATATAAGCAGTGAATTTTGCCATCTTATAACATCCTTTCGTTTTCTAGTTTTTGCAGTAGTCCGAGCGTTTCGTGCGAAATTACCGTTGGAACCCGGCCTCTATGAAGACAACGAATGGGATGCGGCAAAATCGACAGCTTCACAAAAAAATTTTCTTTTTTATTTTCCATAAGATTTCTCTGCAAATGCCGGCCGGAAAAGATTAAGCCGCTTGAACCCTTTCACGGGGAAGATGTACAGAGGGATATGGATCCAATGCGGAAAAAATGACGGACAGATTGTTCGCGGCGGAATGAACTCTCTACAATAGAAGCAGAGGAGCCCTAATCGGCTCCTCTTTTAGAAGCGATACCGAACGGGAAGTTAGTGATGATTAGATAAAATTTGAATCCCGTTAACGGAGATTTGTTCCTCGGCGGTAAGCGGAGTCAGAGGTTCGCGGTAGTTGCCGGCAATTAAGCCTTGTCTTGAGAAGAAATGACGAATGACTCTAATCCAACCGATTTCGCCCAGCAGCTCTAAACTCGGCCGTAGTTTCATAAGCTCCTGTTCAGCCTCCGTTTTACGGCCATTTCTTAGAAGCTGGACAATGCTATTGATTTCAAGCGGAAAGAGATTGCCGGCAACGCTCGTCAGGCCGTCGTAGCCTTTCTCAAAGTAATCGACTATGGTGAGGTCAAGTCCAGACAACACTTGGAAATCCGCTCCCAATTCCGTTTTGATCCGATTGACGGTATCCGGATTGCCGGCCTCTTTAAGTGCAACAACTTGGGGATATTGTTGGACAATCCTAATCAGAGTGTCTATTTCCAGATTAAATCCGGTTCGCAGCGGATTATTATAAAGCATAATCGGCAGCGGGGTTGCGGAGCACACTGCTTGGACATATAAAACAGCTTCCCGTTGGTTTGGGCGGACGTAAGGCGGAAAACCAAGCATAATGGCTGAAAGTCCGGCTTGCTCCGCTTCCTTGGCCAGCCGAACTGCGTCCCGGGTGCGAACGGCGGCGACTCCGGCATATAACGGCATACCGGCCGGGGAGGCGTCTTTGACGGCCCGGTAAAGATGAATTCTTTCATCAACTGTCAGTGAATGCTGCTCGCCGGTTGAACCGCTAACGAGCAGGGCAGGAACTTTGTTTTCCTCATAATAGCGCACCATCCGATGAATACTCGTCTCATCAAGAGCATCGTCTTGGCTAAACGGGGTAATCATAGCGACACTGTAAGGCAGAAATTGCGGATTGGATATGGTAATCGTCTCCTCTCAGTTTATCGGATCGAGTTATTCCTCTATGTTGTTTTAAAGGCCGGATGCGATACGTTATTCTATCATTTCCGGCGAACAAGTTAAAAGGACCGCTGTAGTTCTTTTTTCTCAAAACATGTCGCCCTGAATCGAGGATAATTTCCGCTCGTGAAACAGAGGAACAACCGACCTGAATGGGGGCGGTTTTTTTTATTTCGAGTTCTGGCGAACATGTCACAAAATCGATCCGCTATTTGTCTGTATAGGTGTATCCGAAATGAGAATAAGGGAGAGAACGAAGTTGGAAAAATTGCTCGTTATTAATGCACATCCAAAAGTGGATGCCGATTCGTCGATAAGTCTTCAAGTGCTTCATCATTTTCTGGAAACTTATAAAAAAATGAATCCGGAAGGGCCGATCGAACAAATCGATTTATACCGGGATCACATTCCTTGCATTGACCGTACCTTTCTAAGCCTACAGGAAAAAAAGCGGAGAGATGAGCGCTTGACTGAAGAAGAACAGTCGCTTGATTCCCGAATGTCAGACATTCTACAACAATTCAAAAGCGCGAAAAAATACGTCATCGCCATGCCGCTGCATAACTTTAACATTCCATCCAAGCTAAAAGACTACATGGATAACATTCTGATCGCTAAGGAGACTTTTGCCTATACGGACAAAGGCTCGGTCGGTCTTCTGAACGACGGCAGAAACGTCCTTGTCATTCAAGCGAGCGACGGGATCTATACGAACGAGGATTGGTACGCGGAAGTCGAATATTCCCACAAATTTTTAAAAGCGATGTTCAACTTTATGGGAGTCGACTATCAAATCATCCGTGCCCAAGGGAATTATTTCTTAAGAAGGGAGGAAGTATTAGCCAAAGCTTATCAAGAAGCCGAGTCTGCGGCTGCTTCCTTTACAAGGGCGGATCATGCGAAGGGAGCGATCAAGTGACTAAAGGACGTGGTCCGTTTCCATGAGTTTGAACCGTTACAAAAGATAGTACGGCAGCCGGTCATTATGAAATGCACCCCCATTGTTAGGCACGACTAACAATGGGGGTTATTTTGTTTATAGAAAGACGTTTCAGGACATCTGCTTTTTGTTGCAAATGCAACAAAAAGCATTATAATATTTTGTAGCCAAACAACTTGATGGAGTTGAACATATGAAGGAAATTTTACGCGAGATTGGAATGATCGCCAGAGCGTTAGATTCGATAAGCAATATCGAATTTAAAGAGTATAACCTCACCAAAGGACAGTATTTGTACCTTGTCCGAATATGTGAAAACCCGGGAATCATTCAAGAAAAGTTAGCTGAAATGATAAAAGTGGACCGAACGACCGCAGCTCGTGCAATACAAAAGCTTGAAATGAATGGCTTTATTGAAAAGAAAGACGATGAGCATAACAAAAAAATAAAAAAACTTTTCCCAACAGAAAAAGGGGAAAAAGTGTTTCCTTTTATAAAAAGAGAAAACGATCATTCGAATAAAGTCGCTTTAGCGGGATTTTCCGAAAACGAAGCAGAAACCCTGTTTCATCTTCTTCAAAGAGTTAGAAAAAATATAGAAACGGACTGGGAATTTGTGAAAAAGGGGAACAAGAGAAATTATTGATTTTAAACAAAGGAGCGAAAAATAAAAATGACTGTAACAATAAAAAAGTGCAGCCGCGAAGATTTACAAATACTCCAAACAATAAGTATCGAAACATTCAGCGATACGTTTAAAGATCAGAACTCACCGGAAAATATGAAAGCCTATTTGGATAAGGCGTTTAACGCTAAACAGTTGGAAAAGGAATTGTCCAATATCTCTTCGGAGTTTTATTTCATCTTTGTAAATGAAGAAATTGCCGGATATTTAAAGGTGAATATGAACGATGCTCAATCTGAAAAGATGGGTGATGAGTCACTCGAAATTGAGAGGATTTATATACGAAACAAATTTCAAGGAAAAGGGCTTGGCAAAAATCTGTTTGACAAAGCGATGGAAATAGCCATAAAACAAAACAAACGGATGATCTGGCTAGGGGTTTGGGAAAAGAACGCGAAGGCCATTGCGTTTTATAAAAAGTTGGGGTTTGTTCAAAAGGGAGCGCACTCGTTTTATATGGGTGATGAGGAACAAACTGATTTTATAATGACTAAAACTTGGCCTGCTTCAACCCCGGTGCGCATACATGAACAATGACGACGACATGGCCTTTATCCATGAATAAAGCAATTGAAGAGGTGGTATAATACCCTTATTCTGGAGGGTGAAAAATGGGAATTTGGTTTGGTTTTATAACCCTTTGCTTCACATTGCCGTTCGTATGGTTTATGCCCAAGCGCATATCTTTAAAGGAAATTTATATATTTTGGGGCTGGCTGGCTGCGATCACCATTAACATTGATCTTATCTTCGGCTTGATTCTTGATCTGTATGATTCTGAGTCACCATCTATAACGATAGAGGATCTTATCTTACAATTTTTGTTGCCGCCATCGTTTGGTGTTATTATTTTGAATTTCATGCCGTTTAGAAAACGTGATTTCGTACTGTATCTAATCGGAATGACGCTTTTCGCAATAACTTATGAAGTTCTTTCGTTGCTAACAGGATACTTGGTATATAAAGGGTGGGAATTATGGTTTTCAGTGCCGTTTTATGCCTTAGTCATCCTTTATTTGCGAATTCACTTATCGCTTCTTCGAAAGCACTAGACGCAATTAATGACTACAGCGGGAAGAACTCGGAAAGGAGCCTATAAGGCTCCTTCTTTATTAATCGTGTGCGCGGCCTTGGCTTCAGTCTGACGAACCGCGCGATGTCTATAGGCATTGAGAGGGGAGCACACGGAGTGGAACTTAGCGTTGAAGGGTTCAATACTTCGGCCATCCGCTTCTATAAGCGGTTTGGACTTAGCGCCAACAAGTGTTTTAGGTTGTCATCAATAACTTTATTATCGGCAATGTTGATTCCGCGTCCGGCAAAATGCCCCCAGATCGACTTGATAGGATAATAAGCAGCATTAGGTATAAGCTTAGCTTCGTATTCGTTATCGTCCGCCGTGCAGAAGAGATCCGTGCTCCCAGGCATGATGCAGGCGAGCGCTTTAATGCTTTTGAGCGCCTTATCGAAATCTCCGTTATAAGTGGGATTTTCGCTAATATCCGCATTTTGGCCTGTCCATAACATGGCCAGGACATTGTGCGGATCGAGCTTCATAAAGCTATCCTCCCATACGCCAACCACAAAATCTGCCAATGATTCAAATCCCAGCTCACGATAAAGTTCCTCTCTGTAAAACGCATGAGATACGCCCCATCCCGCATAGACACGGCCAACGGCGCGCATATCCGCAGAAGTCAACCGGTTTAGTTTACTTGAATCGAAGCCGACTGAAGCCATGAGCGGAGCTTTCATTCCGTCCAGGACCACATACGTTTGGGGCCAGGTTTTTGCAACTCCGTTGAAAGGCGCAATTCGTTCAACCATGTCTGGATAACTTGCCCCCCATTGAAAGGCTTGAATGCCTCCCATTGACCATCCAACTACGAGAGCGATCTTTTGAATGCCGAATTTTTCGGTCACCAGCCGATGCTGTAATCTAACATTGTCATAGATGGTTACATGCGGGAAATTAGCCCGGTCGAATGGGGGAGGAGTGTTACTGGGAGACGAAGAGAGTCCGTTACCCAGCAGATTTGGAACGATAATGAAATATTTCTGCGGATCTAGTGCCATGCCGTTCCCAATCAACCATTCATTCTGAACATGCTGATCGCCAAAAGCAGTGGGGTAGATGATCACATTATCTTTGTTCTCATTCAATCTTCCATAAGTTTTATAAGCAAGAAAAGCGTTCGGTAACGTCACGCCCGATTGGAGTGTTACGTCGCCTAAATCAAAAATCTCATAATCCATCGTTTTGTCGCTCCCTTCAAAATAAAAACTTACATAGAATGTATTTCTTGTTGTTAGTATAGATTCGTGATACCCTCAATAAAAGTGAACAGATTTCAAAGTAGTATTCAATAATATTGAAAGCAAAAGGGGATAATACGATGGAATTGCGCCAGCTGAATACGTTCCGCACAGTTGCATCAACTTTAAATTTCAGTCGGGCCGCGGAAGTGCTGAACTACGTTCCTTCCAACGTCACGATGCAAATAAAAGCATTGGAGGATGAGCTTGGCGTACGTCTCTTTGACCGCTTGGGCAAGCAGCTCGTTCTCACAACCGCAGGTAAACGCTTTTTAACTCATGTCCAAGGCGTGCTAAACAAATTAGACGAAGCTCGCGGCATCGTTCACGACAATGAAAATCTAAGCGGCACCCTAACGATAAGTGCTAATGAGGTTCTCTGCGCTTATCGGCTTCCAGTCGTCTTCCGCTTATTTCGCTCGCGCTATCCGGGAGTGCGTCTCATCTTCCGCTCTGTTTCCAATCAGCAACTCAAGCAAACGCTTTTTGATGGAACCGCTGATGTCATCTTTATGTTGGACGAGCCCATCCGATCAACGGGGCTAGCAGTGGAACCGTTGCTGGAAGAAACTTTCCGCTTATTCGCTGCTCCAGACCATCCACTGGCGAAACAAACCGTACTACAGCTGGAGAATTTTCACGGAGAAGTGTTTCTGACTAATGAAAAGGGTTGTACTTATAGAACCATGTTTGACCGGGGATTCGAGAAAGAGGGCATAGATGATATTACGTATTTGGAGTTTCAAAATGCCGAAGCCATTAAACAATGTGCAATTGCGGGAATCGGTATTGCCTTTCTTCCTGAAATAACGGCGAAAGCAGAAGTTGAACGAGGCGAACTTGTTGCTCTTCCATGGCAAATCCCGGACTTGCACGTGTATACACAGATGTTATGGCATAAAGACAAGTGGCTTTCACCAACTATGTTATCTTTCATAGAAGCAGCAAGGGAGGTTATCGCTGTGAAGGAAGAGAATAAAATCGTTTAGCCTGTTCATTGAAAAATCCCCGATCCAGAAACAACGCAGGGCATTCTAGAGGCCCAAAACATTATCGTTATAACATATTTTGACTCAGACCAAATGAGCCCGGGTGTATACCGGGATGAAATAAGCGGTGATAAAAGAGGAGCCTTTGCGGCTCCTCTTTTGTTTCATCATTGCTTTTTAAGCAAAGCTTTCGGCAGCGGAGCTGGACTTAGTACCCTGTTTAATTATAAATATTAACAATTGTCATAAAACTGAGAGGGAGATAGTTCCAAAACAAAGTAGTATAATGAGAGGGTACTTTAGAGTAGGTTGAAGTGAAATTACTGAAAGGAATTCATTTGTAAATGTGATGGGAAAATATGGATCATAAACGCTTAGAGCAAGGTCTTGAGAGCGGTAATCTAAGAGAAGCATCTTTAGTTATTTCTGAGGCAAGTCAGCACAAAGATGAAGAAATAGTAGTATTGCTAATAAAACATTTAAGAGTTACAGAAAACAAATTACTCAGAAATGAAATTGCTATTGCCTTAAAGAGCCATTGATGATTTGCAAGACAGAATCGAAGTACTTTCAGATACTCTTGATCAATTTGCAAATGGTAAATAACAGTGGCTCTTAAAAGTTAACAGAAGAAGTTTGTTCAGAATTGAAAAATCGTAACTATGCCGGATAAAGCGTTTTAGAACATTTGTTATTTATTGAAGACTGGGCAAAACATAGGCATTGGAGGAATCAAATTGAAGCGATTATTACTCAGCGGGGCAATAGTCTTTCTTCTTCTGTTTGCTTTTTTGGCAGGCCCATGGCTTCTGATGTACATTGGTCTTTCATTAACTGAAGACCCACCTAGACCTGCATATGCATATGGGGAATTTCCTTTTTACTTGGAGTATGAGGTTGAAGGTCAAGTAAAGATAGTAAAGGATGCAGTTATCGTTAAACATGATGGATTTGGTTTGAGTACAGGTTCTGGGGGCAAGTATATCAAGTGGAAGCAAACCTTGGCTAGTGGGAATAAGGATGTTGTCTTATTTCAGGATGGGGATAAAGTCAAAATTATACATCCGGTTAGAGAGAGAGATTACCACTTGGAAGATAAACTGGAGAACGAAGATAATGAATTCCGATATATAAAAAAGGAAGTAAGGAAGGGTGGAAGAGTTTCCATAAATTATATATCTGAGGATGAGTTGTTCAATGAGTATAAGATAAGATTAGTAGAATTTAAATATGGTGAACCGTTAAAAAAGTAAAACTAGTTCATTTGATTGGGCTAACGGGATGGATAATTCCATTTTGAGGTATCATTAATGTGGTATTAAAACCGAAAGGAAAATCGGGTGGCAGACTTTTTTTAATTGCATATTTATTTTTAGGTATGATTATTTTATATATTGTTGCTGCGTTCATAAAAAGACGAAGTATTAGCTTCTCTTTGTTGATCGTAGGTATATTGTGGATATGGACTGGAATGTACAATGTGTCTGATGATAAATTCGTTTTACAGTTTGTTGGATTTTATGTTTGTGTGGTTAGTTTAACCATGATTTTCAAAATGATAAAAGTAACTTACATATTATGGATGTTGTTAAGCGCTTGGTTGGCAGAAAAGAACCGTCTGATTTAAGAATTATCATCACGTTCGATTGCTAAATAATCATTAAGCTATCGGTGAACGTTAGTTCAATAATACTTGGATAATGAATTAGAATTGATATTATACACGCAATTAGAATCGGATCATTTTTGATTAGCAACGAAGGTACTGGATGATTTTCTTCTATTTCTAGAATTGTTGAACTAACGGGGGACGACAGCTCAATTAGTCATGACGGCAGCCGGTCCATACCAGCCGCCTTTTCTATGTTATCTGGCAACATAGTTTAGTTAGGAAACTTTTCTTCCCTAAAAGTGTCACCCTAATGTTTTATCGAAGTGAGTCTTGATGCCTCGAAGTGAGTACCCCTCGGGTCTGCAACAATTATACCATCGGTGGTAGGGAAGAGAGAGATTGTCACTTTGTCACCTTTTTCTAATTTTAAGATACCGGAAACACTTATTTGATCACCGGTTGGAACTGGATTGGCGCCAAAAAATTCGTCATCAGTTACTATTGGGAAATCGTTTACACGAATATTTAATACCAGTCTATAATTTGTCATCACATCATCAGGGAAAAATGAAACACTAGCAATAATAAAATATATTCCATCTTGCTTTGGAGTAAAGGTCGATGTAGCCGTGTCATATTCATTGTTTATATCAAATATTTGATTTGGATACTGAACTGGGACTACAGGAGTATTGGCAGTAACTGTTTGGTCAGCAGTAGCATTGACAGCCCTAAACGCTGAGGTTCTTACAATAATAACACGACGTTTTTTCTTCGCTTTCTTCTTTTTACAAACGATAATCGTTTTCTTTTTACGGCGCTTTGTTTTTGTAGTCAGACATTCCATCCGCAAAACACCTCCCATGATTTTAGCACATCTCATCCTATGCTTAGACACCATGGGGGAGGTCGGACAGATAACTAAATATGGACTAGACTGGAGTCTATTTATAGAAAAATAGAGGAATCCCTTATTAAACTAACGGGGAACATTAGCTTAATGGAAAAACTTAAAAAGGAGCCTAAACCGGCTCCTTTTTGAGTTAATCATTCTTTTTGTGTAAGCCTTTCGGCAGCGGACCGAAAAACTGGTAGTAGTGGCATTCGATCCGGCCGTTGAACAGCTTCCGCTTTTTGTCGGCCGGCCTGCCGAAGTGGTGCTCGAACGTTTTGGACGGGCTGATCGCAAAAAAAGACCAGGTCGGCAGCGTATTGGCCAGCATCCCGAGCTGCCGGGCCGCCGTTTCGGCGGTTTTGGCGTCGCCCAGCCGCTCGCCGTACGGCGGGTTCGTGACGATGACGCCGTAGTCGCCTTCCGGTTTCGCTTTGGCGATCGGGAGGATGTCCAGCTTGATATCTTTGGCGAAGCCGGCACGCCGAACGGCGGCCTGCGCCACTTCAATCGCTCCGGGGTCGATGTCCGACCCGGCGATTTGCAGCGGAATGTCGTCCTTGACCGCGTCGAACGCTTCTTCCCTCGCCTGCTCCCACAGCTCGTCCGGCACTAGCGGCCAGCCTTCGCTGTTGAACGAGCGGCGCAGCCCCGGCGCGATGTTCCAGCCTTTGAGCGCCGCTTCGACGAGAATCGTGCCCGAGCCGCAGAACGGATCGTACAGCGGCCGCTCCGGGTGCCAGCGGCTAAGATCGATCAGCGCGGCAGCCATCGTTTCTTTGAGCGGCGCTTCGGTCACAAGCTGGCGGTAGCCGCGTTTGTGCAGCCCCGCTCCGGTCGTATCGAGCGTAATCATGGCGATATCGTTCTGCAGCCATACCTCGATGACGAACCGCGCTCCGTCCTCGGGGAACCATTCCGTGGCGTAACGTTCCTTCATTTTTTCGACGACCGCTTTTTTGACGATGCTTTGGCAAGCCGGGACGCTGGAGAGCTGCGATTTATGGGAGCGCCCTTCGACGGGGAATTCGCCGTCGCCGGGAATCCAGGCCGGCCAGTCGATCGCCCGGGTTCCTTCGAACAGCTCCTCGAACGTCGTCGCCGGGAATTCCGCCATTTTGACCAGCACCCGGTCGGAGGAGCGGAGCCACAGGTTCGTCCGGCAAATGTCGATCGGTTCGCCCGTGAAGACGACCCGTCCGTTCTCCACGTATTGATCCGCGTAGCCGAGCTCCTTCAGCTCGCGGGAAACGATCGCTTCCAGTCCCATCGGAGCGGTGGCGATCAGTTGAAGCTTAGTCATTATCGTTGTTCTCTCCTTTATTTCAATATAAGGACTTATAAATATCCTTGTGCAATAAGATAAGGGTTTATAAGCTTGCTCTTATAAATGTCCTTATAGTTCTCGCCGAAACGGTTCGTCCTTAGACAAGGACGATGAAAACGCACCGGCGCGGCCGAATAACGCCGGTCGGTCCGCGAAGCTCCGGCAAGGGCCGGTCCCGCGGCAGTTGTCATGCGCCGGTCAAAATCATACAATCAAGTATAGGACAATGCAACGAATATTTACCATAGCGGAAGCAAAAGTTTTGAAATCGGCAATCAAAAACGCAAAACAGACACAATGGAGAGATCATACGAATGACGGACGAACAATATGTAGAATCGCTATATAAGGAGGATGCGGAGCTGGCGGCGGTCCGTGAAGGATTGGCCGAAGCGGGCATTAAGGACGTGTCGGTGGCGGCCGGTTACGGCAGGCTGCTGACGATGCTCGTCCGGATGTCCGGTGCGAAGCGGGTATTGGAGATCGGGGCGCTTGGCGGTTACAGCGGCATCTGCATGGCCAGAGGGTTCGGTGCGGACGGCCATATTACGTCGCTGGAGCTGTCGCAGCGGAACGCGGAAATCGCCGAGCGGCATATGGCGGCGGCGGGCTTCGGCTCGCAAGTCAGCTACCGGACGGGGGACGCGAAGGAAAGCTTGAAGGCGCTGAAGGAGGAAGGGAGCCGGTTCGACTTTTTCTTTATCGACGCGGACAAGGAAGGCTATCCCGCTTATCTGGACTACGCGCTGGAGCTTGCGAACCCGGGAGCCGTCATCGTGGCGGACAACATCTTGCTGCGCGGACGCACGACCAATATGGATAAGCAAGGTCCCGCCGTGCAGGCCGTTCGTTCGTTCAACGAACGGATTGCGTCGGACGAACGTCTCGTAAGCACCGTGCTGCCGGGCTACGACGGGCTTGCGGTAGCGATTGTGAAATAAAGCTTTCTTATAGCCAAAGGAGCGGTATAAATGGCGCGCGTTTTATTTATTAATGGCGGATCGGAAGGACATATCAATCCGACGATCGGAGTTGTGCAGGAGCTTATTTCGCGTGGGGAAGAGGTCGTATACTTTTGCATAGAAGCTTTTCGGGAACGGATCGAGAAGACGGGCGCTTCCGTACGAACCTTTGACGAGCAAAAATTGATAAAAGCCTTTATCTCGGGCGGAAGAAATTACTTGCTCGAAAGAATCAACGGTCTGTTACTTACGGCAGATATTGTCGTACCAAGCGTGCTTGAACAGACCGAAGGAGAGCGCTTCGATTACATCATCCATGATTCCATGTTTGGCTGCGGACGTATGCTTGCTCACATTCTTAAGCTTCCCGCAATCAACTCTTGCACTTCTTTTGCGCAGACCGAAGCATCGTTCGATAAAACGTTGGAACAATTTTTCATTGAAGTCCCTAAAGAAATAACTGGGCCTATAAACGATAAATTTCAAAGCCTGGCGGCAACGGCGAAGGAAAAATACGGCGTGGAGATCCGTTCTCCTTACGAAGTGTTTTGTAATCCTGCACCGCTTACAATCGTTTATACGACAAGGGAGTTTCAACCTTATGGAGAAGCCTTCGACGGATCATATAAATTTGTTGGTCCATCCATCGCTTCGCGTTTAACTCGACAAAATTTCGACTTTACATCAATTAAGGGGAAAAACCCCATTTACATTTCGCTGGGTACAGTCTTTAATCAATCCATCGATTTCTACAAGCTTTGTTTTGAGGCATTTGCCAACACGGATCATACGATTGTCATGTCGGTCGGGAGTAAAACCCAAATTTCCGAATTAGGGGGAATTCCTGACAGCTTCATCGTAAAAAATTACGTTCCGCAAACCGAAGTACTGCAATATGCTAAATTGTTTATTACGCATGGCGGTATGAACAGTGCCCATGAAGGTCTCTACTACGGGGTTCCGCTAATCGTAATCCCGCAAAGCGCGGACCAGCCGATCGTTGCCGGACAAGTCGCCGATATCGGGGCAGGAATGAAATTGCAAATGCAAAGCTTGACTGCCACTCAACTGCGCGAGGCGGCAGACCATGTGTTGAGCCGCTCATCTTTCAAGAAAGCTGCCGCAATGGTTGGGGACTCCTTTCGAAAATCGGGCGGGTATCCGCAAGCTGTTGAGGAGATTTTCGAATTTAAAAGTCAACGTCATATCTAAATGCCGCCGCCAAGCAGAAAACCGGGGGAAGGCGCGGCTGCCGTTAAATCCGGCACAATTCCTTCGGGCAGGGCGGACATTCCGGTCATTGACAGATTTTGCGGAGCGCGGCCAGGCTCAAGATGACGATATGTCCTTTACGGATATCGATAATGCCTTCCTGCTTCATGCCGTTTAACATCCGGCTGACGCCCTCCCGGGTTGTCCCGATCATCTCCGCAAGCTCAACGTGCGTCAGTTTCAATTCGAGCCTGATGCCGTCCGGATCAAGCACCCCGTAACAGTTGGCGAGCCTGATCAGCGTGGAGGCCAGCGCGCCCGGCTTGCCGAAAAGAAGCAAATCGCGGAACTTCGATTCGGCCACTCGGCGGGTAAGCATCATCCAGTTCATGAATGGAACGGCGAAATCGCCATGCCGGAACAATAACGTTTGAAGCTCCTTCCACTCGATGACGCCAAAATTCGAATGCTCGATAACCTCGGCGCTGAGGCTGTGAACGGCGTCCGTGCCGCGATCCGGCTCGCAAATAAAATCGCCCGTCTGCAAAATCGATACAATGAACTGCTTCCCGTCTTCGGTTATATTTTTCAGCTTCACTTTGCCCGATCGGATATAATACACCTTCCCGACAGGATCCCCTTCCCGAAACAAAAAGCTGCCGGCCTCGGCCTCCTTCGGATACATGAGCTCCTCAAGCTAGTGCACGCGTCCGCAAAACACAAACAATCCCCTTGGCATCGCCAATTTCTTCTCCGAAGAGCAATTTGTGCTGCTTCGCGTTTACTTGGGCTGGCAGTGGCTGGAGGCGGGTTGGCATAAGCTGAACGGAGGATTCGACGCAAGTAAGTTTTTGGCGAACGCGGTGCAATACCCGGTGGCGGATAAGACGACGGAAGCTGTTTTGTTCCCGAATTACACTTATTTTCTCGAGCATGTTGTTCTGCCGAACGTAAAGCTGATTAACTTCTTTATTCCGGTCGGGGAGTTTCTGATCGGCATCGGGCTCATCGTCGGAGGTCTTACGCTTGCGGCAGCTTTCTTCGGAATGATGCTGAATTTCTTGTTCCTCTTCGCAGGGACCGTAAGCACCAATCCTTGGCTGCTGCTGCTCGGCTTCATCGTGTTTGCCGCCGGAACGAATGCGGGCCGCATCGGGCTCGACTATTACCTGCTCCCTCTGCTGCGCAGCGGATGGGCCAAGGTTACGGCGCATAAAGGCAAAGCTTTCAGGAACGGCGGCCATAAACCGCTCTTAAGGTAACGGGAAAGGACGGAATCGCGATGCTTACGCAAACAAAGACGACCTTGCTTGATTTCTACGACAGCTACGATCAATGGAAAGAAGAGCGCGAAGCGCTGCAGGAACGGCTGCGTGGATTATGCCGCTACATGCGTCTCAAGCCGGACAGAGATAAACCGAACGCTTGGAGCGAGCTGCATCTCGAATTGAGGGAGCAATTTCTCGCCTTTATGAAAGATTGGCAGCGATATATCCGTTTGGAAAGAAGCGTCATCTATCCGGTGGCTGCACGGCAGGGCGGAACGGGACAAAACGGTGCCGCATCCGTCCTGAAGGAGGACGACCGCCTGGCGGCGGAGTTTTACGAAGCGTATTTGTCGGGATGCAGGGAAGGCGCTACGGACGAAGAGGCGCTGGACCGTATGTTCCAGTCGCTCATGATCATCGCGGAGCATCTTCGGATCGAGGACGAGACGGTCGTGCCGCAAACGGAGCGGCTTATGGACGAAATCGCGTATAACGGCTCGTAGCCGTCAAATGACAGCGCAACCCTCCGTTGCCGGCGAGCGAATTCGGGCAGCCGGGTGGAACAATAAGCCGTCATCCCATCAAAAAATCCGCATTCCGAAGGTCCGGAACGCGGATTTTGAATGGCTTTAGAGGCGTGACGCAGGCTTTCGTCTCCGAAGCAGCGTCTGCCACACCCAGACCGTTCCGCCCGAAAGGGATGCGGCCGACAAGACGAACAGCCCTTGGATGCCGACAGGCCCGGACAACGCGCCGCCGACGATCGGTCCGACCATATTGCCCAGCGCAAGCGTACTGGAGTTGAAGCTGTAGGCTCGTCCCACCATGCTGTCCGGCGTATATTTCCGGATCAAGGCGTTGACCGTCGGGTTCAGCCCGCCTAAGAAAATGCCGAGGGCAAAGCGCGACAGGAGCAGCTGCCATACGGTATGCGACAACGCTTGAGGCACGAAGCATACCGCCGCTCCGACCAGCGAAACGCCGAGTATTCTCTCCGAGCCGACCCGGTCGCTCAGCTTGCCGAGCAGGGGGGAAGCGATCATGTTGGAGAGGCCGGTCGCCGAGCTGACCATGCCGGCCCAAAGCGCCAAGTTGGCCGTCGTTCCGTGAAGCTCCTGCACGAACAGCGGGATGAGCGTCATCGGGCTCATCATCGCGAATTGGATCAAAAACGTGACGGCGTACAGCGGCATCAAGCCAGGTATTTTCGCCAGCTTAAGCAGCCCTTCGCGGACGCTGTCCTGCTCCGCTTTCGCCGCGGCCGACCGGTTGAACGGATCTTTGACGACCCACAGCGCAAGCAGCGAGGCGGCGAACATTAACGAACCCGTCAAATAAAAAATCGGCCGGTAGCCGATCGTGTCGGCAAGAAGTCCGCCGATGAGGGGCCCGAGAATCGTGCCGGCAATGCCGCCGGATTGGAGCGTGCCCATGGCGAAGCCCGTTTTGTTTTTGGGCGTCGTTGCCGACACGAGCGAGACCGAAGCGGGATTGAACCCCGAGATCGTGCCGTTCAGCATGCGCAGCAGCAGCAAGTGCCACGGCGTCGTCGCGAAGCCCATCAGCGCCATGACGACGGCCATGCCGAAGCCGGAGCGGAGCAGCATCACCTTGCGGCCGTAACGGTCGGCGTACTTGCCCCATATCGGCTGGAAAATAAACGAGGTGACGAAGTTTCCCGCGAAAATAATGCCCGCCCATACGCCGATTTCATGCGGGTCGGTCAATCCCAG
Source organism: Paenibacillus thailandensis (assembly GCF_042685365.1). Classification (NCBI taxonomy): domain Bacteria; kingdom Bacillati; phylum Bacillota; class Bacilli; order Caryophanales; family Paenibacillaceae; genus Paenibacillus; species Paenibacillus thailandensis. The sequence goes on along the minus strand of NZ_JBHUMY010000016.1, from coordinate 201,767 downwards.
ATCGAATTGCAGGTAAAGCGACATAAAGGGCAAAATCATGGTCATGCCCGCATTGACCAGAAATTGCCCGAACCATAAGACGATTAGATTAATTTTCCACTGTTCCATACAAGCTAGTATACCATACCCGGTCCAGCGGCAAACGTGGGCGGAAAAGCGCCTGACGGAGAGAAGGGGGCCGGTTTGGCCGACGCTGTCCGCTTATTTCCCCGAATACGGCCGGACAGACGTGTTGTCGCCGAACGGAGGATGTGATATTGCAGCATCGTGTATAATCGCTGTGCGATAGGTTCCGATCCGGCCTCAATAAACCATGAAACCTTCATGGTTTCTTCATGCAACCGTACATCGTTTGTCATAGTATTGTCATAGGAACGGCAACGGCGCCGGTTGTTAGGAAAAATGAAAACGGGCATAATGGGATAGAGACCACAATTTAGAAATGGGGGAACGGCAATGGGCTACAACGACCGTTTCATCCGGGCAAGCCGGAAGGAACACGTCGATCGCGTGCCGGTATGGTACATGCGGCAGGCGGGAAGGTACGATCCGGAATACCGTAAAATAAAAGAGAAATATTCGTTGCTAGAAATATGCAAGCAGCCGGAGCTGGCGGCCGAAGTTACGATGATGCCGGTCCGGAAGCTTGGCGTGGACGCAGCTATTTTATATTCCGATATTATGAATCCGGTCGCTTCGATCGGCGTAGATTTCGATATTGTCGCCAACGTCGGTCCCGTCATCCACAATCCGATCCGCACGGCGGCGGACGTGGAGCGGCTGAAGCCGATCGACGTCGAAGGCGATCTGGGCCATGTGCTGGAGACGATCCGGATCTTGGACCGGGAGCTTGAGGTGCCTCTGATTACATTCGCGGGGGCGCCGTTTACGATTGCAAGCTATTTAATAGAAGGCAAGCCTTCCAAGACCTATTTAAAAACGAAGGCGCTTATGTACGGCGAGCCCGCCGTATGGCATAAGCTCATGGACAAGCTGGGCGATATGGTCATCGCTTACTTGCGCGCCCATATGGCTGCCGGCGGCAAAGCGTTCCAGCTGTTCGACAGCTGGGTCGGAGCGCTCGCGCCGCATGATTTCCGCGAGTTTGTGCTGCCGGTGATCAAGCGGATTTTCGCCGAATTGTCCGATTTGCCGCAGCCGAAAATTTATTTTCCGGGCGTCAGCTCCGGCGAGCTGCTTCCCGAGCTTACCGATCTGAAAGCCGACGTGATCGGAGTCGATTGGCGCGTGTCGCTTCCGGAAGCAAGACGCCGCCTTGGCGGCAAGTTTGCGGTTCAAGGCAATTTGGACCCGGTCGTGCTTACGGCGCCGGAACGCGTTATCGAGAAGCATGCGAAGGACATTATCGACCAAGGGCTTGAGCAGCCCGGATTCGTGTTTAACTTGGGGCACGGACTCTTTCCCGAAGCATCCCTGGACAAACTGAAGCATTTGACGGATTTCATACATCATTATTCGCTGCAAGCCATCGAGGCAAGAGATGGGAAGGAGGACGTCAGTCATGTCTCAATCTAACGATAAAATCGGCGTGCTCGTCATGTCTTACGGCACCCCGAAAAGCATGGACGACATTGAATCGTATTATACGCATATTCGCAGAGGGAACCCGCCTACGCCGGAGCTGCTTGCCGAACTGAAAGGGCGTTACGAAGCGATCGTCGGCGGCGTTTTCCCGCTTAGGGAAAACACGGACGGTCAGGTTGCGGGGCTGCAGGATAAGCTCGAGCAGCTTGCCCCCGGCAAATTCGTATGCTACCAAGGCTTAAAGCATGCCAGCCCGTATATCGAAGACGGGGTGGAAGCCATGGCTGCGGACGGCATCAAGCGTGCGGTCGGCATCGTGCTTGCGCCGCATTATTCCTCGATGAGCGTCGGCGGCTATTTAAAACGGGCCAAGGCGAAAGCGGAAGAGCGCGGCATTGAGCTTGCCGGCGTCGAGTCGTATCATTTGCATCCGAAGCTGATCGAAGCGTTGACGGAGCGGGTTCGGAACGGACTGGCCAAGCTGGACCGGACATCGGGCGGAGCGACGCCGGTGAAGGTGCTGTTCAGCGCGCATAGTCTTCCGGCCAAAATCAACGAGCTCGGCGACCCGTACGAACGCCAGCTGTTGGAAACGTCCGAAGCGGTTGCAGGCCGGGCAGGCGTAAAGGATTGGCAGTTCACCTGGCAAAGCGCCGGCCGTACGAAGGAGCCTTGGCTTGGGCCGGATATACTGGAAACGCTCGAGAAGCTGAGCGCGGAAGGATACAAGGGCGTTCTTGTCGCTCCGGTCGGATTCGTATCCGACCATCTGGAAGTGTTGTACGATCTGGATATCGAGGCCAAGCAGGCCGCAGCCGATCTGGGCATGGCGCTGGAGCGCATCGAGATGCTGAACCGCGATCCGCTCTACATGGAGACGTTGGCCGAATCCGTCGAAGAAGCGGCGGCAACGTTAAAGGCATAAAGAACAAAATAAAAGTCCGGCGCGAGCGACTCGGGATTGCCCGAAGTAGCGAATGCCGGACTTTTCTTTTTTTGCGTTTCTCGTCTATTAATCTTTCACAGGCCGCTGCAAGATTGCTATAATGGAACAGATCGTTAGGCTCAAACGAGGAAGAGAGAAGGTTCAACTTCGCGCAGAAAGGGGAGCCATTTCAGCATGACCGTGACGCGTTCCGAAATACATAGACGGGAAAAGGCCAAACGCAAGAAACGTTTGCGCCGTTTAACGGCGATTAATCTATTGATGCTAGGCTTGCTGGCGGTGCTTATCGCCGTATGGCTTACGATGGACGAATCGCCTTCAGCCAGCGGCGGGGAAACGGCGATGCAGTCGGCGGAGCCGTCGGCCGATCCGTCGGCCGATCCGTCTCCGTCAGCCGATCCGTCGGCCGATCCGGAAGCTTCGGCAGCCGGAGGTGATGAAGATCAGCCGGCGGGAAGCGAATCGGAAACTCCGGAGGAAACGCCCGGGAGCGATGCGAACGGGAACGATACGGGCAGAGAACCGGCCGCATCGGACAATCCGTCCGCCGGCGGCGCCAATGCGGGAGAGGGCGGGAAAACGGCTCATCTCGCGTTTGTCGGCGATATTTTGCTTGGGGCTTCGGTCGGGGACATGATCGCCGAGCACGGATACGATTATCCGTACAAGGAATCGAAGCTTTACTTAAGCGATCCCGACATTATGGCGGGCAATTTGGAATATCCGGTGACGGAGCGGGGGATCCCTGCCGAGAACAAAACATATGTGTTTAAAGGATCGCCGGATGCCTTGCCCGCGCTTCGCGATTCCGGAATCGACATCGTCAGCCTTGCCAATAACCATACGCTTGACCAGGGGGTCGAAGGCTTACTCGATACGATGGATCATCTTGACGAAGCGGGCATCCGTCATATGGGAGCCGGAAACGACGATACGGAAGCGTTCGCTCCCGCGATAATGCAGGCGAACGGTTTAAAGGTCGCCTATATCGGCTTAAGCCGCGTCGTGCCGGATGTGTCCTGGAAGGCGGACAAAAACCAGGCCGGCGTAGCCGAAACGTACGATACGACAAGAGCGGTGGCCGCAATTCAAAACGCCTCGGAGCAAGCCGACATCGTTGTCGTGATGGTCCATTGGGGCGAGGAACGTTCCGACGAGCCGCTGCCGTACCAGCGCGACTTCGCCAAGCAATATATCGACGCCGGAGCCGATCTTGTGATCGGCAGCCATCCCCATGTGCTGCAAGGCTTTGAGACGTATAAAGGAAAATGGATCGCATACAGTTTAGGAAACTTTATTTTTAGCGCTTATCCGAAGGGCAAGACGGGTGAAACGGGCGTGCTGGACGCGGTTTGCACGAAAAACGGCGATTGCGATTTGAAGTTTTATCCGATGTCCGGAGACAAAGCGCAGCCGAAGCCGATGGAGCAGCCGGATGCCGAAGCGCTGCTGGCGCGGCTGACATCGATATCGTATGGCGCGAAAGCGCGCAAGGACGGGACTTTGGAAGCCGAGTAACTTAAGAGGAGGGAGCATACGATGAGAAATCCGTGCGTCGCGCATCGCGGGTGGTCGGGCCGAGCCCCGGAGAATACGCTGGCGGCGATTAATCTTGCGCTTGAAGATCCCGGGATTGAATGGATCGAGATCGACGTCCAGCTGTCCAAGGATCAAGTTCCGGTCGTTATTCACGATTATACGCTGCGCAGAACGACGAACGGCAAAGGCGAAGTCAAGGATTGGACGGCGGCGGAGCTGGCGTCGCTTGACGCGGGCAGCTGGTTCTCGCGCATATACCGCGGCGAGCCGATTCCGACGCTGAAGCAGGTATTGGAAGCCGTTCGCGGGAAGCGCAAGCTGAACATCGAGCTGAAGACGGAAGGCGTCAAATATCCGCAGCTGGAGCGTTATGCGCTGGACCTTATTTTTTCGTACGGAATGGAGAACGAGGTCGTGGTCACTTCGTTTCATGCGGGTGCGCTTCACGCCTTGCGCAAGCTGACCGACCGGGTAAGAACGGGGCTTATCGTGGACAGGTGGCGTTCAACGCTGCCGCAGGAGCTTCGGGAGCTCGGAGCGGATTTCCTGTCGCTCGCCTACACGAAGCTGAACGGAACGAGGGCGGCATTGCTGCGGCAGCATGGCATTCAGACGCTGGCTTGGACGATCGACGACGCGGCGGCGATCCGAAAGGTCGCGGCGCTTGACCCGGACATTCTCATCTGTACGAATCATCCGGATCGATGGCGGGAAGCGATGGCGACTCTGTGATCCGTTGAAAGGAGCGAATAGCGGTGGTTGGCATAATCGACATATGGGTACTTCGGCTGCTCGCGGGCCTTGTCAGCAGCGGCCTGATCGCGGCGGCAGCTTACCGGCATCGTTCCTTGTCGGCTTCGGGAGCATGGTCGGCCGTCATTATGGGGACCGGCTTTGTGACGTTGGGCGAGCCGGTCTGGTTCGCGCTGCTGATCGTCTTTTTTGTTACTTCTTCGGCATTGTCGAAGTACAAGCGCGGTCACCGCGTAAAAGCCGAAGCGGAAGCCGGCTATGAGAAGTCGGGCCGCCGCGACGCGGGACAAGTATGGGCCAACGGCGGAGCGGGGCTGCTGCTGTGCGCGGCCGACGCGGCCTATCCGCACGCCGGCTGGCTGTACGCCTATATCGGCGTGATGGCCGCCGTCAACGCGGATACATGGGCGACGGAGCTTGGCGCTTTAAGCCGCTCCGTGCCGCGGCTTGTGACGACCGGCCGCCGCGTACGGCCGGGCACGAGCGGCGCCGTGACGCCGCTCGGCAGCCTGGCGGCGCTCTCCGGCGCCGCTTTGATCGGCGCCGCCGCCGCGCTGCTGGCGCCGTCGGGCGGTGCGGCGCTTATCGGCCTCGGCGCCGTCGCCGGCCTGGCCGGCTGCTTCGCCGATTCGCTGCTCGGCGCGACCGGCCAGGCCATGTTCCGCTGCCCGGTCTGCGGCAGCGAAACGGAGCGGGCCGTCCATTGCGGGACGGCGGCTGAGCGCGTGCGCGGCTTTGCCTGGATGAACAACGACAGGGTGAACCTGCTGTCGTCGCTTATCGCCGGCCTGCTCGGCTGGGCGCTAGGATCGTTGCTGTATTGATAACCATAAGCAATCATGAGCCGCCATCATCGTTTAACATGGCGGTTTTTTAATTGATGCAGGGGGGCGTTTAACATACAACAGGTACAAGACCGTATCGTATGGAAGGACTGGCACGCCATTATGGTTGCCGTCACCTTTTCGGTCCCGTTTGCCGTCGTCAATTTCCGGGTATTTGTATTAAGCAATGCCCCGGGTCTTTTTCAAATTTGCGCTTCGGCTTTGTACGTTTGTTTATGGTTTATATGCCCGTATCTCATGAGCAGAAACCGGATCCAATCCGCTGCTGCCGCGTCATGGTATTGGCTTGGGGGAGCGGCGTTATTTTCGATAGCCTATTACGGGGAGCTTTTTTATCTATTCATTCCGATTGCATTGCTATTAGCGGCCCCTTTGTACGGATTAACGTATTTCATCGATGCGTCGAACGATCTTGAACAGACATTGATTTGTATCGGAATCGCTTACGCCGCCAGCTTGGCGGGCTGGTACGCCGGGCGAATGGGCAAGCGGCCTAAAGCCAAAGTGAGAGAATAAAATTGGCGGCCATTTAAATTAACGGAAAGGTGCTGTCCTGCGATGGCGATCAGACTTTATGGCCGAGACGATTTCCATAAATGCGTGAATACGTTTATCGGCGTATTTAATCAAGAGCCGTGGAATGACGAGTGGTCGGAAGCAAGCGCGGAACAATACTTGCGGGATTATACGGATACGCCCGGGTTTATGGGCGTCGTCGCCGAAGAGGCGGGAGAGATTTACGGTTTTATTTTCGGCTGCCGGAAGCGATGGTGGAGCGGGGAAGAGTTTTACGTTCATGAAATGTGCGTAAGCAAAGCGAAGCAAAACGCAGGGATTGGCTCCAATTTGCTGACTTTTTTGGAAAAGCGGCTTCAAGCGGGCGGTGCCGCAAGAATTACATTGTTGACGGATAAAGGCATTCCGGCCGAAGCGTTTTATAAGAAAAACGGCTTTGTCCAGGTCGAAAGGCTGATCTTCCTAAGCAAAAAAATATAAAGTCCGGCTTCTCGATGCCGCAAAGACTTGTAATTTCTTATATAACGATAACGATAAACGAAAAACAACCGCCGGGAGCTTGCGCCCGGTGGTTGTTCGTTGCGATACTCACTTCGTCAATTGCTCCATTTGCTCGATCAGGCTTTCGAACACGCTCATCGCTTGCTCGATCGGCTCCGGACTGGACATGTCGACTCCTGCTTTTTTCAAAATATTGATCGAGAAGTCGCTGCCGCCGCTTTTCAGGAAGCCGAGGTAACGCTCGACGGCCGGTGCGCCTTCCTCCAATATTTGCTTCGAGAAGCTTGTCGCCGCCGAAAAGCCGGTCGCGTATTTGTACACATAGAAGCTCGTATAGAAATGGGGAATGCGCGCCCATTCCATTTCGATCTCCTTGTCGCTGACGACGCCCGGACCGTAATAAAGCTTGTTCAGGTCGTAATAAATTTTGCTGAGCTCTTGCGGGGTAAGCGATTCGCCTTGCTCCGTCCGCTCGTGGATGATTTTTTCGAATTCGGCAAACATCGTTTGGCGGAACACGGTCGTCCGGAACTGGTCGGCGTAATAGGTGAGCAGGTACATTTTTTCCTTCGGATCCGTCGATTTGCCCAGCAAATAATCCATCAGCAGCGCTTCGTTCAGCGTGGACGCCACCTCGGCAAGGAAAATCGTATATTGGGCGTCGCGATAAGGTTGATGTTGGTCCGAATAATACGAATGAAGAGCATGGCCCATCTCGTGCGCAAGCGTAAACATGCTGTTCAGATTATCCTTATGGTTGAGCAGAACGTACGGATGCGTGCCGTAAGCGCCCCAGCTGTATGCGCCGCTGCGCTTGCCTTCGTTCTCGTAAACGTCGATCCAGCCGCCGTCGAAGCCTTCCTGCAGCACGTTCAAATAGTCTTCGCCAAGCGGCTTCAGGCTTTCCTTGACGATCGCCTTCGCTTCGTCGTACGTAATCTTCATATCGAATTGCTCGACCAGCGGCGCGAACAGATCGTACATATGAAGCTCGTCGACGCCGAGCAGCTTTTTCCTCAGCTCCATATACCGGTACATGAGCGGCAAATGCTTGTGAATCGTATCGATCAGGTTCGTGTACACCGATTCCGGAATATTGTCGCCGTAAAGCGACATGTTCAGCACCGACGGGTACTTGCGGGCTTTGGCGTAAAAGACGTTTTTGGCAATGTTGGCGGTAAGCGTTGCGCCGACCGTGTTTTTCAGCTTGCCGTACGTTTCGTATACCGCTTTGAACGCACTCTGCCGGACGTCGCGGTTTTTGCTTTCGAGAAACTGTATGTAGGTGCCGTGGGTAAGCTCGACTTCTTCGCCGTTTTCGTTTTTGATCTTCGGGAATTTGAGGTCGGCGTTATTGAGCAGATTGAACACCGTGCTGGGGGCCGAGCTGATATTGCCGACCTGGGCAAGCAGCGCTTCTTCGTTTTTGGACAAAACGTGGGCTTTCTGGCGGCGCATTTCCTCCAGCGTATGGCGGTACTTCGCAAGGCTCGGATCGTTGATGTACGCCTCCAGCTTGCTGTCGGGAAGCGCCAGCACTTCCGGCGTAATGTAGGACAACGCTTCGCCCGTTTCGACGCTCAGCTTCTTCGATTTCTCCGCCAGCGCCTGAAATTCCGGCTCCGCCGTATCCTCGTGGTGCTTCATGTTCGCGTAGACGTAGAGACGCTCAACGTGAAGCGACAGTTCGTCCTCGAGCTCGAAGGCGGCTTTGAGCTGCGCCGCGTCGCCAAGCTTGCCTTCGAAGGAAGACGCCTTCTTGATCAGCGCTTTGGCATCATTGTATTCCTGATTCCAAGCTTCCTGGCTTGTAAACAGATGCTCCAGCTTCCAGCGGGTTTCGGGGGCGGTTTCGGATCGTTTCTGCAATTGGCTCATCGTAATCCTCCTCGGTATGTTGTGAGATAGAGCGGCCAGCGATGAGATCGGCTCCTGAGGCCGCGAAGCAGCCGCGGAGCCGGGAATCAGCGACATGGCTATCAATAGGGGAAGCCATTTCATAGAACGCACCTCGCGAACGCAGAATTGCCGTTATTATGTCCGGTCGGCGCAGGTTCTATGTCAGGTTCCCATATTCAAAAAGCTATAAACAATGAGAAAAAACGCGAACGCGATAAGCGCGATCGACACGATCGCCAGCCCGCGCTTGATGCGCGGCGGCAACGAATCACGGCTCATGACAACGACGCCGCCTAAAGCGAAGGCCGCAATTATAAATATGATCGTTGCGGTAAAGTCCATGCCCCAATTGTCTCCCCTTCCGGCCTCGTCATGCTCCGGCATGCCGTTTCCTTTTGTTTCGCCGCGGAAAGCGCCAATCCTTCCGAAGCTTCGCGGGCAAATCTTTTATATCGATTTGAGTGCGGTCAATATTTGCTCCCGCTCCTCGTCGGAACCGTCAAAGGCCTCCGCTCTGAAACGGTTTTCGGCCCAATGGATCATTTCCGGCCTGCTGACAAACGTATGGCATTCTTCGCCCCACTGATCGGAAATTTCGCGGACGATCAACGTTTTGCCCTGCACCTCGACCGTCAGCATATTGTATTTGTCCCGTTTGTAAATCGTATGCTTCTTGAACATCGGATTGCTCCACCTTTCCTGCGGGCCGCCGGATGAACGGCGGCTTTGCTATCCTTTCATCATAAATATTCAGGGGCTGGAAATCAACTGAAACTGATGGTAGGATATAGGCAATCCGTTATCCGCTTTGTTATCCCGGCGGTGCGGACGGCGCGAATAAGGCTTGCGCAGCAGAGCCGAGTGAAGTCGAGAAGAGAAGAGGAGAGTGGGTAATAATGTCAGCCCAAAAGCACTACGAACAGATTGGCGTTGCGATGACATGCCGGTCCTACGAGGAGTACGTGCGGATGTTCGATCTGCAGGAGGAAGAGCTTTCGGCCGGCCCGATCCTGGATATCGCCGCGGGCGGCTCGTCGTTTACCGCGGAAGTGGCGGCGTGGGGCGAGGCTTATGCGGCAGATCCCCGTTACGGCAATAAGCTGGATGATTGGGTACGGGAGGCGGCCGAGGAGATTGAAGTATCGACATCCAAACTGGAGCAGTTAACGGACGTATACGATTGGAGCTACTATGGCGATCCTGTCCGCCATCGGGAAAGACGGCTGCGGTCGCTGGCCGAGTTTGAGGCGCATATTCGCTCGCGGGATGGCCGAAGCCGTTACGTTGAAGGCAGCCTGCCGCAGCTTCCTTTTGAAGCTGGCCGGTTTTCGCTCGTGTTGTGCAGCCATTTTTTGTTTTTGTACAGCGAACAGTTCGACGAACGATTCCATATCGAATCAGTTTTGGAAATGATGCGGCTGTGCAGGCCGGGCGGCTTTGTCAAAATTTACCCGATCGTATCGTTTCGCACGGAGCCGTATCCGGGTATGGAAAAGCTGCTCAAGACGATCATTCAGGCGGGAGGCAAGCCGGAGTTCATGTTGTCGCGCCTTCCCTTTATCCCGGGATCGCTGCATTATTTGCGAATTGCGATTTGATTGCTTTTTCCATTTTATAAAGGTATAATGGAGACACTCGCCGGTTCAATCGGCGGTCATTTTTAGGAGGTTGTTCATTTGAAAGGAACAGTTAAATGGTTTAACGCAGAGAAAGGCTACGGCTTTATCCAAGTCGAGAACGGAGACGACGTGTTCGTGCATTTCTCCGCGATCCAAGGCGAAGGCTTCAAATCCCTGGACGAAGGTCAAGAAGTAGAGTTCGATATCACAGAAGGCAACCGCGGTCCGCAAGCGGCTAACGTTGTTAAATTATAATATTTGACAATCTTCTTGTGGCACAACGAAAAGGCTTCCGGTATAACCGGAAGCTTTTTTTTCGCGTTTTTCGCGTTGGTGGGGAGCCTTTAGTGCACTCGCCGCGCAAAGTAATGCCGCAGCAGGAACGAAGCCGAGGCGGCTACGGCAAGGATCGCCCCGAGCCGGAAGAACGCTTCCCGGCCGAAATGCTCATAGTAAATTCCGCCGAACGTGCCGCTGACGGCTCCCGCGAGACCTAGCCAGATGACGGTAAAGACCGCTTGGCCGGAGGCGCGGTACTCGTCCGGAATAATTTGCGATATATATCTTAGAGCCGTGGAAAAGAATATGCCGAATGTAACGCTGTGCATCAGCTGGGTTGCAATGACCCAGCGCGGATCGTCGATCGTCCCGTTGATCCAGAAGCGGATGCCGTACATAAGGGCCGCTATGGCGAGCAGAGGCAGCTCCTTGAACTTGTGCCCGTATTTGCCGAGCAGGAACAAGATCGGGATTTCGCTCGCTGCCGACGCCAGCCAAGCCAGACCGATCAACGATTCGCTGGCTCCCATCTGGCGCATGCTGACCGCAAGAAACCCTTCGTACATCCGATGCGGGATGGATACGAGAAAGATAATGCTGAAAAAAAGCACCACATTGCGGTTCCGGATCACCTTAAAGAAACCGGAAAAATCCATTTTGGCCGAGCCCGCCCGGTAATCCTTCAGCAGAAACGCAAAAATAAGCGTAATCGAAACCGTGCATAAGGCGAGCGGCAGCGTCCAGTCCGTTCCGGCAGCTTTGAGCAGCAGCCCGAGGAAATAAGCAGACAACGCGAATCCGAGCGAGCCGAATATGCGGATAAGGGCGTACGGCGTGTTCGTATACTGGCTGGAGAGCAATATCAGGCTGTCCGTCAGCGGATTGATCGGCGTTTGGAAAAAATAAAAGGCTGCCATCACCAGGCAGACGACCGCAAAATGCTGTACCGGAAACAAGGCGGCGATCATGGCCAGCTGCCCGAACAACAGAAGGATCAGCAGCTTTTTGATGGTGCGGAACCGGTCGCTTGCGAGTCCCGTAATCAGGTTGGCCGCGATGGATATGATCGGACCCGTCGAATAAAGCAGGCCGATCTGCTGTTCGGAATAGCCGTTGTCGAGAAAATAAAGCGGTATAAAAGAAGTGACGACGGCTTGCGTGGCGTAAGCCGCAAAGGTGAAGCCGCGCAGGCGGAACGTTTCGCCTTTGGCAGGGGCTTCGGTTGAAACAGAAGTCGATAAATCCATGAATGTAAACATCTCCGTCTTCTAGTCATTCGCTTGCAATCCACAGTATAGCACGAAAACGGGAAGCAATCGGATCTTCCTCAAAAAAATCTTCATCCTAAATCAAGCCGAGCGCTCTTGACTTATCGGATATAGGAATATATTATCAATAAGCCTATATAATGTATGGTTTCGGCTTTGCAGGTCTCCTTAAGGAAAATGCAGAACGAAAAGAGCAAACAAAGAGGCGCGGTCAACCTCATTATTATAGATAGAAGGAAACGACAGAAAAGGAGAGAAAACATGACTACAACTGCATCGGAACGGCCGTTTACGGTCCGTTCCTTATTGGGGCCGCTAATGGCCGTCGTACTGGGGATGATTATGGTCATTCTCGACAGTACGGTCGTTAACGTCGCCCTTCCGACGCTCGTCGACTATTTCCGGACGACGGAGACGGTCATGCAATGGAGCATAACCGCCTATACGCTCGCGTTGTCCGCCGTTATTCCGCTCGCGGGCTGGGTGATCGACCGTTTCGGGGCGAAACGGGTGTTTCTGGTCACGATCGGCCTTTTTACGATCGGATCGGTCTTATGCTCGCTGGCGCAAACGCCGGAGCAGCTTATCGTTTACCGCGTTATTCAAGGGCTTGGCGGCGGCATGGTGTCGCCGATCGGCATGGCGATCGTGTTCCGTCTGGCTCCTCCCGGGAAAACCGGAGCGGTTATGGGAACGCTTGGCATCCCGATGATGCTTGGACCCGCGTCGGGGCCGATTTTGTCCGGATGGCTCGTCGAATACGTGTCCTGGCATTGGATCTTTCTGATCAATCTCCCGATCGGCATTATCGCCATATTGGTCGGGCTTAAGTATTTGCCCAACCTGGAGAGGAAAGAAGTGCCCGCCCTCGATTTCCTCGGCATGTTTCTCGCTCCCGTTGCGTTCGCGATGCTCGCTTACGGGGTGAACGAGGGTGGAACGGATTGGAGCTCGCCGCGCACGATTACCGGTCTTGCGGTAGGCGGAGCGGCGCTGCTCGTGTTTATTGCGGTGGAGCTGCGCCACCGGCAGCCGCTGCTGGAGCTTCGCGCATTCGGCTCCACCGATTTTACGAGGGGGATCCTCGCATCCTGGCTGATGCAGATCGCGTTGTTCGGCTCGTTCCTGTTTATCCCGCTTTATTTGCAGTACATTAAACAATACGGGCCGCTCGAATCCGGTCTTATTCTGCTGCCGCAAGTTTTCGCTTCCGGCATTCTCATGCCCATAAGCGGCAGGCTCTACGACAAGCTGGGGGCCCGTCCGCTTGTCATGACGGGGCTCGCCGTCATAGCAGCCGGATTGTATTTGTTCTCGCGGGTTGGTCCTGACACGCCGTTAGGGTACATTCTCGTTTCGTTATTCGTATTGGGAGCCGGCATGGGAATGTCGATGATGCCGTTAAATACGCATGTGCTTCAGGCTGCGCCGCGCCATCTGGTTAATCGCGTCACGCCGCTTACGACGGCCGCGCAGCAGGTGATGGTGTCGTTTGCCGTCGCGGGATTAACCGGGTACTGGACGTCGCGGCAAACCGATTATATGGCCGAGCCGGGGACCGTTCCGGGTGCGGCGATGGCCGAGGCGTTCGGCGATACGTTCCTGCTGGCGGCTTGCATCGCGGCGGCCGGATTTCTGCTCGCACTCACTTTGCGCAAGCCGAAGCAAAAGGCGGAGCCGAATCCGGAAGGCACGAACGAAGGGGCTTCGGAGGATGCGAATCCTTCGATGATGATGGGGCACTGACATGAGGCGGGCCGGCGGTTTGTTCCGTCGGCCTGTTTTTTTTACACAGCGGAGACGGCTCCGTTTCCGGCCGGAAACCTTCATCGCGTGAAGACGCTGGATTAATGCCGAGCGAAATGGTACATTAATGAATGAAGGCCGACTTTTTCTTGAAAGGCCGGCAGGAAGGAGGTGCATGGATTTGAGGGCTGCAGCGATGTACGGACATCAAGTTCCGCAAAATCCTTTGAAACTCATGTACCGCGTTTACAGGTACATTCTGCCGGAGGTGGAGAAGGAGCTGGCCGGGCTTCGCAAGCTTGCCGAGAACATACCCGATCCGGAGCTTAAGACGCAAGCGCTTGACAGCATGGCGAGCAAAAAGTTTCATTGCCAAGGCGGCTGCGTATACGCAGCGGCCAATTTGCGGCAGCGCCACGCTCTTATTCCGCTTATCGTCGCCTTTCAGACGATCAGCGACTATTTGGATAACTTGTGCGACCGAAGCACTTCGCTTGACGCGGACGATTTCCGGCTGCTGCATCAATCGATGCTCGACGCCGTGAATCCCGATGCGGAGCCGAAAGATTATTACGCGCTTCGCAGCGAACGCGACGACGGAGGTTACTTGCATCATTTGGTCCGAACGTGCCAGCGGAACGCGGCTCGTCTGCCTTCGTACCGGAGCGTGCAAGGATACGTGACGGAACTGGTAAGCTTGTACGGCGATCTGCAGGTGTACAAGCATATCCGCCACGACTTGCGGGAGCAGCAGCTCCTTGCCTGGTGGCGGAAGTTTGGCGACCGGTATCCCGACTTGCACTGGAACGAGTTTGCCGCCGCCAGCGGCTCGACGCTCGGCATGTTCATGCTTTTTCTCGCAGCGAGTGGAGACGGCTTATCGCCATCCGACGCCGCCGTGATTAAAGATATTTATTTTCCGCATGTATGCGGCCTTCACATTTTGCTTGATTATTTGATCGATCAGGAGGAGGACCGTCAAGGCGGCGATTTGAACTTCTGCCATTTTTACGAAAGCGACAAGCTCTTGGTCGAACGGATGTCGACCATCGTGAAACGGGCCAAGGAGGACGTCAGCACGCTTCCGGGCGCGAGCTTTCACCGGCTTATCATCGAAGGTCTGCTTGCTCTCTATCTGTCGGATCCCAAAGTTCGAACTCAGACAGGCGTCAGGAACGTAACCCGCAAGCTGATGAAGCGAAGTCCGCTAGCGCGTATATTTTTTCTGGTGAACAGCGTCTGGATACGAAGACAGCAGGCTTGACATAACATTTTGACTATATGATATGGGGGAATGGTACATGTCAGCAGTGAAATCGATTGCCGTGTTAACAAGTGGAGGAGACTCGCAAGGGATGAACGCGGCCGTTCGGGCCGTCGTCAGAAGCGCGTTGTATTTTGATATAGAAGTATACGGCGTACAGCGGGGTTACCAAGGTTTGCTGAACGACGATCTTCGTCCGATGGATCTGCGGAGCGTAGGCGATATTTTGCAACGCGGCGGAACCGTGCTTCAGACCGCGCGCTGCAAAGAGTTCCTGACGGCGGAAGGGCAGCAGAGGGGAGCCGATGTTCTTCGTTCGCGAGGCATCGACGGACTTGTCGTCATCGGCGGCGACGGTTCTTATCAAGGGGCGAACAAGCTCAGCAAGCTGGGCATTAAAACGATGGGCTTGCCGGGCACGATCGACAACGACATTCCGTTCACGGATTCGACGATCGGCTTCGATACGGCCGTGAGCATCGTCGTAGACGCCATCAACAAAAT
This sequence comes from Paenibacillus thailandensis, assembly GCF_042685365.1. Classification (NCBI taxonomy): domain Bacteria; kingdom Bacillati; phylum Bacillota; class Bacilli; order Caryophanales; family Paenibacillaceae; genus Paenibacillus; species Paenibacillus thailandensis. The sequence goes on along the minus strand of NZ_JBHUMY010000016.1, from coordinate 186,543 downwards.
CCGCGACACGATGAGCTCGCACGAACGCGCTTCGGTCGTTGAGGTTATGGGGCGGCATTGCGGTGACATTGCGCTGTATGCGGGACTGGCGAGCGGCGCGGAAACCATTATCGTGCCGGAGGTTCCTTATGATATGAAGGAAGTTGCCAACCGGATGAAGTCCAATTTCGCCAAAGGCAAGCGGCACAGCATCGTCGTCGTGGCGGAAGGAGCGGCGAAAGGCGTTGACGTGGCCCGCGAAATTACGAACAGCTGCGGGTTGGAGCCGCATGTTACCGTCTTGGGGCACATTCAGCGGGGCGGGGCTCCGACGGCCGCCGACCGCATTCTGGCGAGCCAGCTGGGCGACTTTGCCGTACATCAGCTCATGGCCGGCGAATCGGCCAAAGCATGCGGCATCATCAGCGGCAAGCTTGTCGCAACGGACATCGACACGGTCGTCAATTCGAAGAAACCGTTCAACATGGATTTGTACGAACTCGCGATTCGTTTGTCCCAATAATCGCATAAGGCGCGGGTTAAACGCGAACGCCAGAGCTTCCGGAAAGCTCTGGCGTTTTTTTGCACTCTTACAACGTTTGAAAGCGGCTTTCCCGCAAAAATCCGCTTCCCGGCCGGACGCGTTAACGGCGCGCGCACCTTGCGGCCAAGAAACGGCTTAATTCGTTTCTAAGGGGAAGAATCGGCGAATGAGTACTTGTTTGCTGCGTTCCAAATTAAATATTCCTTGACGCCCGAATCGTTTAACGCTTTGATTTGCGCTTCGACTTGCTTTTTGCCGTACGGAATATAGCGGCCCTCGCCGAGCCAGTTTGCCGTAAAGTCTTGGAGCCACGGCCGGACGACCGGCTTTCGCCCGCCGGCCGTGGCAAGCTTCTCGAGCGTATCCTCGATCGCCCCTTTGACGGTATGGTACGGGTTTTTGTCAGGATCGTCCAATCCGAACCAGCCCGACCCGTAATGACTCGGATAAATCATCGGCGAGATAACATGAACGTCGCTCGAAATTTTGGCAAAATCCTGGCCGATGCTTTCGGCAGCCGGAACGGAAGCGGCGTAGCCGAATATGTCGACGGATACCCTTACGCCAAGCGGTTCCAGCTGCTCTCTTGCATATTTGACGAATCCGGCGATCGTATCGACCCGGGATTGTTCCGTTTTGTCATAGGTCAAAGAGCCGGCTCTCTGTTCGACCCCTTCCGGGAAACGGACATAATCGAACTGGATCTCCTTAAAGCCAAGCCGCGCCGCTTCTTTGGCGACCGCAACGTTGTATTTCCACACTTCCTCGCGGTACGGATTGACGAAGCTTTCGCCTTTGTTGTTTTTCCATAGCGTTCCGTCCTCGTAAAGGAAGGACAGCTCGGGATGCTTATGCGCCATTACCGTATCTTTGAATACGACGATCCGGGCGATCGGGTAAATCCGGTGCTGCGACAGAAGCCGCATCAAACGGTCGATATCGCCGATATAGTTTTGCGGCGTGCCGTATTCGAGCAGCTCCGGCGTCTCCGTGGCATATGTAATATAACCGTTGTCGTCCTTGACGTCGATGACCATGGCGTTCAGCTCCGTATCGTCGACGAGCTTCAGCAGCGAAGGGAAGCGCTCGCTTCCGGCGGAATAGGCCGACACATACACGCCTTTGACTTCCGGCGCATCCGGCTGCGGATCGGCTTTGGCCGGCGCGTCCGCCGCTACTCCGTTCAAGCCTGCGATTTCGATCGCCGGCTGCACAATTTGATGCCCCGCTGCCGCATTCAAGTACGCGCCGGCAACCCGGGCAGGGGTTATGTCTTGCTCTCCGCTCCCGCCCGTCAAGCCGTACCACAGCAGAAGTGAAGACAGGATTACATCCATCGCGCTCTCTCCCCGTAAGCTTTTCGTACAGAAAATTATAAAGCAGAACGAGGCGATCCGCATCTTTTTTCGGTTTGTCGCAGGCGGATACGACTGCGTCGTCCTTGCCGCAGCGAACCGTTTCGGCGAAAAATAGAAGGCGATGAAAGAGCAAAATACAAAAAGCCTGCCGGCATATAAGCCGGCAGGCGCCTTAAGCTTAAATCGCGCTCCTTCATTGCAGACAAGCGTTTCGTTGCTGCTCCAGAATGCTCTGCTGCACGATTTCCATAGCGTCTCGAGGCTCCAGAACGGAAAGTCCGTCCCGCAGCACGATGCGGATGTCAAGTTCCCTTGCCGTCAGGAAGGGGCTAAGCTCGGGGGCGAGTTTCTCCACAATCTGGGACAGCTTTACAGTTTCCATATCCACTCGTCATCACCCTTTCCATGAAAGTTCGAAGATCGAATTTCAGGGCAAAACTTTATGGCTAGAAACGTGGAACGACGGGATACTCACAGTATAGCAGGAACGGATGTAAAAAAATAGGGATATCCGGCAATTTCAATCGTTTGACCGATGAAAATCGCCGATTATGCCAATCGTTTCGACGATCGAAACGAAAGCTTTCGGATCGATGGACAATATCATTTTGCGCAAATCCGCCAGTTCGTATTTCGTTCTGACGGTCATGAGCATGTCCTTCTCCTCCTTCGAATAAGCGCCGCGCGTTTTCAGGACGGTAACCCCCCGCCGGTGCTTCAGCAGCTTCTCGAGCATTTCCTCCGTTTTATTCGTAATGATGAAAGCGGTAATTTTAACGTGCCGGACATGAACGATGTCCACGACTTTGCCGGCCGTATAAATGGAGAGAAGGGAATACAACGCCAAATTCCAGTCGTTTTTGAAGAAGACAAGGGAAAGAATAACGATTCCGTTAAGCAAAAAAATTAGCATCCCGACGGGCAAGTCGCGCCGTTTGCTGACGATGGAGGCGATAATGTCGAAGCCGCCGGACGAGCCGCCGTAACGAAGGGACAATCCTGTGCCGAAGCCGAGAATAATGCCGCCGAAGACGGAGCCGAGCACGATATCGTCCGTTACGCTGCGGATCGGCAGCAGCTGCATGAACAGCGAAGAGGCCGCGACGTTTAAAATGCTGAGCGCGATAAACCGCCGCCCGAGCAGAAACCATCCCCAGACGAGAACGGGGATATTTAAAATCAAATAGAGCCAGCCTATATTTGTGCCCGTTATGTAGCCGATCATCATTGCGATGCCGGACAGCCCGCCGCTAAGCAGTTCGTGCGGGATCAGAAACAAATTGAAGGCAACGGCGATCAGAAGCGAGCCGATCAATACGAGCAAGCTGGAACCCGCCGTTTGCAGCAACCTTTTTTTCACGCTTGATCATCCTTCCGCTAGCGCCAAAGTCGGGGAGCCCCGCCGGAGCAAACCATCCTTTAGTATGGCTTTTAACCGTTTGCTGGTATTCGTCCCTCCGAGTGTGCTATAATGGTTTGGATATTTTCAAGTAGGCTGCAGATAGAAGGAGTATGAGAAAGATTTGAAAACATTTGCTGAATTTGGCCTGGAACCGAAAGTGTTGCAGGCGATTACGGAGCTTGGTTTCGAGGAGTCGACCCCAATCCAAGACAAATCCATTCCAATAGCTTTGACAGGAAGCGATCTGATCGGTCAAGCCCAGACGGGTACGGGCAAAACCGCCGCGTTCGGCATTCCGTTGATTAACAAGATCCCGGTTACGGAGGACAAAATCGTTGCGCTCATTATGACGCCGACACGCGAGCTTGCGATCCAGGTGGCCGAGGAAATCGGAAAACTGACGAAATTCAAAGGGCTTCGCTCCTTGCCGATTTACGGGGGACAAGAGATCGGACGCCAAATTCGCGCGCTGAAGAAACGGCCGCAGATTATTATCGGCACCCCGGGACGGCTGCTTGACCACATTAACCGCAAGACGATCCGCCTTGAAGACGTGAAGACGGTCGTGCTGGACGAAGCGGACGAAATGCTGGATATGGGCTTCATGGAAGATATTCAAACGATTCTGAGCCAGGTGCCGGAAGACCGGCAAACGATGCTGTTCTCGGCTACGATGCCGCCGAATATCCAGAAGCTGGCGCAGCAATTCCTGAAAAATCCGGAGCACGTATCGGTTATTCCGAAGCAGGTAAGCGCGCCGACGATTGCCCAATCGTACATCGAAGTGCATGAACGCCAGAAATTCGATGCGCTCTGCCGTCTTCTCGACATGGAGTCTCCGGAGCTTGCGATTATTTTCGGCCGCACGAAGCGCCGCGTAGACGAGCTTAGCGAAGCGCTGCAGAAGCGCGGCTACTCCGCCGACGGCCTGCACGGCGACCTGTCGCAAAATCAGCGCGACAACGTGATGCGCAAGTTCCGCGACGGCAGCATCGACGTGCTCGTAGCGACGGACGTTGCAGCGCGCGGTCTGGACGTTTCGGGCGTAAGCCACGTTATTAACTTCGACCTTCCGCAAGATCCGGAAAGCTATGTACACCGCATCGGCCGTACGGGACGCGCCGGCAAGGAAGGCACGGCATGGTCGTTCGTTACGCCTCGCGAGGTCGATCATCTGCATTTCATCGAGAAGGTGACCCGCCACAAAATTACGCGCAAGCCGCTGCCAAGCATCGCGGAGGCGATTGAAGGCAAGCAGCGCGTAACGGCCGAGAAAATTCTGGATACGATCCAGGACGACAATTTCAACGAATATAAAGGCATCGCCATCCAGCTTCTGGAGCAATACGATTCCGTTCATCTGCTTGCGGCAGCCATCAAGCTGCTAACCGGCGAGAAGAAGGACGTAGCGATCGAGCTTACGCCGGAGGATCCGATCCGCGCCAAAAAACGCAGACCGGACATCCGCTCGAACGGTCGCCGCTTCTCCGGCAGCTCGTACGGCGGCAACCGCGGCGGCGGAGGCTATCGCGGCGGACGCGACGACAAGCGCGGCGGCGGATACCGCGGCGGCCAGGACGGCAGAAGCCGCGACGGCTTCAAAAACCGTGATTACCGGGGCGGCGAACGCCGTTCGGGCAAGCCGTCGGCCGACTACGCCAACCAAGAGTAGGGCGTATTCGTTAACGGGAGTAGAACAGGAGTCGCCGGCGTTCGTTCGCCGGACGGCTCCCCCGTTATTTTCTCACATGTACTGCGGTTTAGCTTTTAATAGAAGTTGTTAAACGATTTGGTGATGATGACGAGCAGGATAAACAGAACGAGAATCACTCCTGTAGAAGACCATACGCCGCCGTAACCACTATAGTTGCCCATGGAGCAGCCTCCTTACTGAACCTGATTGATGAACACTATATCCTATGCAAATAGGTATTCGCCGTCTAGACGGATGCCCATATTCGGATAAAATTGGGCGTTTTCGGGAGGGCGGGCATGCCGGTCAACAACCAAACTACTTGAAGTGGAGGCCGATGAAATGGAACCGAGAGGAATCATGGGTGGCTTTTACCGTATATCCGAATGGATCATGCGGCTTTCGGTCACCAATATTTTATGGCTTGTTTGCTCCATTCCGTTTGTTTTCTTCGCCATGGGAGTCATATGGGCGCAAGACGAAAGCCAATTGTACTCCTCTTTGATTGTAACCGCTATCGTGTCGCCGTTTTTCTTTTTTCCGGCTACCGCTGCAATGTTTACCGTGGCCCGCAAATGGGTGATGGGAGAAGTTGACGTACCGTTAATCAAAACCTTTTTCCGTGGCTACAAGGAAAACTACAAGCAAAGCATGCTGGGCGGCCTTCTGTATACCGTTATATTCGTCGTGCTGATCGTCGATTTCATGGTTTACAAAAATCAGTTTAACAGTATTATTTCTTACATTTTTATCGCCTTTTTGCTGCTGCTTGTCGTATCCGTTTTTAACTTTTTTTCGATGACCGTTCATTATCATATGAAAACGTTTCAACTGCTTAAAAACGCGATTCTGATCACGATCGGCAAGCCGTTCCGTTCGATCAGCACGGCGTTGATGAGCGGGGTCGTCGTTTATTTCAGCATGCAGTTTACGTTTCTTATTCCGTTTTTTATGGGAAGCGTTATCGCCTTTTTGTCCTTCTGGAACTTTTATATCATTTATCAGAAGCTGCAGGAGCAAGCGGAGAAAGCGAAGCAAACGAGCGAGGAAGACGAGTTTCCGGAGCTGACCGAGCATTCTTCGGACAACAAGTAAACCTTCGAAAAGCAGGTACCTTCAGGCAATCCGCCCCGCGCGGTTTACATTTGAGGCATAAAGGGATATAATACTCAATACATCCTGCGATGTTCGTTTCGGCTCTTCGTTGTTTTGAACCAATGGCTGTTTCACGGGAGTTCTACATTGAAACGTAGCTGACATGCCCTCTAAAAGGGACTTCAAAAGCGTTTTTGCGAACACCCACCTGCGAGAGCGGGTTCAGAAACATGTGAGTCGGACGGCATAGGCGGGTTTCTTTTTTAAGATCTAACATTTCATATGTTATATATAAATGGCTTCGCTTTCGAACAAAAACGGTTCGTTCTTAGAATCGAACGGCAAAGTTTCCGCTTGTATCGTCTTTCATGCATGTTCATCGTGTCAAACGCTAACGTACATATAGCAAGAGGGGGAGATCTCTGTTGTTGAAGCGGACCTTAATCGGGCTGCTGCGCAGTCATGAAATGACGGGGGACAAAGCGAAAGACCCGGCGCTTAAGTCGCATTTCTACAAGTTATCCAAGGAGAGGGCTTGGGAGGAAGTGCTTTCGACGTTAAAAAAGATGCAAGGCTATAAAGTGCTTCACGAAGTTCCGAACGTAGGAGAAATCGTCATGGAGAAAAAAACGGGCTTCGGACGCACGATGGACATTACTGTATCCGTTATCAGCGTCAATCCCGTAACCTCCGCTGTCGATATTTATTCCGCATCGCGCGGAAATTTGGGCGACCTCGGATCGAACTACAGAGTTATTCTTGATATATATCGTACGCTGGACAAGAAATTATCCCAATATAAAACAAACGGCGTCTAAAAAAGCAAATAAAGCGAGGAAGGGATAACCTTCACTCGCTTTATTTGCGACTAGCCGTTACAATAAAGCTTTAACGGCCGCGATCGCTTTGTCATAGTCCGGATGCTCGGACATTTCCGGCACGATTTCGACGTATTGAATCGTGTCGTTGGCATCGATAACGAAGATGGAACGCATGTCGAGACCGAATTCCTTAATATAGACGCCGTAAGCGTCGCCGAACGTATGATCTCTGTAATCAGAGAGCATAACGATTTTATCGACGCCTTCCGCGCCGCACCAGCGCGCTTGCGCAAACGGCGTGTCGACGCTTACCGTAATGACGGCAACGCCGTCGCCAAGAGCTGCGGCCTCTTCGTTGAAGCGGCGCGTTTGCGCTTCGCATACGCCGGTGTCAATCGAAGGAATGACGCTGATCAGCTTAACCTTGCCGGCAAAATCCTGTAATGAAGCCGTTTCTCCAAGCGACTTGGTGAGCGTAAACTGAGGCGCCTTATCTCCGGCTTTGAGCGCCGGGCCGATCAATGTAAGCGGATTGCCTTTTAATGCGGCAACACCAGTACGTTCTTGAGACATAATATGTATCCTCCTCGCAACGATTATTGAAACCCACACCCATTATAATCGTTTGAATGAAGGATTGTCCAATCCGGACGGCGGACAGAAGGAGGGAATAGGCGATGATTTTTTTACGGTATGAAAGCTTTCGCGGATACTTGAAGCAATACCCGGTTACGTCGGCCATTATCGCCGCAAATTTGATTTATTTTATAATCGTAGCCATTGCCGGAAGCACGGAAAATGCGATGCACCTTCTTCGATACGGCGCCTTTTACGCCGAACCCGGCCTTGACGATTACGGGCTAATGGAGCCGTATCGCTATATTTCTTCGATGTTCATGCATTCGGGCGTGCAGCATCTGCTGTTTAACATGTTCGCCCTGCTCGTCTTTGCCCCGCCTCTTGAAAGGCTTACCGGACATGTCCGATACGCGTTTTTTTATTTGCTGTGCGGCGTTGCGGCGAATTTCGCAAGCGCGTTCATGACGGTGCAGCTTGATAGGCCGTACGTGCTGTCCGTCGGAGCCTCAGGCGCGATTTACGGCGTCTACGGCGCTTATTTGTTCCTGGCCGTCTTCCGCAAGTCCTGGCTCGACGCAGGCTCTCGCAAGACCGTGTACATGATTTTAGCATCGGGGTTAATTTACTCGTTTCTTATACCGACCATTAATGTGTGGGCGCATATCGGCGGCGGCGTCGCAGGCTTCCTGCTGTTCGGCTTGTTTGACCGCCTGATGACCCGCAAACGCCGCTTCGGCCGGCACTATTGACTATATCCACTAGGCAGGGAAAGACATGGAACTTCGTCAGCTTTATTATTTTGTAAAGGTAGCCAAAAAAGAGCATGTGACGCAAGCGGCAGAGGAGCTGCATGTCGCGCAGTCTGCGGTCAGCCGGCAAATTCATCAGCTGGAGGAGGAGCTGGGCGTTAAGCTTTTCCTGCAGAAGGGGAGAAATTTGCAGCTGACTCCCGTCGGACAGCTGTTTCTGAAGCGGGCGGAAGTGATACTTGCCGATCTCGATCGGGCCATCGTCGAAATTCATGAGTTTCTCGATCCCGAGAAAGGAGAGATTCGGCTTGGGTTCCCGCACAGCTTGGGCGTATCGATTATCCCGCAGGTTGTCGCTTCCTTCCGCAAGCTTCATCCGAATGTGAAGTTTCGGTTCCGGCAAGGCATGTATCCTTCGCTGATCAGGGATATGCTGAAAGGGGAGATCGACCTCGCTTTTATTTCGCCGTTTCCGGAATCATACGAAGCGCTTTGCGGCGAAGTGCTGTTGACGGAAGAACTGTATGCGATTCTGCCCCCGGGTCACCCGCTTTCGGGCGAGGAAGCGATCCATTTATCTCAATTAAAAGATGAAGTATTCGTCTTGTTCGGCGAAGGGTATTCGCTTCGGCCTATCGTATGGGAAGCGTGCCAGGAGGCCGGATTTACGCCTCAGATCGGCTTTGAAGGAGAGGAGACGGAGACGATACGGGGACTCGTTGCCGCGGGAATGGGTGTCAGCCTGCTGCCCGAGATGGCGTTGTATCATACGGGACCGCTGCAGCCCGCGAAAGTTCGTTTGCTGTCTCCCAAAGTAACAAGGACGATCGGCATCATTCACCGCTCCAACGAGAAGCTGCCGCTCGTCGCCAAAGTGTTCCACAATTTCCTGCTGAAATACTTTGCCGAGCGGTTTCCGCAGAACGATAATCATGCATCCGAATAGAAAAAAAGCTTTGCGGACCGGTTCAGGTTCGCAAAGCTTTTTTTGTGTCAAATCCGGAGATATTAATCTTCTTCTCTCGCACTCGTGAAGATCATGATGTATTTAATGAGCTCCAGCAAGGAGATCAGAGCGGCTGCGACATACGTCAAGGCGGCTGCGTTCAGCACCTTCGCCACGCCGCGTTCCTCTTCGTTCGTAATAAATCCTTCGGCGACCATAATGTCTCTCGCGCGGTTGCTCGCGTTGAATTCAACCGGCAGCGTAATCAATTGGAAGGCAACGGCGGCGCTGAAGAATATAATGCCGATGCCGATCAGGCCGGTCGCTTGAAACAGAAATCCCGCGAGAAGCAAAAACGGCGCAAGACCGGAAGCGAAGTTGACGATCGGAAAAATTTTGTGGCGAAGCACAAGCATCGGGTAATGCACTTTATGCTGGATCGCATGCCCGACTTCATGGCAGGCTACCGAGATCGCCGAGATCGAGGTTTCGTAATATACAGGTTCGGACAGTCTCACGACGCGGTGAATCGGGTCGTAGTGGTCCGAAAGCCTGCCCGGCACCGGCTCGATGGGCACGTCGTAAAGACCGTTCGCATCGAGGATCCGCCTTGCCGCCTCATAGCCCGTAATGCCGCTTGAAGCCGGAACCTCCGACCATTTGTTGAACGTTCCTTTCACTCGGAACTGAGCCCATATGGATACGGCGAATGCGATTAGAATCAGAAAATCCATCGGGTGAAAAAACATCTTCATTCCTCCTAAGAGTTTTGCGGAGCGATGCTCCTTTGAATATGCTTCGCAGCAAAATCTCGCTTCGGAAGCCTTAGCTTAGTTTTGCGGAGCGGATGCTCCTTTGAATATGCTTCGCAGCAAAATCTCGCTTCGGAAGCCTTAGCTTAGTTTTGCGGAGCGATGCTCCTTTGAATATGCTTCGCAGCAAAATCTCGCTTCGGAAGCCTACGGTCAGTTTTGCGAAGCCACGCTCTTCCGATCTACTCCGAAGCAAAATGTTGATTTACATTAAATTATTTTTGTTCATTAAAATCATAAGCGCTTCGATGCAAGCGATCGTCTGCGGGACGACCCTCGTGTAAAATTTGTTGGCCTGCTTCGGCTTCAACGTTTTAATGACGGGCTCAAGCTCCTTTACTTCCCGCTGCAGCCGGGTCAATTGAAGCTCCAGATCGGCCAGCTTCTGCGAAACTTGCTCTGCGGGCGAAACCTTGCTCCATTCGTCCAGGCTTGCTTTAATCTCATCTAATGTAAATTTGTCTTTTTTCATTTGTTCAATACGTTTAAGCCGGATTAAAGTTTCATCGTTATAAAGGCGGTAATTTTTTTCCGATCGCCCCGATGGTTCGATTAGGCCTAAAGACGTGTAATAATCGATCGTTCTGGAACTGACGGAAGCCAGCTTTGCAAGTTCTCCTATGCGGTACTGCTTCATTTCCCTCAATTCGCTCACCTCGTTTAAATAAAAAATCGCAAAGTCGATCGCTTCAACCTTTCCTTAATTAATAATAATCGGAAAGCAACCATACAGTCAAACGTGTTACATGGACGTTTTCTCGCGGTAAAACGGAGACGTTTTATAGATTCGAAGAGCCGCGATGCTAATCAAAAAAGGCGAAAAATTAAACTTCTAGCTCCTTCAAACAGACGTTAACCGTGAAAAAACTTAACGTTCGTATACAGTAGAGGCACGAACGTTAGATTTTTTGCAAGAACAAGAAGATTCCGTATTGTCAAACTAAGTATTTCTGACTATAATGTCATTAAGTCTTTCCTCTCATGTTAGGGAATATCACATTTAGGGAGTGGTCGTATTGATTAAAAAAATGGTGTTAGCTTTGGGGTTGCTGTGCGTTTTATTCCCTGCGATGGCGTTCGCCGAAGATCCGTCGGGCGCAACGCTCAACATGGGCTTGAACTCGCTCTGGATAATGGTCGCATTCGTTCTTGTATTATTGATGCAAGGCGGCTTCATCCTTCTTGAAACAGGATCGACCCGTATGAAGAACGCCGGTCACGTCGCCGGCAAAACGATCTTTACGGCAGGCCTCGGAGCTCTGGTTTACTGGGCTATCGGCTACGGCATTTCATTCGGCGGCGGCAACGCGTTTATCGGCTGGGGAGACTTTTTCTATAGCCCGCCGTTCGCAGCGGGGGAAGGCGACAACTATCCTTCCGCAGTATACTGGCTGTTCCAGCTTGCGTTCGCCATCGTGTCGCTTTCCATCGCATGGGGCGGCTTCGCGGAACGCGCCAAATTGTCTTCTTACCTTATTTTTACGATTTTCTTCGTAGGTTTGATTTATCCGATCGTCGCGCATTGGATCTGGGGCGGCGGCTGGCTGTTCAATGACGGGGCGCAAGACTTTGCAGGTTCGACGGTCGTTCACTTGTCCGGCGCCATCGCGGCGTTCGCGGCAACGGTATTGCTGAAACCGCGTATCGGCAAATTTAATAAAGACGGTTCCGCCAACGAAATTCAAGGACATAACCAAGTGTTTACGGCACTGTCCGTACTTCTTCTGTGGGTAGGCTGGTTTGGCTTTAACGCCGGCTCCACGGTAGCGATCGGCGACGGATTTTTCGCTTACGTAGGCTTCACGACGATGCTTGGCGCAGGCGCAGGGGCGGTTGCGTCGCTTCTTACCTCTTGGGCGATTCTGGGCAAAGCCGACATTACCGCAACGCTGAACGGCACGCTTGCAGGCCTCGTTGCCATTACGGCATCTTGCGCGTTCGTCGAACCTTGGGCCGCCGTCGTAATCGGTCTTGTAGCCGGCATCCTGGTTGTATTCAGCGCGAAGTTTTTCGAGAAAATCAAAGTGGACGATCCGATTTACGCTTTGTCCGTTCACGGCATCGCCGGTATTTGGGGAACGCTGGCCAACGGTATTTTCGCTACGACCGAGCTGGCTGAGAAAGTGGGCATCGGCCAAGGCGGCTTGATCGATACGGGCAGCTTCAAGCAGCTGTGGGTTCAGCTCGAATCCGTCGTCGTTTGCGGCGCGTTCGTCATGGCGGCTTCCTTCCTCGTTCTAGGCGTCATGAAAATGTTCATCGGCTTCCGCGTAACGGAGGAGCAAGAAATCGTCGGTCTTGACATCAGCGAGCACGGGGCTTACGGTTATCCTGAGCAAATGAAAAAGGGCCAAGGCATTCAAGGATAATAGAAGACCGAGGGGAGAGAACATCGGATGGCCGATCCGTTACGGGTACAATTGCTTAAACAAATCGGGTCCGCTGATGATGTCCATGTGCTGCGCGCCTTGAGGCTGCAAGCGCAGGAGCATATGGAGGCGATACTCCCGACTAGCCCGGTCGAACAGTTTAATCTACAACTCAACGAGCTGCACGACGCGGTGATCCGCCGTGCCGTACAGCTCGCGGAAGCGGAAATGGCACGGTTGGGGATGGGTTCTCCCCCCGTGCCATATGCTTATTTATTGTTCGGCAGCGGAGGGCGCATCGAGCAGACGCTATCCAGCGATCAGGACAGCGGTCTGATCTACGAGGAGCCTGCGGCGGACCATGCTGCGGCAAAGCAATATTTTTTGCAACTGGCGGGAACGGTCGTGGATTATTTGAAGCGGGTCGGTTATCCGCCGTGCGAAGGCAATGTGCTAAGCGACAATCCGGAATGGTGCTTAAGCCTGGAAGAGTGGAAAGAAAAGCTGAACGGATGGTTTTCGGAACCGGCATGGGAGTCGGTCCGCTACTTGCTTATTATAGCGGATTGCAGGTCGGTATACGGGGAACACGATTTGGCGAAGCGATTGAAGCGCCATTATTTCAACGACACGCTGGATCATCCTCTGATCGTAAAGCGGATGCTGGACAATACGATGCGCCATAAGGTGCTGCTTAACGTATTCGGACAACTGCTGAAGGAGAGATACGGCGAAAATGCCGGGAGCCTGGATATCAAATACGGCGCTTATATTCCGATGGTCAACGCCATTCGGCTTATGGCGATCCGGGCCGGCGTCGAGGAGACATCCACGTTCGCCAGACTGAGGAAGCTGGTGGAAACGGGAGCGATCAAGCAGGAAGAAGGCTTGAAATATGAGCAAGCGTTCCGGCTTTTTGTCCGGCTCCGCTTAATGACGATGACGATCCGGGAGAACGGCTGGTATGCGAACAACGGAAAGCTGGCGAGCTCGAAGCTGTCCAAGGAAATGACGGACGAACTGAAAAGCGGGCTCCGCATCGGGAAAAAACTTCAGCGCGAAGTGTATAAGCAAACTATGGGCAGGTTCAAGTAAGGCGGTGCTTATTCATGAATGATCAACCGAAAGGCGTCGGACGGATGTGGAACCTCTATAAGATGGGAGGCGTTACGCCTGCCATCGCTTCGATTCTCGGCTCTCAGAACGCGCAACAAATGGCCTTCATCCGATCCATCAATAAAGAACAGCGCAAGCAGCCGATGCTGGAGACGCCTCTGTCGGAAATGGAATATGTCGTATTCGATCTGGAAACGACCGGATTTTATGCCGCAAACGGAGACGAAATCATATCGTTCGGCGCCGTTCGAATGATCGGAGATCGGATTGACAAAGAGCAAACGTTCTACAGCCTCGTGAACCCGAAACGGCGCATTCCGGCTTCGATTACGGAGCTTACCGGCATTACGAACGAAATGGCAGGCGAGGCTCCGGATTTAATGCAAACGCTGCATGATTTTATGGAGTTTGTCGGCAAAAGATTGCTGATCGCCCATGCTGCGGGGCATGACAAGCAGTTTCTGAATGCCGCTTTGTGGAAGACGTCGAGAGTTAGCTTGAATCACCGCGTACTGGATACGATGCTGGTCGGGAAGTGGCTGGAACCGAAGATGGAGAGCTACGGATTGGACGAAGTTCTGGCCGCCAACGGCATTCCGATTACGCAGCGCCATCATGCGCTGGAGGATTCGCTGATGACGGCGAAGCTGTGGCAAATCTATTTGCGGAAAATCAAAGAAAGACAGATCGTAACGCTCGGAGATTTGTACGCTTATTTAAGCAATTATTAAAGGAACGGGGTAAAACGCATTGTCCGCGAAGCGGTAGGGCTGAACGAGCGGCAAGTTATGGCTGCGGCCGGCTCGCGGGTCGGAAGGGAAGGAAATAATCCAGTAGTTCAATTCGGGCTGCGAGAAAGCGAACCCCGTTTCATCCTTTACGGAAGGAACGGGAGGCGCGCTGGGATGCGAATGATAAATGCCGGCAAATTGCTGCCGGTTATTCGTCATGCCAAAGTAGTGCTTGATCCAGGATGCGGGATCAAAAGCGAAAGCCGTCCCCGGGGTAGGATGGACATTGGCGATCGGAATCGCGGATTGTACGATCCAGGATCGGCTTTCGGATTCGTAAATGCCGCCCAGCATTCCGCAGGCTTCTTCGGGATATCGCGATACGCAATCGTTAAGCATATCCTCAAGCGCTTCTTTGGTTATGGATGCAAAATATTTATGGCGGTTCACGATGCATGTTCCTTTCCGATTTTTCGAATAGTAAAGGGGCGGTTACCAAGCGGCGAACCCGTATAGTCGGCCGATAACTTGCAGGCCGTATCCGCTCCGTGATACGATGAGGCCATAGAAAATGGAAATGAAGGAAGGACTATGATGAAAAAAGCAGCCGGTTATTTTGCAACCGCATTCGTTCTTGCCGCATTTGCCTGTTATTTCTACTTTGCGGGCGGCGGCTCCGAAACGGCGTTGTCCGCGGAAGGCTTCAAGCCGAAGGCGGGATCGGAGTCGCTTGCTTTTCGTTTGCCTGATATGGACGAGCAGCCGCATCCGGTCGGAGGCGGGCAAGGGAAGCTCCAATTCGTCAACTTCTGGGCGTCCTGGTGCGGGCCTTGCGAGCTCGAAGCGCCGGATCTTCAGAAGATCTATGAGAAATACGGCGGCAAGCTGATCATGTACGGGCTAAATTCGACAAAATACGATAAAGAAAGAGCGGCAAGACAATTTGTTGCCGATCATGAACTGACCTTTCCCATTCTCATGGACCGAGACGGCAACGTGACGGATACTTACAAAGTAGAAACTTTTCCGACGACGTTTCTCATCGACCAATCCGGCGTTATCCGCGAACGGATAAACGGGGTCATTCCATACGAAGAATGGGAACGTCTAATCGAGAAATATATTTGAAAAACGAGAAACGGTGCGAAGGCGAACAAGCCTTCCGCACCGTTTTTTCGTAAAATGAACCCGACCGTTACTGATTGACCAAACCGACGCGTTCGGACTGATCGGCGGGAACGACGTCCACTTTATCCATGTGAAGCAGGGCGTAACGGAAGCTGTCGACAAGCGCCTCCCAGCTGGCTTCGATTACGTTGCTGGAGACGCCTACGGTGCTCCAGGTGTTGTCCGGGCCGGCCGATTCGATCAGCACCCGCACTTTGGCGGCCGTCGCGCCCTTTTCGTCCAGGACGCGGACTTTATAGTCGGCCAGATGGAATTCGTCGATTTTCGGATAAAACGGAAGCAGCGCTTTCCGCAAAGCGTTGTCCAGCGCGTTGACCGGACCGTTGCCTTCCGCCGCGGTGTACACCGGCGTTCCGTCCACGTTCAGCTTGACGATCGCTTCGGATACCATGCTGCCGTTACCCCGATCGACAAGCATTTTAAACGATTCGACTTTAAACGCTTCTTTCGTTCCGTCGAAGGCCTCCCGAAGCAGAAGCTCCATGGATGCGTCCGCGCCTTCGAATTGGTATCCTTGATGCTCGAGCTCCTTGATCCGGTCGATAATTTGCTTCGTTTTCTCGTTGTTGGCATTGACGTCCAGGCCCATTTCCTGCGCTTTCGATACGATGTTGCTTTGTCCCGCCAGCTCGGATACGAGAATTCGCTGCTTGTTGCCGATCAGCTCCGGCTGAATATGCTCGTACGTCTTGGAATCCTTGAGGATGGCGGATACGTGAATGCCCCCTTTATGGGCAAATGCCGCGTTTCCGACATAAGCCTGCCCGACCGGCATATGGACGTTGGCGATTTCGCTGATGTAGCGGGCCGTGCCCGTAAGCGTCTTAAGCTGGTCGTCCCCAAGCACGTTATATCCAAGCTTCAGCTGCAAATTCGGAATAATCGAGCACAGGTTGGCATTGCCGCAGCGTTCTCCGTAGCCGTTGATCGTGCCTTGCACTTGGCGGGCGCCCGCTTGAACGGCCGCAAGGGAATTGGCAACGGCCAGCTCGCAATCGTTATGGGTATGAATGCCGATGTCGGCGGTCAGCTCGCTGCGGACACGGGTAACGATGTCGTGAATTTCTCCGGGCATCGTGCCTCCGTTCGTATCGCACAGGACGATCCAATCCGCCCCCGCGTCTTGCGCTTTGCGCAGTACGGCGAGCGCGTATTCCGGATTGTTTTTGTAGCCGTCGAAAAAATGCTCCGCATCAAACAAAGCTTCCATTCCGTTGCGCTTCAGAAAGGCGATGGAGTCGTAAATCATGGAAAGATTCTCTTCAAGCGTCGTCTGCAGGGCGGTGTGCACGTGGAAATCCCACGACTTTCCGACCAGCGTCGCCGCTTTGACGCCGGATTCCGCGATCCGCATCAAGCTCGTGTCGTGCTCGGCTACGCTGTTCTTTCTCCTCGTGCTGCCGAATGCCGTAATTTTGGCCGATAGTCCAAGCTGCTTGACGCGCTGGAAAAACTCGATGTCTTTGCTGTTGCTGCCGGGGTTTCCGCCTTCAATATAATGAACGCCGAGAGCGTCGAGCTTTGCGGCGATTTTCAATTTGTCTTCCGCGGACAAGCTTATTCCTTCGCCTTGCGTGCCGTCGCGCAATGTCGTGTCAAATATGGAAATGTTGATGGTCATGCCGGGACGCCTCCTATCATTACTGAAACCCATGTCAAGTTCGTATTAAAGTATTATACCATTTGTTCGCTGGAAAGTAGAGAGATGGCGTAATTTTTTTCATCGCGGTGGAACGTGGCGCAGAGATAATGCATAAACGCATTACTACAATAATGTATACGCACGGTTACCCGAAACATGAGCGGGAAGGAAGTTGACCTTGCCGAATAATCGGAGGTATGCTTGAAGCATCGGAAACGGTCGGCAAAGCTTTTTGCTCGCGGGAGGCTTAAGGAAAGCGATGAAGCAGGAAACAAAAGGCGGTCGCGTCATCCTTCATTTGGATATGAACGCTTTTTATTGTTCGGTGCATGAAGCGGAGGAGCCGGGTAAGTATAAAAACAAGCCGACGGCCGTCGGCGGAAGCGTCGAGCAGCGCAAAGGGATTCTGGTGACCTGCTCCTATGCCGCCAGGGCAAAAGGAGTAAGGACCGGAATGACGATTCGGGAAGCGCTTCGGCTATGCCCGGAACTGATTATGATTAAACCCGATTTTCGCTTGTACCGGAAATATTCGGAACGGTTTATGGCGATTGCCCGTCAATATACGCCGCTCGTTCAAGCTGTTTCGATCGACGAATGTTATCTGGACATTACGGGGTCGGGGTTGTTCGGTACTCCGATTCAAATCGCCGAAACGATTCAAAAAAGAATACAGACGGAATGCTCCTTGCCTTGCTCCGTCGGAATAGGCCCCAACAAGCTTCTGGCGAAGATGGCTTCCGACATGAAGAAACCAAACGGGCTTACGATCCTTCGCATCCGGGATATGCCCGCGCTAATGTGGGACAAGCCGTGCGACACGTTGTTCGGCGTCGGCAGAAAAACGGCGGAGAAGCTAAGAAGGTTAAATATAACGACGATCGGTCAGCTTGCCGCCGCCGATCAGTCTTTTTTGGTCCGGCACTTCGGCGTATACGGGGAATGGCTGAAGCTTGCCGCGAACGGCATCGATCATTCTCCCGTCGACCCGGAAGACGGGCCGAGCAAATCGATCGGCCATACGACGACCCTGCCGGCCGATGTAACCGGCCGCGAAGAAGCGGCTCGCATATTGCTGGAGTTGTCCGACCGCGCGGGACGCCGGCTTCGGGCGCAGCGGCTCATAGCCGGAACGGTCCAAATTACGCTGCGGAGGCCGGATATGACGACGATTACCCGCTCGCGGACGCTGCCTTCGCCAATCCGGCATACGGCGGATATTTATAAGGAAGCGTTGAATTTGCTTGACCGACATTGGCGGGAGGGCGACCCGATCCGGCTATTGGGCGTCACGCTGCAAAGCTTGACGGAGGAGGCCGAAACGGCCGTGCAGCTTGATTTGTTCGAATACGAAAAGCAGCCACGCAAGGACGCATTGGCCGATGTCATGGACAAGCTCAGGAACAAATTCGGGGAGCACGCCGTCCGTTCGGCAAGCATGGCCTCGTCAACGAGGACGCCGAAAGCATCGGAAGACGTTAATGAATGATGCACAAACGAGCCATCGGATTTTGGGAAAAATGATAAATCCACCGCAATCTTTTACGGTATGGTTGAAAATGCCTTGCGACTTGTTATATATTGAAGATTAGGGTATATTCATTGCACAAAACAAGCAAATTCTTGCAAGCAGAAGCGTTTTTCCAGTCCTAGTCAAATAGGCTGGCCGTTTCCGCGAGAAATATAAGGCGATAAAAAAGCAAATTTATAGATCCTTATATTTTAAAGAGAAAAGCTGTGTTCTGTACATTATTCGGGAGGGAAAGAAATGGCTAAATTTACTTGGGTCGAGAAGGACACTTGCATCGCTTGCGGCGCTTGCGGCGCAACGGCACCGGACATTTACGACTACGACGACGAAGGTCTCGCCGAAGTTATATACAATAACGACGGCAATAGAGGGGTAACGGAAATCCCTGAGGATCTGTGGGACGACATGCAGGACGCATGCGACGGATGCCCGACGGATTCGATCCGCATTGCCGACGAGCCTTTTAATTAATCGATACGAAGAGCCGTTCCTTGAGGTGAGGAACGGCTCTTTTTTTTTTGTCAATGCCGAATTGGGCGGAGGCAGTCTCCGTCATGAACTCGCGGGCACGTTTTGCCGATAACAGAGATAGGACATACCGACAAGGGAGGCTTCGGATGGACGAGAAGGAAAACATCTATTATTTGAAGCTGTTCGTCAAGCAGCATCCGGACAATCGAATGGCCTGGTATTTGCTCGGCAAGGAATATGAGGGGCAAGGCAAGGAAGCGAAGGCCAACTATTGCTACATGCAAGCCGGCGAAATTTACGAGGCGTTCGAACGGAGAAGCCATCCGCTGGCCGCCGTAGAGCGGGAATTGGAGCAGCTAAAACAATGGAACGAACGGAAAAGAGCGCGCCGCTTCAGACGGCGAACGGCAATGATCGCCGGTTTGTTGCTTCTGTTAACCGCATCGGCGCCGGGAGCGTTGGACACCGGAGAAACGGACAGTCCGGTTTACAAAGCCGTTAACGAGCCGGATTCGGGTAAGGAGCCGGGGACCGTCGTACTGGCGGATTTGAAGGCTGAAGACCCGCTTGGGTCGTCATGGGGCAAAATGGTTTCTCTCGGCGGCGATTATGAGACGGTGCTGGCCGTTCAACTGGAGGAGCTCGGCGAGTGGAGATTATGGCTCGGCGACCGGAAGCTGCTTATGTCGGCCCAAACGGGCCAAGACGGAGCGTTACGCGAAGTGAGGCTCTACGATGCCGAAACCTGCGATTGTATCCCTGCTCCCGCCGGGGATATGGAGGAGCTGCTTGACGCTTGGAGCTACGAACAGGAAACGAGGTGGGTGCTGGCGAGCGCGATTCAAGCTTACCGCCGGATGACCGGCCAGTGGCCGTCTTCCCTGGAGGCGATGATTCGTCCCTACCCGGATAACGTGTTGTCCGGAGAAAGACCGGGCATGCGGGAGCAGTTCGCTCCGCTGCTGCGGCATATGCAGCGGACGGCCGAGCCCGTTCAGGCCGATGCGGCACAGGCGCAGTCCGGATCCCGGAATCCGGTGCCCGGCTCTGATCCGTCCGAACTGGACGTTCGGCCGCTCGCCGTCGTTGTCGATAAATCAACCCACCGGCTGGCCGTCGTCAGCGGCAATATCGTCGTCAGAAGCTATGAGGTGGGGCTTGGCGGCGATCTCACGCCCGAAGGCGAATTCGTCATTACGGAAAAAGTGAAAAACCCGAACGGCACGGATAAAGGGCCGTACGGCAGCAGGGGACTGGTGTTGTCCGGCAGCCAATACGCCATTCACGGGACGGACGAGCCGGACAGCATCGGCCTCGACGAGTCGCTGGGGTGCGTCCGGATGAAGCGGGCCGATCTGGAGGAGCTTTACGATATGGTGCCGCCGGGAACGAAGGTGACGATACAAAAAGGATCGGTTCCGCCGGACTCCGCCGAGCCGCCGGAAAACCGGTTCCGGCTGGGGCGCGGTCAGGACGAGACCAATCCCGATCGGGTGTATGAGTGGCTGCAATAATCGCCTTGATTATTGGCCGACAATAAGGAGGACCACTACCGCGACCAGAACGACGCCGAATATGGAACCGGCCCAGATGAGTCCTTTTTTGTTCACTTCCTCTTGCGGTTTCGTCTTCATGACGGGCGGCTTTCTTTTCGCGCTGCTCACTATCGATCAACCTTTCTATTCATTATATTAGAATGAATCTATTGTAATCGTTTTCGGACAAGGCCGCAATGCTGTGCGAAAAGCTGACATCGGGGAGGTCCGCTCTTTTCTTTTTGGCGCAAAAAATGATAAACTGTCAGTTAGGACTAATCTTCAGAACGGAGTGGAACAAAGTTGTTGTATCAAAATATGGCAAAGCCTTTTCTATTTCGGATGGATGCCGAAAAGGCGCATCATCTGGTCATAGACGGCTTGCAGACGGCCAGCGGAGTACCCGGCATGAACGGATTGCTTCAGGCGATGTATGGCGTAAAAGCGGCGCCGGAGCTGGCGGTGGAGTTGTTCGGCCTCAAGTTTCCGCATCCGGTCGGGCTTGCGGCGGGGCTGGACAAAAACGGCGTGGCGACGGACGGCTTCACCAGTATCGGCTTCGGATTTATGGAAGTCGGCACGGTTACGCCGAAGGCGCAGCCCGGCAACGAGCAGCCGCGCTTGTTCCGGCTGCCGGCCGACGAAGCGCTGATCAACCGGATGGGCTTCAACAATAACGGCGCGGAGGAGATGGCGGTTCGGCTCGCCAAGCGAAAGCTCCGCCGCATACCGATCGCCGTCAATATCGGCAAAAACAAAACGACGCCCAATGAGCGCGCCCACGAGGATTATCAGGCGTGCATCCGGGCGCTTTACGGGCACGGCGATTTTTTCGTCGTGAATATAAGCTCGCCGAACACGCCTGACCTGCGCGCTCTGCAGCACGGCGACGAGCTAAAGGTGCTGCTTGGAGCCGTCGAGGAGGAGCTCGGACGGCAGGCGGCGAAGCACGGCGGCAAGCCGAAGCCGGTGCTGGTCAAGATTGCGCCGGACATGACGGACGAGCAGCTCGAGCTGACGGTCGACACGATCCGGCAAAGCTGCGCCGCGGGCATTATCGCCACGAATACGACGATATCCCGCTCGGGCCTTACGCACGCGAATGCGAAGGAAACCGGCGGGCTTAGCGGGAAGCCGCTTCGCGACCGCTCGACGGAAGTGATTCGCGCCGTCTACCGGCAGACGAACGGGAAGCTGCCTATTATTGGCTCCGGCGGCATTTTTACGGCGGCCGATGCATACGATAAAATTCGCGCGGGTGCGTCGCTCGTTGAAATTTATACTGCACTTATTTACAAAGGCCCCGAAATTACGCGGGAACTGACGGAAGGTTTGCTGGAGCTGATGCGAAAGGACGGCTACCGCGGCATTGCCGAAGCGGTTGGAGCAGATCATCAATAGAGATTGGAGGCGGCCGGATGGACGGAAGAGATTGGAACGTATTTTTGCAGCCGTATGTACAAGCGGTGGAAGAGATGAAAGTGAAGTTCAAGACGTTGCGCAGCGAGCTGAAAATGCGGGAGGCGTACGCGCCGATAGAGTTTGTCACCGGCCGGGTGAAAAAAATATCGAGCATTATGGAGAAGGCCAAACGGCTTAACGTGCGGCCGGATCAGCTGGAGCAGGGCATCGAGGATATTGCGGGCATACGCATTATGTGCCAGTTCGTCGACGATATTCGAAGGGTAGCGGAGCTGATCCGCAGCCGTAAAGACCTGTCGCTCGTTTACGAGAAGGATTATATTACCAATTACAAGGAAAGCGGCTACCGAAGCTACCATATGATCGTAAAATATCCGGTGCAAACCGCGCTCGGACAAAAAAACGTGCTGGCCGAAATTCAAATCCGTACGCTGGCGATGAACTTCTGGGCGACGATCGAGCACTCGCTGAATTATAAATATAAAGAAGCATTGCCGGAAGACGTGAAGCTGCGTTTGAAGAACGCTTCGGAGGCGGCTTTCAAGCTGGACGAGGAGATGTCCAGCATCCGGCACGAAATATTGGACGCGCAGCGCGATTTCGAGGAACGCTCGAACGTCGTGTCCAAAGTGATGAACAGCATTCAGGATTTATACTTTTACCGGAGAGTGCGCGAAGCCGCGCAGTTCCAGCTGCGGTTCAAGGAGCTGTGGGAGGCCGAGGACTTATACGGCTTAAAGCAGCTTTCGATGGATGTCGAAGAAGCGATTGTTCGAGCCAAAAGGAACAACGTGACGTGAGAACAACTTCATCCGAGCTTACGGAAGGCAAGGAACATAGATTCTTTTCGGCATGAAAAGCTGCCGCTCAAGCCGGGCCGCCACACGAGCGGGCTTCGGCCTAAGCTTTACTTATCGCCAATCGGAAAGTCGAGGTCGAAACTTAAGCTTTCCGATGTGGTAAAAATAAAGCCTCCAGCCCGCGGCCGCGGGCTGGAGGTTTGGTTTTTGCCGCAGCCTTTTAAGCTTCGATGAAGTTTTTTGTTCGCTCTTAAACGGGCAATGATATACAAAAACCTCTGGGAGGATCCAGCAATGAAAACCGATTTGCCGCAGCCGTTCGTGGAACGAATGCAGGAACTGCTGGGCGGGGAATTTGACCGCTTTATGGCTTCTTACGACGAGCCTCGTCTTTACGGGCTTCGCATCAATCCGTTAAAAATAAACGCCGAAGACTGGAAGGAACTGTCGCCGATCGCCGAATCGGCGAAGCCGATACCGTGGACGCCGACCGGCTATTACTACAGCCGTGACGACCGCCCGGCCAAACACCCGCATTACAATGCGGGATTATATTATATCCAGGAGCCGAGCGCGATGGCTCCCGTCGAGCTGCTTGACGTGCGGCCGGGCCACCGCGTGCTTGATTTGTGCGCGGCTCCCGGCGGGAAATCGACGCAAATCGCCGGCAAGCTGCAGGGAAAAGGCGTTCTTGTCGCCAACGACAACGGGGCGGAGCGGACGAAGGCGCTTGCGAAAAATATCGAGCTGGCGGGCGTTCGCAACGCCGTTATTTTAAACGAAGAGCCGTCGAACCTCGCTCCTAAATTCGCCGGCTGGTTCGACCGGATTTTGGTGGATGCGCCGTGCTCGGGGGAAGGGATGTTCCGCAAGGAAGAATCGATGATTGCGGCATGGGAATCGTACAAAGTGGAAGTATGCTCGAAGATGCAGCACGATATATTGCGCCATGCGGCGGATCTGCTCGCTCCGGGCGGCCGGCTCGTGTATTCGACCTGCACTTTCGCTCCGGAAGAAAACGAAGCCCAAATCGCCCGGTTTCTCGTCGACCGCCCGGACTTTGAGGTTATGGAGGCCGAGCTGAAGGACGGCTGGCGCCGCGGCCGGCCGGATTGGATCGAGGAGAAGCGGGACGGCGACGCCGCGTGGGAGGAAGCGGTCAAAGCGACGGCGGGGACCGTAAGGCTGTGGCCGCACTGGATTAAAGGCGAAGGGCATTATGTGGCGGTATTGCGCCGTAAGGCGGAGGCCGGGCCGTTCGGAACAAATGCCGCCGATCCGGCCGGTGCCGACCGTCCGTGGGCGGAGCCGCAGGAAGAAGCGTCTTGGGGGCTCAAAGGGAAAAAGGCAAGCGGCGGAGCCGACAGAGCGGACAAGCGCTATAACCGGCACTCCGGCGAGGAGGCTTATATTCGCGCCGGCGTCAAAGAGCGGCGGAGCGGCGGCAAGCCGGCCGGCGGCGGCCGGCTTGGCAAAAGCGCCAAGTTCGCGAAGGAGGCGTCCTTCGATCCCGCGGAAGCATGGGCGGCGTTTGCAAGAGATGTTTTGCGCGGCGTACCGGAGCCGGATGCCAGAATAATCGCTTACGGCGCAAGGCTGTTTCTGCAGCCGGTTGGCGTGCCGGAGCTGGAAGGGCTTAAGGTCGTCCGGCCCGGCTGGTATATCGGCGATGCCGAAAAAGGAAGGTTTGCGCCTTCTCAGGCGCTGGCGCTCGGTTTGAAGCGGGGTCAGGCGGCATGGTCGCTGAATTGGGCGCCGGAGGACGAGCAGCTGATCCGTTATTTGAAAGGGGAAACGCTGTTTGTCGACAGCTCCGACATCGTGCCGGCCGACCGGGCGGACGAAGGCGGGAGGAACGGATCGCCTCGCGGTTATATTCTCATTTGCGTCGACGGTTACCCGATCGGATGGGGGATCTACGCCGACGGTACGCTTAAAAACAAGCTGCCGGCGGGATGGAGGGTGTTGTAGCATGGCCAAAAAAATGCGTCTGGACAAGCTGCTGTCCAATATGGGGTTCGGCTCGCGCAGCGAGATCAAAAAGGAAGTGAAGCTGGGAGCCGTTACGGTAAACGGCGTCGTCGCGAAGGACAGCGGGCTTGCGGTCGATCCTGACGCGGACGACGTACGGTTCCGGGGAGAGACCGTCATATACCGGGATACCGTTTATTTGATGATGAATAAGCCTCCTGGCGTCATCTCGGCGACGGAGGACGGGAGAGAGCGGACGGTTATCGATCTGCTGGAGGAGGAGGACCGTCTGCTGTCGCCGTTTCCGGTAGGGCGGCTCGACAAGGATACGGTCGGCCTCCTGCTGCTCACCAATGACGGGCAGCTGGCGCACGAGCTGCTCTCGCCCCGCAAGCACGTCGATAAGACGTACGAGGCTGTCGTCGAGGGCGACGTGGGGGAAGCCGACCGTCAAGCTTTCGCCGAAGGCGTCGTGCTGGACGACGGCTACAAGACGATGCCGGCGGAGTTGCATATAACGGGCAAGGAGGAAACGGCTTCGTCCGGAGTGAAATCAACCGTGAGTCTTACGATCAAGGAAGGGAAATTCCATCAGGTGAAGCGGATGTTCGAAGCGGTCGGCAAGAAGGTCGTGTATTTGAAGCGGGTATCGATGGGGCCGCTGCGGCTTGACGAATCGCTGCCGGAAGGAACGTACCGCGAGCTGACCGAGGAGGAAGTGGAGCTGCTCCGCGCCCACCGCGGCGTCAAGCGGTCATAGGACGGCTCAGTGAAAATAGAGAATCGGGGAGAGAAACGTAATGGGTAAACAATTCGATTTAATTGCGCTGGACGTGGACGGAACGCTGCTGACGGACGATCACCGACTGACGGCCGATACGAAAGATGCGGTCCGCGAAGCGGCGGCCGGAGGGACCGAGATCGTGCTCTGCACGGGCCGGGGCCCGTCGGGCGCGCTGCCCGTGATGGAGGAGCTTGGTCTAAGCGGGACGTTGATCGTGCACAACGGGGCCGCGACCATCGATTCCGTCCGCCGGACGGTTCTGCACGAATATGCCATCGATCCTCTTTATTTGGAGCCCTATTTGATTTATTCCCGGAACAACGGCATCCATTTCGATTTCAACACCGCCTTTGAAATGATGGTGGAAGGAATGACGCCGGAAGCCGAGGAAATGTACAGCCGTTTTTATGCGCAGCCGAAGCTGCTTGCGCCGGGAAGCCCGGTGCCGGAAGGGCTGCTGAAATTTACCGTGTTCGGCTCGAAGGAGGAGATGGACCGGGTGGAAGCGGATTGGCGCGGATGGACCCCTCATTTGCAATCGATCCGAAGCGGGGATTTCTTTATCGACGTGCAGCATGCGGAAGCAAGCAAAGGAGCGGCGCTGAAACAGCTTGCCCGGGCAAGGGGCATCGACCGCACTCGCGTGCTGGCCATCGGCAACTACTACAACGATATCGATATGTTGACGTTCGCCGGTTTGGGGCTGGCAATGGGCAATTCGCCCGAACGGGTAAAAGAAGCGGCGGACGCCGTCATCGGAAGCAACGAGGAGGACGGCGTTGCCGCAGCGCTGCGGCAATACGCGTAAGCGCCGGGAAGGCGCTCCTTTATTGGACAAAACAAACCGCCGGGCGGCAAAGCCCGGCGGTTTGTTTTGTAGTGCCGTATTTCAACGCGTCGCTTGGCGCCGCGGCGCTCCGATCATTTGCCGCGCCCGCGCCTGCCGGCTTGGCCGGACCTGCCGCGGGAGCCGCCGCCCCGGCCGCCTTGCTTGCTCTCCGGGCCGCGGCGGGCATTGTTGCCCCGGCTGCCGGCTTTGCCGCCTTTGGCCGCCGCGGCCGAAGCGCCTTCTCCGGCGGAGCGCTTGCGGGCGCCCGCCTGGGCCGCGTCAGGGCGCGTTTTGGCTTTGCCGCGCTGCGGGCTTGCGCCCCCTCTCGAGGCGCCGCCGCGCCCGCCTTCGCCGCGGGCCGAAGCCTGCCGGGATGGGCCGCTGACGCGTCCTGTCTCGGCCGTCGCCCGCACAATATTGCCGCTTTCGTCCAAGCGGCGCCGTTCAAGCGAAGCGTGGATGCTCTCTTCGATGATCTGCAGGTTTCTCCGGTCGTACGGCGTCGCCAGCGTAACGGCCATGCCGGATTGCCCGGCCCGCCCGGTCCGTCCGATCCGGTGGATGTAGGTTTCGCCGTCTTGCGGAACGTCGTAGTTGAAGACGTGCGTCACGCCTTCCACGTCAAGGCCGCGCGCCGCGACGTCCGTCGCCACCAGCACCTGCAGCTTCGCTTCGCGGAACCGCTTCATCACCTGCTCGCGTTTCGCCTGGGTCAGGTCGCCGTGCAGTTCATCAGAAGCGATGCCGTGCTCCAGAAGCGCTTCGTTCAGCTTTTTCGCCCTGATTTTCGTACGGCAGAACGCCACCGCCAAATAAGGGCGGTATTGCTCGATCAGGCGGAATAAAGCGGCCTGCTTGCCGCGGTCGGTCGTTTCGACGACAATCTGCTTAATATTGTCGAGCGTTACGCGCTCGCTTTTGATTTGAATATCGGTCGGCGCTTTCATATAATCCGCGGCAAGCCGTTTAACCGCGTCCGGCATCGTAGCCGAGAACAGCATCGTTTGACGTGCGCGCGGCGTCCGGGAAAGGATCGATTCGACCTCCGGAAGGAAGCCCATATGGAGCATTTGGTCGGCCTCGTCGAGCACCAGCATTTTCAGCTTGCCGAGACTCACCGTCTCGCGGCGCATATGGTCGAGCAGCCGGCCGGGCGTCGCCACGACGATATGCGGCGCATTGGCCAGCTTGCGGATTTGCGCCTCGACGTCCTGTCCGCCGTAAGCGGCGAGCACGGAGGCTCCGACGGCCGGCGCCAGCTTTTTGAGCTCGGCCGTAATTTGAATGGCCAGCTCGCGCGTCGGCGTCAAAATAAGCGCCTGCACTTGATCTTTCTCGACGTTGATCCGCTGCAGCATCGGCAGAATAAAAGCGACCGTCTTGCCGGTGCCCGTCTGCGCCTCGGCGATGACGTCTTCTCCCGCAAGCAGAAGCGGGATCGTCTCGCGCTGGATCGGCGTAGGATCCGTGATGCCGTTATTTCGAAGGAGACGAACAAGCTCCTCTTGTACTCCGAGTGAAGCAAAAGCGTTTGACATTTTCCAAATTTCCTCATTTCATTACGTCGTATAGCGACTAGTATAACATTTGCGCCGCCGAAGTGCATCTTGCCGCAAGCTGTGTTATGCTGTTGGATAACATAATGATCAAATAAAGGATGTAAAGGACCATGAACGGAACGGAACGATCCCGGATTAAGCCCGGGCTTCTTGTCGATATCGTCCTGAAGCAGGATCAACGGACGGGGAAGCTGACGAGAGGAACGGTCGCCCAGCTTCTGACCAAATCCGCGACCCATCCTCACGGCATTAAAGTAAGGCTGACGGACGGGCAAGTCGGCAGGGTAAAGCATATTGTCGAGGAGTAAGCCCTAAACGGTTCCGAGCATAAAACAACGGCATGCTTGGAACTCACGTATAAGCGCAAATAAGGCCGGCCGCCGCGGGGAAGCGTTGTTACGCTGCCATCTGCAGAGGCCGGCCTTTCGTTGCCGGTCAGAACGTCATGCCAAGCTTGGATACGGCCATATCGTAGATCAGCAAATACGCTTCGCCGTTCGTGAGCCGCTCGGGATCACCGATGGAGTCGATGGTCTGCTCGGTCAGCCAGCCGCGGCTCGTCAGTTCGGATACGGCCTCTTCCTTATCGGTATCCAGGCCGCATAACGAGGCCATCATCGAGGTGGCCAGCGAAAGCGACAGCGGCTCCTTGACCGGTTCGCCGATCGATGCGACAGGCAAGGCGGGGTCTCCCGGCAGCTCGTCCGCATGAAGCTTCTTGACTTGCCGAAGCTGGTTTAAATATCGTCCCGCGTTGGATGGCTCGTCCAGTTTCCAGCTGTCGTTATCGTACCCGCCCGAGGCGAGGTACATGCTTGCCGCGGCGACCAGCCCGTTGTAGTCCGGGTGCTCCTGGTACGGCTGCTTGCCGATACGCTGCATCTTCAAATCCATTCCTTGGTTCTTGAGCATCTGCTTAAGCTTTTGGATCGAAAGCTCCGATTTCGATAATTCCCGGAACGTGACGCCTTCCTCGATCGCGAGTTTGGCGGCGGCGCCTGCGGCTTCCGCCGTCGCCATGCCAAGCGGAATGACGCGGGCGCTGCCGTGCGGAATCGTATCGAAGCTGGCCGCGCGGCCGACGACGAGAAGGCCGTCGATCTCCTTCGGCACAAGGGTGCGGAACGGCACGCCGTATTGCTCCGGTTTCATTAGAATCGTTCCCATGCCGCCTTTGTTCGTGCTTTGGATATCGATCGGATAAGAGCCGTAGGCGATAGAATCCCAATGATCGCGGTTTTCGAGCAAATCCGTCAGCTTCAGCCGGTATTCTCCGATAATGTGGCGCGATTCCCGGATATACAATTCGCTCGCCGTGCCGGCATATTCCAGCTCCGCGAACGGTTCGAACGTTTGCTTCAAATATTCGGCGATGCGCGGCGCTTCCGCCTGGGCGGCCTTCATGCCTTCCTTGACCGATTCCGGATCAAGCGGGTCGACGCCGAACAGCTGCATCGAATTGATAAGGATCGTGCCGTCGGCTTGCCGGCCGATATTCAGGCCGCGCATTTTGATCCGCGAAGGGTCGCTCGCTACGTAGTCTTTCGCCTTGTTATAACCCCATATGCTCATTTCGTCATAATCGGCGTCCTCGTAATGCGCCAGCTTCGACCATCTTTCCGGCGTCACGCCGCTCATGCGGATGACCAGCGTAGCCACCATCAGCTCGTCCTTGCTGCCGATATCCTCCCGTCCGACCGTGTACGGCGCGCCTGCCGCTGCGGCGATGTCGCCGTCCTGCGTCGCGTCGATAACCGCTTTGGCGGCAATTTCGGCCGCCGCGCCGTCCTCGCGGACAATCCGCATGCCGGTCACGCTCCGGCCGGACGCTCCGCCCACGATCGGTTCCATCCGCTGCGCTTTCATCAGCAGGTCGATATTCGGCTCCGCCTTTACCATCCGGTAAAACGCGTTGGCGGCCGTACGGGTATCAAACGAAGACCCTTCGACCATGGCGTACCATTCTTGAAAAAGCCCTTTGTTCAAATAAGTGTAGCGGCCCAATAGCTTACGGAAAAAAGATTGCGAAGGGGAATAGTTCAAGTCGAGCGTGTTCAGCTCCCCGACGGTCATAAGTCCGCCCAACCGGTCCCGGCCTTTTCCGTCGACGAGCAGAACGGAAAGCCCGTTGCGAGCGGCCGATACCGCGGCGATGACGCCTTCGGGATCGGTTCCGGCGACAATGACGTCGTAACCGCTTTTTAACGTTGGCGCCGATTCGACCGCAAGAAGCGGTTCGCTCACCAGCTCGACGTCCGAACGTGCTCCATGATTCCAATACCACATCGCGGCGTATGTACCCGTAAGCATCGCTGCGCCCGCCAGAATAATGACGGACCAAACGGCCAGCAGTTTAGTTCTCAAGCGACGAATTCCTCCTGTGTCATTCCTGAACGTTTTTGCCTAACGTAAATAATGACGAAACGGCAATTAAAAAGGTTGTGCCGATCGGCACGAAATTTGTCCATTTTTTGCTTAAACACAAATCTATCGCGGGAAAGTAGAGTTCCATTATACTAGGAGATTGTTCCTGTTGCGACATTTTTTTGATAATGTGACGTACGGGAAGTGCCCTAAGGAAGGAGAAGGGGGAAGGGGGACGGCGGGAAAACGGGTTGGAGGGGCGCAGAAACAATATGCGCTTAAGACCGCATAAAAAAAGACCCGGGCGCCGCCGTAACGGCGGGCGCCCAACCCCGCAAGAAACATTGTTGCTATAGAAGCAGCGACAGCCAGTCCGACTTCGTGACGGGACCGAAATAATGCGTTAAGTCGACCCGGTCCAGCAGTTCTTCCATGGTGCCGGCGTCGTAGCGCAAGCCGATCAGTTTCCCGGCAAATTCTTTGCTGTCGCCGCGTCCGAAGAAATCGCCGTATACGGCGGCTTCCCGGATGATGCCGTTCTCCACTTGCAGACGGACGTCGAACGTTCCCGCGCCTTCGATCCGTTTCGTCTGGCGGAAGTTGAAGGCCGGCGAACGGCCGTAGTTCCAATCCCAATTGCGGTATCGCTCGTCCGCCAGCTTGCGGACGTTCGCCCATTCTTCCTCGCCGATGTCGTAGACGGGCACGTTTCCTTCCGTTTGGAAGATCGATTGAAGCAAATGCCCGCGGAACTGCTCGATCGTCATCGGCTCCTGCAGAAATTCGCGAATATTCGCCACCCGGCTGCGGATCGATTTGGTCGCTTTCGATACGTATTTCTCGGGATTCGCCTTCAGCGCGGCGGCAACCCGATCCATTTCCGAATCGAACAGCAGCGTGCCGTGCGTAAACAATCGGCCTCTCGTAACGAATTGGGCGTTGCCGGATATTTTGCGTCCCTCGACTTCAATGTCGTTCCGGCCGGTCATCGATGCCCGGACGCCAAGCTTGCCGAGCGCCTGCACGACGGGTTCCGTAAACTTTTTAAAGTTATGGAACGAATCCCCGTCGTCTTTCGTGATAAAGCTGTAGTTCAGATTGCCGAGGTCATGATAGACCGCTCCGCCGCCGGAGAGCCTGCGAACGACGCGAATGCCGTTATTCTCCACGAACTCGGCGTTGATTTCCTCCGCGGTGTTCTGATTTTTGCCTATTATAATGGAAGGGGCGTTTATATAAAAAAGCAAATAATCATGCTCGGCCGGAAAATGGCGCAGCGCGTACTCCTCCAGCGCAAGGTTGAGCGAGGCGTCCGTAATGCCTTGATTGTCGATAAAATACAGCATGGGTTATAAAGCCCTCCTTCTGATGGCCGGAAACCGGGTTTCCGCCGTCTGCTAGCTTAACGTTTCTATTATAGGCCATTCCGGGGAGGAGAGCCAAGCTTTTCGTCGCCGGCGGATTTGCCGTTCGGGCGCAACAAACGCTTGCGCGTCTCTGCCTTCCGCAAGGCGGCCAAAACGTTGTCCGGCAAGCGTTCCGGCGTTCGACGGCATGTGCGCGGACAGCGCTTGACATCGAAGGTGCGCCTCTTTATAATCGAAAGTAATTTACTTAAAGCAGAAACGACTTCGATGTTCAATCCAAGGACGAGCCGTTTCTTGCGAGAAATATAAACCGCGTTGAGAAGGATTAGTAACAGCGACTGCAAGGTCAAGAGAGCCGGCGGAAGGTGCAAGCCGGACCTGCAGCAATGTGAACTCACCTTGGAGCCGTGCGCTACCCGGATTCCGGCGAACCGCACCGCATAGCCTGCGTTACGGGCGACAAGTGAGCCGAAGGCAAAGCATGCCCGAAGCTAACTAGGGTGGTACCGCGTGAGAATAATCTCTCGTCCCTAGCGATTTTACGCTAAGGGCGGGAGTTTTTTTATGCGAACGGGGCCGGCTTGCCGCCAGCGGTTCGCTTCAAATGGATATTTGGAAAGAAGGAAGGGAGCAGTTAAACATGTCGCAAGAGCAGCAGCATGGCTACAATCCGCAAGCCATAGAGCCGAAGTGGCAGAAATACTGGGAAGAGAACAAAACGTTCAAAACAACGGAGGATCCGGGCAAACCGAAGTTTTACGCCCTTGACATGTTCCCTTATCCTTCCGGGGCAGGCCTTCACGTCGGCCATCCGGAAGGCTATACCGCCACGGATATCGTATCGCGCTATAAAAGAATGAAAGGCTACAACGTGCTTCACCCGATGGGCTGGGACGCGTTCGGCTTGCCGGCCGAGCAGCACGCGCTGGACACCGGCCAGCATCCGCGCGACATAACAGTCAAGAACATCAACAATTTCCGCCGCCAGATCAAGTCGCTTGGCTTCTCGTACGATTGGGACCGCGAGTTCAGCACGACGGATCCGGACTACTATAAGTGGACGCAATGGATTTTCATCCAGTTGTATAAGAAAGGCCTTGCTTACGTAGCGGAAGTGCCGGTCAACTGGTGCGAGGCTCTCGGCACCGTGTTGTCGAACGAGGAAGTGATCGACGGCAAAAGCGAGCGCGGCGGCCATCCCGTCGTCCGCAAGCCGATGCGCCAATGGATGCTCAAAATTACGGAATACGCCGATCGTCTCCTTGACGATTTGGAGGAGCTGGACTGGTCCGAAAGCATTAAAGACATGCAGCGGAACTGGATCGGCAAATCGAAAGGCGCCGAAGTGACGTTCCGCATCGACGGCCACGAGGGCTCTCTGGTCGTGTTTACGACCCGCCCGGACACGCTGTTCGGCGCGACTTATTGCGTCCTTGCGCCGGAACACGAGCTTGTCGCCCAAATTACGGCCGAAGCCCAAAAAGAGGCGGTAGCGGCTTACAAGGAAGCGGCCGCGCGCAAAAGCGATCTGGAGCGCACCGATCTCGCGAAGGAAAAAACGGGCGTATTTACGGGCGCTTACGCGATCAACCCGGCGAACGGCGAGAAGCTTCCGATCTGGATCGCCGATTACGTGCTGGCCGGCTACGGAACGGGCGCCATCATGGCCGTTCCGGGACATGACACCCGCGACTGGGAGTTTGCGAAGCAATACGGCTTGCCGATCGTCGAAGTCGTGCAAGGCGGAGACGTGGAGAAAGAAGCGTATACGGGCGACGGTCCTCACGTCAATTCCGGCTTCCTGAACGGTCTCAATATGGAGGACGCCATCAAGGTTATGATCGAGCATCTCGAAGCGGAAGGCACGGGACAAGGCAAAGTGACGTACCGTCTGCGCGACTGGCTGTTCAGCCGGCAGCGCTATTGGGGCGAGCCGATTCCGGTTATCCATCTGGAAGACGGCACGATGAAGACGGTACCGGAGGAGGAGCTTCCGCTGCTTCTGCCGGACGTTGATGCGATCAAGCCTTCGGGCACAGGCGAATCGCCGCTGGCGAACGTGACCGAATGGGTGAACACCGTCGATCCGGAGACGGGCATGAAAGCCCGCCGGGAGACGAATACGATGCCGCAATGGGCGGGAAGCTGCTGGTATTATCTGCGCTTCATCGATCCGAAGAACGACAAGGAATTGTGCTCGAAGGAGAAGCAGCGGGAATGGCTGCCGGTCGACCTGTATATCGGCGGCGCCGAGCACGCCGTGCTGCACCTGCTGTATGCGCGCTTCTGGCATAAAGTGCTATACGATCTTGGCATCGTGGAAACGAAAGAACCGTTCCACAAGCTTGTCAACCAGGGCATGATTCTCGGCACCAATAACGAGAAAATGTCCAAATCGCGCGGCAACGTCATTAACCCGGACGATATCGTAAACGAATACGGCGCGGATACGCTGCGCTTGTACGAGATGTTTATGGGACCGCTTGAGGCGACGAAGCCGTGGAGCACCAACGGAGTGGACGGGGCATTCCGCTTCCTGAGCCGCGTCTGGCGCCTGTTCGTATCGGAAGACGGCAGCCTCAGCAGCAAAATTACGGACGGCGAAACGACCGATGCTTTCAAACGGGTATGGCACCGCACGATTAAAAAGGTGACGGAAGATTACGAGAATCTCCGTTTCAACACGGCGATCAGCCAGCTGATGATATTCGTCAACGAAGCCTACAAGACCGACGTGCTGCCGCGCCGGGCGATGGAAAACTTCGTTCAGATGCTGTCTCCGATCGCGCCGCATATCGCGGAAGAGCTGTGGGAGAAGCTGGGCAACTCCGGCACGATCACCTATACGGAGTTCCCGGCTTACGACGAGGCTTGGACGGTCGATCAGGAGGTCGAAATCGTCGTGCAGGTGAACGGCAAAATCGTCGATCGCGTGTCGATTCCGGCGGATACCGAACAAAGCGAGATGGAGCGGCTCGCGAAAGAGCTCGATAAGGTTAAACCGCTGCTGGAAGGCAAAACGATCCGCAAAGTGATCGCGGTTAAAGGCAAGCTCGTCAACATCGTAGCGAATTAACGGGGCACAACATAGAAGAGGTGAGCGGCCATAAAGCCGTTCACCTCTTTTTTACGGTTCTCCGAACATTTCGCCGATTTTTTCCACGTCTTCGTTGTATTTGTCATGGGTCGTCCGGATGAGCCGTCCGAACACGCCGGCCGTATCCTGCCGAAGAAGCTCAAGGGCTTGGGCGGTAATGCCGCCCGGAACGGCTACCCTCTTCTGGATTTGCTCGGGCGTCAGGCCGCCTTCCGTCAGCAGCAATCCGGTGCCAAGCAGCATTTCGCTGGCGACGCGAACCGCTTCGCCGCGCTCGATGCCGGTCTCTTCCACTGCCGCTTTAACGAACTGCTCCAGCAAAAAAGCAAAAAACGCGGGACCGCAGCTGGAAATATCCGATACGATGCGGGTGAAGCTTTCTTCGATGCGCAGCGGCTGGCTAATATGTTTCAGCAAAGACTCGAGCTTATCCTTGTCTTCTTCGGCAACGCGGCTTCCGTAGATGCATAAAGTGGCGCCGCTCCATACGCTGTTTGTGATGCTCGGGATCATTTTGGCGATTTTGCAGGGGAGCCGCTGCTCCAGCAGCGAGATCATAACCGGGCTCGTAATGGAGACGACAAGCTGGCCGGGACATACGACGGAAGCGATGTCGCCGACGACTTTATGAAATTCCAACGGCTTGACGCAAAGAAACAGCAACTCGCAATCCGCTGCCGCTTCCGCGTTCGAATGAACGGCCCGGAGACCCGGATAACGGGCAGCTAAAGCCTCGGCTTTGGCCAAGGTGCGGTTGCTGACGGAAATTTGCTTGGGATCAAGCGCTCCGGAAGTAATCAGCGCCTCGATGAGCAAGGTTCCCATTGTACCCGTCCCGATAAAACCGACATTCATCGCTGGACCTCCAATCCGTCATTGCATGCGATATCGAGCTTGTGCAAGCGAATGCTTTTAACGCATGTAGGTTTTCGACAAACTATACCTCTTATACGGTATGCGCGGTTCGCTTCGAGGATGTCAATTATTTATAAAAAAGAGGAGAAAAAGATGCGAAGATATTCAAGCTTTCAAACTTTCGTTTTAGCCGCTTGCGGCGCTGCGGCCGTACTCTTTTTTGTGTTGGCGCTTCATCAGCCGGAGAAAGAGCCTCCCGGCTGGATCGACGTAAGCGAAGCGGCCGCAGCCTCGGTGGCCGCGCTTGAAGAGACCGGAGCCGAGGCTGCGCAGCAGGCGGCCGGTCAGGGAGCCGCGACGGAGACGAGCGGAGCGGCGGCGGAGCAAGGCAGCGGTACGCCGGGCGGCGAGGCAACCGGTCCTGCCGGCGCGGAAGCCGCGGGCGATGTTGCGGCGGGGAAGGTGTCCGGCGGCGCAACGCCGGACGGCAAGCTGGACGTCAACACCGCAACGGCCGAGCAGCTCGACGCGTTAAAAGGAATCGGGCCATCCAAGGCGGCGGCCATCGTAGCCGACCGGGAAGCGAACGGCCCGTTCCGTTCCGTGGACGATTTGCTCCGCGTAAAAGGAATCGGCGAGAAGCTGCTTGCCGGTATCAAAGACAGCGTCACGGCCCTTCCTTAATAAGAAGGGGGTTCCGCTGGGGCTATCCAGTTCCCTGTCTGAGACAGCTGCGCCGGACGGTAACGCTTTTTTGCGGGAAGTGCCGTTTGCCTATTGTCCGACGGGCTTTGCATATTTTGCCGATCGAAATATAATGGAAGTAGCACGATAGAGGAAACTGCCGCTCGCAGGCACCAAGAGAGGAAGGAACGTTTATGGCCGCAATGACGCAAGAGGCGGAGCGCAAGGACTGGGATACATACTTCATGGATATTGCCTACATGGTATCGACGCGTTCCCGCTGCCCGAGGCGCCATGTAGGAGCCGTACTCGTCCAGGGCAAGAAGCTGCTGGGCACCGCCTATAACGGCGCGCCGATGGGGGTGCCGGATTGCTCGGAGGAAGGCTGCATGATTGCGGAGCAGCTTGAGATCGAGGTGGTGGACGGCGT
Organism: Paenibacillus thailandensis; assembly: GCF_042685365.1. Classification (NCBI taxonomy): domain Bacteria; kingdom Bacillati; phylum Bacillota; class Bacilli; order Caryophanales; family Paenibacillaceae; genus Paenibacillus; species Paenibacillus thailandensis. The sequence continues at coordinate 149,820 of NZ_JBHUMY010000016.1, read as the reverse complement.
GGAGAAAGCCGTCAAGAAGCAGCGCTGTATTCGAACGATACATGCCGAGCAGAATTTGCTGCTCTTCACCGACCGCATAGACCGGGAAGGATCGACCGTGTACGTGACGGATCAACCGTGCTGGACGTGCAGCAATATGCTGGCGAACAGCGGTATTCAAGAGATCGTCTATCACCGGGCTTATCCGAAGGACAGCGAGAAGGTCGAGAAGCTCATGAAGGCAAAGGGCATTCAATTCCGCCCGCTGCACGGTTACGAGCCTCCCGCGCAAGCCGGTATCCAAGTGTTAAGCGAATAGCCAAGCCGTAGGGAAGAACCCTCCGCGCATCGCGAATTTATGTTTGCGGTGCGCTGGGGGGTTCTTTCTTTTATGGGTGCTAGGGCGGGCCGGCAAAGCGAAGCATGCAGCCGGCAGTCATGTTGAACGGGATGGGCGTTTAGCGCGATTGACGTTTCTCTATAGAAGAGGAGAAGGAAATATGCAAAGGAGGTTGACGGGCGTGCCATTCATGAACAGGAGGCCGTTATTATGGTTTGCAATCTGCTGGGTAGCCGGGAGCGGCTTGGCCGCTGCTTTGAACGTAAGCGGTCTCTGGCTGGCGGGAGGCGCGCTGGCGGCCGCCGCCGTCCTGCTAGCCGCGACCGGCGCGATGTCGTGGCGGCTGGCGGCATGCTGCCTGCTCGCCTATGGGCTTTCGGCCGGCGAGCGGCAATGGACGGATGCGAGAAACGTGACCGCGCTGCAAGATTTGGCTGCAGAGGCGGAGCGCCAGCCGGAAGCGGCCTTTGCCGCGGAAGCGGAGGGGATTATCGTGTCCGCGGTTGAAGTGGACGGCGATCTCGCCGCGTTTCGCGTTAAGCTGAGCGCCGTGAAGCTGGCGGGCGATACGGAGCCGCGCAGCCTCGGCGAGACCGTGCTCGTCCGCGTGCGGCTGGCCGAGCAGCCGCAGCAGGCGGTCGCCGCCGCATGGCGCCGCGGCGACCGCGTGAGCGTCGCCGGCGAGCTGGAGCTGCCGGCGGCCGCGTCCAACATCGGCGGGTTCGACTACCGCCGATATCTCCGCAGCCAGCATATCCACTGGCTGCTGCAAGCGCAGGGCACGGGCGCCGTGCGGACGGCGCCCGGCCCGCAATGGACCGCGGCCGCGCTGCTCGGCCGCATCGATGCCGCGCGCGCGTGGCTCGGCTCGCGCGTCGATGCGCTTTACCCGGCGGAGCAAGCCGGGTATATGAAGGGGCTGGTCCTCGGCATCCGCGAGGACCTGGACCCCGAGCAGTTCGGCCAATTCGCCAAGCTTGGCCTTACCCATGTTCTGGCCATTTCCGGCCTTCATGTGGCCGTATTTGTATATGCGCTCGGCGGCTTGCTGCGCTTGCTGCGGCTCTCGCGGGAAAACATGCTGATGACGGTTTTTGCGGCGGTCCCGGTCTATGTTCTGCTGACCGGGGGCTCGCCGTCCGTCGTTCGCGCGGGACTTATGACGATGCTGGGCTTGCTGGCCGCCCGGATGGAGAAGCTGAAGGACGGCCTTCATTTAATCGCGGCTTCGGCCGTGCTGATGCTCGTTTGGAATCCGAATTATATCGAGGACGTGAGCTTTCAGCTATCTTATTTGGTTACGGCGGGGTTAATTATCGGAGTGCCTCCCGTCCGCGGCATTATGCCTCACGGAGGCCGGGCCAAGCCGCTTTACGATCTGGCGGCCGTTACGGTCGTCGCCCAGCTTGTATCGTTTCCGGTCAGCATCTATTACTTTAATCAGTTTCATCTGTTGAGCTTGATTGCCAACTTCGCGCTTGTCCCGTTTATTAGCTTTATCGTCATGCCGCTTGGCGGAGGAGCGCTTCTGCTCGGCGCCGTCTGGCCGGCAGGAGCCAAGCTTCTGGCCGGCGTCTCCGTATACGCCAACGAACTGACGTTTCTTCTTGTGGACAAGCTGGCGGTGGCGGAGAGCTTCCGCACGATATGGGCAACCCCGTCCGCGGGCTGGATTATCGCGTGGTATGGCGTGCTTGGCGCGATGCTTTTATTGTTGCGGTCGATTGCAAACGGGCGGGGAACGGTTGAGCAAGCCGCGGATGAAGAGAACGAGACGATGCCGCTCGCGCCGACACGGTCCGACTCCGCTCCTCTAGCCGCCGGGATGCTGCTCGAGCTGGGCATAGAGAGCCCGCGCGAATTGCGTTCCGGCGCTCGAAGAGCGGCAAGGACGCCAACCGGCGGAACCGTTCCCGACGCGCACCTTATGCGCAGGCTCGCGGCAACCGGCGCCGCTCCGAATGCCGCCCAAGGCGCCGAATTTCAGGCAACCGGCGGAACCGTTCCCGCCTCCTTCGCCATGCGCCGGTCGGCGGATCCGGAAGCCGCGTTCTCGCCGGCCGCTTTTTGGCTGGAGCAGCATAGGAAGCGCATTCGGCGCGACATGCTTCTGTTATTGACGTTAGGGCTTGCTGCCGCTATTCTATTAATCTATGCGTATCATCCGGACATGCTGGACCGTTCCGCGCAGGTCAGCGTCCTGGATGTCGGCCAGGGCGACTCGATTTATGTCAAGACGGCATCCGGCCGACATATATTGATAGACGGCGGGGGAGCGCTCAGCTTCCGCAAGGCGGGAGAGGAATGGAGAGAGCGCAGCGATCCGTTCGAAGTCGGCGCGGACGTCGTGGCGCCGCTGCTTATGAAGCGCGGGGTGCACGAGCTGGATTTGCTTGTCGTGACTCATTTGGATACGGATCATATCAAAGGGCTGCTTGCTGTCATGGATGCGGTTCCGATCAAACGGATATTATGGAACGGCACCGTCAAAGACAGCGACGAGGCCAAGGAGCTGCTGTCAAAAGCCGCTTCCCGCGGCATTCCGTTGTATGCGGCCCGCACCGGACAGAGCTGGAAGCCGGACGAACAGACGGAGCTGTTCGTGTTATGGCCGGAAGCGGCAGCCTCCGAATCGGATCCCGAAACGGCCGGCTCCGGGAGGGCGGAAGTGCCGGAGCTCGAGGAGCAAAACGGGCATAGCGTCGCGCTTTTGCTTCGGCTTTACGGCAGAAGCTTCCTGCTCCCGGGAGACATCGGGTTTGCCGAGGAGGAGCAAATCGGGGAGCGGCTTCGGCGGACGGACGGGCAGCAGTCGGCCGTTCGGGCGATCGCGAAAGAAGGAATCGACGTGCTGAAGCTCGCTCACCACGGCAGCAAGTACTCCACGTCGGAGGATTGGCTCGCGCTCTGGCGGCCCGGCTCGGCGGTCGCATCGGCAAGCGCGACGAATGTTTACGGCCATCCCAGCCCTGCCGTTCTGGACCGGCTGGCTGACGCCGGAACGGCCGTCTGGCGGACGGACAAGGACGGCGAGGTGCAATTTCGAGTAAGCGGCAAAGGGTTGTTTATCCGAACGGCGAAGTAAGAATTTGGAAACGTCTTCGTATAAACTATACGGCGTTTCTTTTTTTTGCTATGCTGGAGGTTGTAAAGGAATCATTTTTTTAATTTTTTGCAACATTTATCGGCGTCGCTGCGTCATAGAAGTTGCAAGAGGGGAGGATCCTTCGTGGTAGAGCCTGGCTTAATCAAAGCCGCCCAGGCGGGAGATCGCGATGCGATGATTACTCTGTTGCGCGAAATTGAAACGCAAGTCTATCGGACGGCTTATTATATATTGGGTAATGAGCAAGACGCGATGGACGCGGCTCAGGAAGCGCTTATCCGCATTTATACCAAGATCGGGTCCTATGAAGAGAAGGCCAAATTCAAAACCTGGATCGGACGCATCGTAACGAATATTTGCATCGATAAATTCAGGAGAAACAAGCCTGCGGTATCCATAGAAGAGCATGATTTGGTATTTCACGAGAAGACGAACGTCGAGGACGAAGTGATGGCGGTATACGCGGCCAAAGATATCAGGGAGGCGATCGACAAGCTTCCCGAGCATCATCGGACCGTTGTCGTCCTCCGGTATTTGCAGGATTTCTCCTATAACGAAATCGCGGAATCTCTTAATTTGCCGCTCAATACGGTCAAATCTTATTTGTTCAGAGCCAGGCAGCAGCTACAAACGTTACTTCATGATTATCAGAAAGGCGGTGTCCGGGGATGAGTTGCGAGCATTGGACGGAATTGATGCAGCGCAGTTTGGATGGGGATTTGAGCGCCCAGGAGCGTGAACGTTTAATGGACCATATCGAGCATTGCCCGGACTGCTGCGACATGTATGAACGGCTCTCCAGATTGTCCAGCGACTTGGAGAATCTTCCGAAGGTTGTTCCGCCGTACAGTCTGGTTGACGCCATTCTGCCTCGGCTGGAACAGCTGGAGCTTGGCGTCTTGTCGGAGGCCGGCAACGCCGAGGAGCCGCCGGTATCGGCAAGCCGGAGCGCAGGCGGCACATCGGGGTCCGAGCTGTCCGAGCTTATTGCCGGATCGCGGCGCAAGCGGGAAACGCGGAACGGCGGATGGCGAAAATGGACAGGCGGCGCGGCGGCTGCCGCTGCCGTAGCGGCTTTGTTCGTCGCGGTGTATAACGCCCCCGACCTTAACGTGGGAAAGCTGGTTCAGACGGCGGCCGATACGTCTGCCGAGAAACAGGAGGTGACCGGCTCGACGAAGAGCACAGCCGTCGCTCCTTTTGTATCCGCGGAACCCGATACCAACGCGGGCAAGGAAAAAGCCGATGCGGGCGGCAGCGCCCCGGCGGCTTCGGCCGATCCGCAGCAGTATGCCAGAAGCGGGAACGACGACGGAAGCTTGCCTGCTGAAAGCGCAGTTCCGAAAGAACCCGCGCATGATTCGAACGGCACGAATAATTCTTCCGGCGGACAGACGGAGCCGGAAGATGCTGGGAGCTTGGAGACGGCAATGCCGCCCGCCCAGTCGGATGATGCGGCGGCGCCGCCTGTCGGGACAGGTGTGGCGGAAGCGCCCCTGTTCGGCATAAGCAGCATGGGGACCGGTTCGGACAATCCGGAAACGGAAACGGGCGACGGCGGTACGGAGGAACAGTATTATTCGCTGGACCAGGGTCAAGCCGGGACCACGGACGACGCCGGCGGCAACGGGCAAGCGTCCGGCGAAACCGTAGCGCCGGTTATTCCGGGACCGATCCAGGCCGTATCCGGCGACGGGCAATATTCGGCCGTTGCGGTCGGCTACACGATCAAAATTTTTGACAGCAACGACGAGCTTCTTTTCGAAACGGAACGGAAGAACGGGCGGATATCCGAGCTGGTATGGTCTTCGGACAGCACGGAGCTGACTTACGTCGTAGAGGCGGAGGAAGGCGCGAAGGAGAAGTACCGGATCGATATCGCGACCTGGAAGGACGAAAAAGCCGAAGCCGAATAGTCATGCACACATCTCGCCGCCGCTGCGTATAGTAGAGTATGCAGAGTCAAGCGGTAGATGCCTTGGCACGATTATGATCATCCGCAGGGCGGTACCATGGGCCTGCCTGCTGATGTTTATATAGATGTTCAAGGACGGAGGGATGGCGCCTTTCACGGGTGTCATCCCTCTGTTGTGCTATAATCATGAAAGGGCTTATTCGATTGCGATTCGTCTATCGATCCAGACCGGAAGATAAGGCTCCGCTTGAAATGCTTTAACATGCGAACGGAAATAAGGTGAAGCAATGGAAATAACCGAGGCGTTGAAGGAATTGAAAAAAGGCGTTTTCCGGCCGGTTTACGTGCTGTACGGGACCGATCGCTACCGGATCGGCCAATTTGCCGATAAATTGACGGAGGCTCTTTTTAAGCCGGACGAAAAGGAGCTTGGCGTCGTCAAGTTCGATACTTCCGAGACTCCCATCGAGGAAGCCGTATTGGAAGCCGAAACGCCTCCATTTTTTATGGAACGCAAGCTTGTGTGGATACGGGACGCCAGCGTGCTCGCGGCGGCCAGCAAAGATAACGCCAAACTCGAGCATAAGCCGGAGAAGCTTCTTGCTTATTTGGACAACCCTTCCGATTTTGCGGTCATATTGATCACGGTTCAGGCGGACAAGCTGGACGAGCGGAAGAAGCTGGTCAAAGCGCTTAAAGACCGGCGGGCTCTGCTGCTTTTCCAAGAGCTTGATCCGTCGCAGCTGAAGCAATGGGCCGTCAAGCGGGCGGCCGAGCAGCAAAGAACGATGACCGAGGAAGCGGCCGAGCTGTTGCTTGCGCGGACGGGAGCGCATATGCAGCAGCTGGCGCTTGAAGTGGACAAGCTTTGTTTGTACGCAGGGCCAGGTGGCACGATCGATGTCGAGCAGACGGCGCTGCTCACTGCCGCGTCGGTCGAGGAGGACGTGTTTGCGCTGGTCGACGCCATGGCGACAATGCAGGCCGACCGGTCGCTGCGGCTGTACAGGGAGCTGCTTGCGCGCAAGGAGGAGCCGATCCGCATCGCGGCGCTTATCGCCCGGCAAATTCGGATCATGCTGCAGATCAAAGAGCTGGAGCCGCAAGGTTATTCGCCGCAGCAGATGGCCGGGCAGCTGGGGCTTCACCCGTATGCCGTCAAGCTTGCCGCCGAGAAAAGCCGGAAGTTTACCGTGCCGCGGCTCGCTTCTTTATTGTCGGAGCTGGCGGAGCTCGATTACGGCATGAAGACCGGCCGGGTAGACAAAACGCTTGGACTAGAGCTGTTCCTGCTTTCGTTCGGGTTAAACCGGTCCACGTCGTCTTAAGCTTGCTCGCCTTGTTGCACGGAGCGTAAACTTGCCTTTGCGTGTCCCATAACGATATAATGACCACAGTCATTTATGACTGTGGTCATTTTTTTAACATAGACCGCAAAGTTGTTTATTGCAGGAGGCGGGGAGAATTGTCGAGAGAAGAACGGAAACGCCAGACGAAAGAAGCGATCGTGCGCCATGCCGTCGAGCTGTTTAAGCAAAAAGGCTTCGATAACGTGACGGTTGAAGAAATTACAAAACAATGCGGAATCGCGAAAGGAACGTTTTTTAATTATTTCGCCAAAAAAGAACATATTTTGCTCCATTTGACCGATGCCTATTTCGCCCGGCTGGATGACATTTTCGGCCAGTTTTCGGATCAAGAGCCAAAGGAGGGGGTGCTTCGCATTTTTTCCGACTTGCTGTCCCTGTACGCCAAGCATTATGAAATTTTACGCTTCGCATTGCTCGAAACGGTCAAGGCTCCCGGCGAAACGAACGGCGCAGGAGGTAACATCCCTTTGTTCCGTCAAAAGCTGGCCGACTTTTTCGTCGAAGCCGAGGCGGCCGGCCGTTTTTGCGGCAAGTGGGAGCCGGAGCTGACCGCGTCGGTCTTGTCCGATTTATTCGTGCAGACGCTGATCGGGCGCAGCGGAACGGATGCGTTCGATAAAGCGGAAGCGTATGAAAAGCTGAAGCGGCAGATCGTTGCCATATGGGAGGGACTTGCTCATGAAAAAGGCTAAGAAGAGGCTCGTATACAAAATCGCCGCCGCGCTTGCCGTATTCGTCGCGTTCGTTTATTTAAACAACAGCTCGCTGCTGTCCGCCAAGCGGGACGGCGGTCCGTTTCTGCTGGCGCACCGCGGCGTCGCGCAGACGTTTGACCTTGAAGGGGTGGAGAACGATACTTGCACCGCCGAGCGCATTCACGAGCCGGAGCACGAATATTTGGAAAACACGATTCCTTCGATGGAAGCGGCTTTTCGGGCAGGGGCGGATATGGTGGAGCTTGACGTCAAGCCGACGAAGGACGGGCAATTCGCCGTCTTCCACGACTGGACGCTCGATTGCAGGACGAACGTTTCGGGCACGGCGGCCGACTATACGATGGCCGAACTGAAGAACGTCGATATCGGCTACGGATATACGGCCGACGGAGGGAAGACATACCCGTTCCGGGGCAAAGGCGTAGGTATGATGCCTTCGCTTACGGAGGTGCTGGGCCGTTTTCCGGAAGGGACGTTTCTGATCCATATAAAGAGCAACAACGCGGAGGAGGGCGAGCAGCTGGCGGCAGCGCTGAGCAAGCTTTCGCCGGAGCGGCAGAGCCGGCTCGCGGTATACGGCGGAGACGAGCCGATAAGCGCGCTCAAGGACGAGCTGCCCCATATGAGGGCGATGTCCATGGCGACGATGAAGAGCTGCCTGATCCCTTACATCGCACTCGGTTGGAGCGGGTACATGCCAAGCGCCTGCAAACATACGGAGCTGCATATTCCGGAAAAAATCGCACCGTTCCTCTGGGGCTGGCCGAACCGCTTTTTGAACCGGATGGAACAAGCCGATACGCTTGCGATCTTGGTTACGGGGGACGGCAGCGGATTTTCCGGGGGGTTCGATACGCCGGAAGACCTGGAGCGTTTGCCTTCCGGTTATACGGGCGGCATATGGACGAACCGGATCGAGCGGATCGCCCCGGCCGTTCGGGAATGATTGCCTTGCTAACGAAAGCTGCGACAAAAAAGAGCCATCGTCATCTTCCGGATGACGATGGCTCTTCTCAAAATTCCGATCTCCTTAAGCTTGAGCCGACAGGGCGTTCAGCTTTTTGGCAAGACGGGATTTTTTGCGGGCAGCCGCGTTTTTATGGATCAGGCCTTTCGTAACGGCTTTGTCCAATTTTTTCGTAGCAACGATCAGAGCAGCTTTAGCCGCTTCTACGTCTGTTGCAGCGATAGCTTGGTCAGCAGTTTTAACGGCCGTGCGAAGAGCGGATTTTTGGGAAGCGTTCAAAGCGCGACGTTTTTCGCTCGTTTTGACGCGTTTAACAGCGGATTTGATGTTTGGCATTTACGTTCACCTCCTAGAAAGAGCTAGACAACACAACTTAAAATATCTTATCATGCGAACCTTTAAAATGCAATAGCGCCAATTGGTATGAAAAAGCCGAATTTGCAAACAATAACGGCACAAATCGAATGCAGCAAGGAGCGATGAACGAGTGGCAGATCTGGATTTGCAGCGGTATAACGTGCAGATTGATTTGGCGCTGGAAGCGAAGGAACTGGCGGAGTCGGGAACGGGCTCGCCGATCCCGGGGGTCACTTCGGAAGTGTCGGAGGAGAACGGCATCAAGGTTACCCAGCTTCATGTGCAAACGGAAGAAGGATCGCGTGCGATCAATAAAATACAAGGACATTACGTTACGCTCGAAGTGCCGGGCTTGCGCAACCAGGATACCGAGCTTCAGGACCGGGTGGCGACGACCTTCGCCAAATATTTCGAGACGTTCCTGCAGCGGGTCGGCATCGGACGTACGGCCAAGGTGCTTATCGTTGGTCTGGGCAACTGGAACGTTACGCCCGACGCGCTTGGTCCGATCGTCGTGGAGAACGTCATGGTTACCCGCCATTTCTTCGAATTGATGCCGGATCAGGTGGCCCCGGGCTATCGCGCGGTCAGCGCGGTTGCGCCGGGCGTGCTTGGCACGACGGGGATCGAATCGAGCGAAATCGTGCAGGGCATCGTCGAGCGGACGCATCCGGACGTCATTATCGCGATCGACGCGCTTGCTTCCCGGACGCTGGACCGGGTCAATACGACGATCCAGATCGCGGATACGGGCATTCATCCGGGATCGGGCATCGGCAACAAGCGGCGCGGGCTGACGCAAGAAGTATTGGGCATTCCGGTCATCGCCATCGGGGTGCCGACGGTCGTGTACGCTTCTACGATCGTGAACAGCACGATCGAATTGATGCGCCGCCATTTCGAGTCGGTCAACGGAGATACGAATCAAATATTGGGTTTGATTAACCAGATGAACGAACAAGAGCGGCTACAGCTCGTCAAAGAGGTGCTCAATCCGATCGGCCACGACCTGCTTGTTACGCCGAAGGAAATCGACCAGTTCATCGAGGACATCGGCAATATTATCGCCAGCGGGTTAAACGCATCGCTGCACGAAGCGGTCGATACGTCGAACGTGGCGGCCTATACGCATTAGTTCTAGCAGGCGCTACAGCCTCCCCGGCCGGGGAGGCTTTTTTACATGTGTTTATATGTAACTTCACCCCCGGCGTCTTGCGGCTGAGAGGTGAGATTCTATCTGCTTTTGCGCGCCGGTTCTATGAGCTGAAAATCTATCATAGATTAATAGCACAAGACGAGGAGGGTTCAGAATGAAACGGAAAAGGCTCATTATGCTGGATTTGTCGCGGGAGAGCAAGAGAATTCGGCAGCTGCTGGCGACCGGACGCATGTTTGTTACGATTTCTCTCTGCTCTATGATTTTTTTCGTTGTCATTGGAGCCGCTAGCATCGTCCAGCGGGAAGCATCGGCGGAGCCGGTGTCCGGTATGAAAGGATTCGCCGCGTCGGTATCGGGCGGTTTTTTTGGACAGATGCTGGGAATGGAGCTTCCTTCCTATGAAACCTCGCAACAAAGCGAGACGTTGTCCGGACATCAGATCGGCAGCTTCGTCATGCGGCTGTTGACGGACATCAATCCAAGCGATCCAAAAAGCTTGCTTGCGAGCCAAATGCCCGGGATGAAAGGGAACGAAGCGTTCCTGATCCGGAAAGGCGAAGGAACGGACGCTTCGGTCGGACCGGAGGACAACGAGCCGATTGTGCCGGACGAGCCTGCGGAATCGGACGAGCCGCAGCCGACCGGCGCGCCGGCCGAAACGGAGAAGCCCGAGCCGACCGCTCCGCCCGGCGAATTAAACGGCGGAAAAGCGGAAACAAAGAAGAATGTCGTGTTTATTTATCATTCCCATAATCAGGAATCTTGGTTCCCGGAGCTGGAAGAAGGTGCGGAAACGGCCGATTCCACAACGACCAACATCACGCTCGTAGGCAAACGGCTGGCCGAGAAGCTGGAGGAGCGCGGCATCGGGACGGTACATTCGGACACCAATTACGCTCAGGCGATCCCCGATTACGATTATGCGTACTCCTATAAATATTCGAAAGCGACGGTCAAGGAAGCGATGGCAAGCGAAAAGTCGCTGAAATATTTTTTTGACATCCACCGGGATTCCAATTCCCGCAAGCATACGACGACGACAATTAACGGAAAAAGCTACGCTCAAGTATATTTCGTCATCGGCCATAAAAATCCGAATTGGGAGCAGAACGAAGCGTTCGCCGCCAAAATTCAGACCGCGCTGGAGAAAAAATATAAAGGATTGTCGAGAGGGATATGGGGCAAGTCGCAAGGGAACGGCGAGTACAACCAGTCGCTTTCGCCCGGAAGCGTGCTGATCGAAATCGGCGGCGTGGACAATACGCTGGAGGAATGCTACCGGACGGCCGACGCGCTTGCCGAAGTGATCGCGGACCTTTATTGGGAAGACGCCGAGGAAGTGATGGGGCCGGCAAGCTGACAAGCCCCGGGGGAATTTAGGGAAGCAGAATTCATGGAAGAAAGGAAGGACAACGATGGTTAAGGATGCGTTCAAGTGGATTGCGGTCGGAGGAGCGCTCGTGTTCGTCGTGTTATACGGCTTGGAAGTGTCCACTTCCGGCATCGAGCGGATTTACGGGCCGATCGAAGGCGCAGCCGCCTCTGCGGTCGGAAGCGAGCCCGCGGGCGCGGAGGAGGAAGAGCGGCAGGCGGAACGGATGGCCGAGACGGACGCGGCTGCAGGCGCAGCCGTGCGGATCGCGGAGCTGGAGAAGGAATTGAAGGAAATAAAGCGGCTGGCGGAGCGGGAAGCGATTGCCGAAGGAATCAAGGTCGAGGAGGACGACTCCCCCGCGATCAACCGGCTGGCGGACGGCACCGCGGATTTGCTGGAGTCGGTTACGACGGGCGGAATCCGGTTCGTCGTATCGCTGTTCGATTCCGTCACGAATTGACCGATAGGCCCGATCCCCTCGCATGTCCGTTGCGCCGCATTGATGGCTACTCCCATTGCTGATATAATAGATGGAATGATGATATTGGATATGTTGGGGGATTGGCATGACAGACGTTCGTGACCGGCAAAAGAAAATAAGAAATTTTTCGATCATAGCGCATATTGACCACGGCAAATCGACATTGGCCGATCGCATCCTGGAATATACGGGCGCGCTGACGTCCCGGGAAATGCAGGATCAAGTGCTCGACCAGATGGATCTGGAACGCGAACGCGGCATTACGATCAAGCTGCAGGCTGTCCGTCTTGCTTACCGCGCCGACGACGGCGAAGAATATATTTTGAATCTGATCGATACCCCGGGGCACGTCGACTTTACGTACGAAGTGTCGCGCAGCCTCGCCGCATGCGAAGGGGCGCTGCTCGTCGTGGACGCGGCCCAAGGCATCGAGGCGCAGACGCTAGCCAACGTTTATTTGGCGCTCGACAACAACTTGGAAATTCTTCCGGTCGTCAACAAAATCGACTTGCCGAGCGCGGAGCCGGACCGGGTGAAGCAGGAAATCGAGGACGTCATCGGCCTTGACGCCGGCGACGCGGTGCTTGCTTCGGCGAAAGCCGGCATCGGCATCAAGGAAATATTGGAGCAGGTCGTGGCGAAGGTGCCGGCGCCGGAAGGGGACCCGGACAAGCCGCTGAAGGCGCTTATTTTCGATTCGCATTACGATCCGTACAAAGGCGTTATCGTGTATGTCCGCGTCATGGACGGAAGCATCAAGTCCGGCCAGAAGATCCGCTTCATGGCGACGGGAGCGGAATTCGAGGTGATTGAGGTCGGCGCGTTCAAGCCGCGCATGACGATCGTCGACGAGCTGGCGGTCGGCGACGTAGGCTTTGTCGTGGCGGGCATTAAAAGCGTCGGCGACACCCGGGTCGGCGATACGATTACGGACGCCAAGAAGCCGGCTCCAGAGCCGCTACCGGGCTACCGCCGCATCAACCCGATGGTATTCTGCGGCCTTTACCCGATCGACACGCAGGATTACAACGACTTGCGCGAGGCGCTGGAGAAGCTGGAACTGAACGACGCTTCGCTGACCTTCGAGCCGGAGACGTCTTCGGCGCTTGGCTTCGGCTTCCGCTGCGGCTTCCTCGGCTTGCTGCATATGGAGATTATTCAGGAGCGGATCGAGCGCGAGTTCAACATTCCGCTCATCACGACGGCGCCAAGCGTTATTTACAAGGTGACGCTTACGAACGGCGAGCAGCTTTCCATCGACAACCCGTCGAACTATCCGGAGTCGGGCAAGCTGGACTACGTCGAGGAGCCGTACGTCAAAGCTTCGATTATCGTGCCTAACGACTTTGTCGGCGCGATTATGGATTTATGCCAGGGCAAACGCGGCGAATTCGTCAATATGGAATATTTGGATACGAACCGCGTGACGCTGAAATACGAAATTCCGCTTTCGGAAATCGTCTACGATTTCTTCGATCAGCTTAAGTCGCGGACGAAAGGATACGCTTCGTTCGACTACGAGCTGTCGGGCTACCGCAGATCGAATCTGGTGAAGATGGACATCTTGCTCAATAACGAGAAGGTCGATGCCTTGTCGGTTATCGTGCACCGCGACCGCGCCTATCAGCGCGGGCGGATCATTTGCGAGAAGCTGAAGGAGCTTATTCCCCGCCAAATGTTCGAAGTGCCCGTGCAAGCGTCCATCGGCACGAAGGTTATCGCGCGCGAGACGGTTAAGGCGATGCGCAAAAACGTCCTCGCCAAATGCTACGGCGGCGACATTTCGCGGAAGCGCAAGCTGCTCGAGAAGCAGAAGGAAGGCAAAAAGCGGATGAAGCAGGTCGGAAGCGTCGAGGTGCCGCAAGAAGCGTTTATGGCGGTATTGAAAATCGACGAAGACTGAGCGCAGCATGATTATAAAGGTGAAGCCGCACGGGTCTCGCTTACGACGGACCGTGCGGTTTCGCCGTTTTCAGCGATAAGGGAGGTCGGGAAAGATGAAAACACCGTTAGCCGTTCAAGCGCCGCGCGCGCTTTACATTCATATCCCGTTTTGCACGAACAAATGCTTTTATTGCGATTTTACGTCCTATGTGCTGAAAGGCCAGCCGGTCGACGATTATTTGGACGCGCTGGAGCGCGAAATGGCGTTGACCGTGCGGAATATGCCGCCGGAGACGATCGACACCGTCTTTGTCGGAGGAGGTACGCCCACCGTATTGACGCCGCCGCAAATGGAGCGGTTTTTGCAAGCGGTGAAACGGCATTTTCCTTTGGCGGACAACGTCGAGTTCACGATGGAAGCGAACCCCGGGACGGTCGATCCGGATAAGCTTGCGGCTATGAAGGAAGGCGGCGTCAACCGGATCAGCTTCGGCGTCCAGTCGTTCGACAACGGGCTGCTGGAGCGAATCGGCCGCATCCATAATACGGACGACGTTTACCGCAGCCTGGAGAACGCCAGGGCGGCAGGCTTTACGAATTTGTCCATCGATCTGATGTTCGGGCTTCCGGATCAAACCGTGGAGCTGCTCGCCCGCAGCGTCGACAAGGCTCTCGAGCTTGATCTGCCCCATTATTCGCTGTACAGCTTAAAGGTGGAGGAGAACACGCTGTTCCATACCATGTACGAGCGCAACGAGCTGCCGCTTCCGGCCGAGGAGGACGAGCTTCAAATGTACTTGCTGCTGATGGAGCGTCTTAAAGGTGCCGGGTACAAACATTATGAAATCAGCAATTTTGCCCGTCCGGGCTATGAAAGCCGCCATAACACGGTATACTGGCGCAACGAGCCGTATTACGGCTTGGGAGCGGGAGCGCACGGCTACGCCGGCCGGCTCCGCCACGTCAACGTGAAAGGCATTCAGCCCTATATCGACAAGAGCAAGGACGGTTACCCGAGGCTGGAGGAGAACGCCGTACCGGAATCGGAAGCGATGGAAGACTTTATGATGGTAGGCTTAAGGCTGCTGGAAGGGGTGCGGGCTGCCGATTTCGCCAAGCAGTTTCCGGGCGAGCGGCTTGAGGACCGGTTCGGGCAAGCGATCGCGGGGCTTATGCAAGGCGGCTTGCTGGAGCGAATCGATATGCAGGACGATACCGTTTACCGTCTGACGGACAAAGGCGTTATTTTCGGCAACGAAGTGTTTGGCGCGTTCATCGGCGAATAAACTCATTCAGACGGTTTCCGAAATGGACGGCGTACAAAGCGAGTCGTTCAAGTTTTATAAAAAAATGGGTGCGCCTACTTGTGCATCGATTCGCCTTGATGTATATTTATTCATATTGCTGAAATGAATATGCAGGGGAACGGGGGCGAGTAGCGGCCATGAAGACGACAAGCAAGCTGGAAGCCGTTTGCAGAAGAGCAAATGAAGACGATATTGAAACGTTGTTTCATTTAATACAGGGTTACGCGCAGAAAGGGATTATGCTCCCGCGATCGAAGGAAGTGCTTGCGAGGCAGATCGATACGTTTGTCGTAGCCGAGGTGGAAGGCGAAGTCGTCGGCTGCGGATCGCTGACGCGGCTCGGTCCCGACTTGGTGGAGATCCGTTCCTTGGGCATGACGGAAGGCTACAAGGGGCTTGGCATCGGAAGCAAGCTGGTGAACCGGTTGATCGAGCTAGCGAAGGAGCAAGCCGTACCGAAAATCATGGCGCTCACTTATGCGGTATCGTTTTTTGAGAAAAACGGGTTTGCCGTTGTCGATAAGGAGATTTTCCCGGAGAAAGTATGGACCGACTGCGTTCATTGCCCGAAGCAGCATGCTTGCGACGAGATTGCGGTATTGAAAACGATCGGCTGAACTTATGTGCTCGGCTATTCTACCGGCGAAGGGGATCCGAACGATTGAGCAGCGCCGGTGTCGTCAACGGCTGCGCGGACGGTGCGCTCCGGCTTCACGACACGATTAAACGCACCGAGGTCGTTTGCGAGTTTTCGATTCCTTTTTGGAACCAACGTGAATACAGGAAGTCCTGCACCCGCCCGCCGGCGGCCGGGGCTTTCTTTTTTTATCCTGAAATCAATGCGGCCGATAAGCGAGGCGGAAAATAGCGAACCGACTTGACAACGGCAAAGGCGGTTTGGTATTTTTGTATTAATGATTAGCACTCGACATGGTTGAGTGCTAACGAGATCCAAGAACAAGCTGTTCATAAATACGGAGGAGGCAGTGAAATGTTGACGGATCGACAACGTATGATTTTGAACGCTATTGTAGATGATTATATCCGCTCTGCCGAGCCGGTCGGTTCGCGCAGCATTTCGAAGCGCGGCGACGTTGCTTTCAGCCCTGCAACCATCCGTAATGAGATGGCGGACTTGGAAGAGCTCGGATTTCTGGAGCAGCCGCACACGTCGGCCGGCCGGGTGCCGTCGACGAAAGGTTACCGTTATTATGTCGATCATCTGGTAAAACTCAATAAGGTCGATGAAAAGGATTTGCAGCTGCTGCGTTCTTTTTTTACGGAGCAAATGACGCAGATGGAGCAGGTTGTGCAGCATACGGCCATGATCATGTCCAACCTGACGAATTATACGTCGATCGTGCTTGGGCCGGAAATGTTCAGTGCGACGCTTAAGCATTTCGGGCTTGTTCCGCTCGACCAGACCTCGGCCGTCGCCATTATCGTGACGAATACGGGGCATGTCGAGAACCGGACGATTACGATTCCGGCCGAGATGAAGATGGAGGATCTGGAGAAGGTCGTCAACATTTTGAACCATAAGCTCGCCGGCGTTCCTTTTGCAAGGCTCAAGTCCAAGCTGTATTCGGAAGTGGGACAGGAGCTCGAGCGTTATGTCGACCACTGCGAGCAGATCATGAAGGCGCTCGACAGCGCCTTGCAGAACGGCGACGAACATCGCGTCTTTATGAGCGGCACGACGAATATGCTGACGCAGCCGGAATTCAAGGACGTGGAGAAAGTGAAGACGATTCTCGATCTGCTGGACGAAACGCCGACGATCATGCGAATGTTCTCTTCGCTTCCTGCCGGCATACAAGTGCGTATCGGAACGGAGAACGATCATGAAGCGATCTCGAATTGCAGCTTGATTACCGCCACCTATGAAGCCGAAGGGCAGACGGTCGGCACGATCGGCATTCTCGGTCCGACGAGAATGGAATACGGCAAAGTCATCAGCCTGCTGGACGTTCTTTCCAAAAAAATGCATGTGCTGCTGGGCCGATGGTATAAATAAGGGCTATTTTAAGGAGGTGAAAAGTGTGAGCACGAAAGAGCAAGAGTATCATGAAGCAGCGGAAGCCGCTCAAGCGGCCGCGGAAGAAGCGGCCGAGGCGAACGCCGCGGAAGCGGCCGTCGAACAAGAGGGCGTCGAGACCGCTGAACAACAACAACCGGAAGATTCCCGTTACGCCGAGCTGGAGAAGCTGGCCGAGGAGAATCAACAGCGTTACTTGCGCGCGCAGGCGGATTTCGACAATTACCGCCGCCGTACGCTGAAAGAAAAAGAAGAGCTTTCCGCTTACGCTTCCATGAAGCTCATTACGCAGCTTCTTCCGATCGTCGACAACTTCGAACGGGCGCTGACGGCAGCGCCGCAAGGCGGAGAATCCGAATCGTTCGTCAAGGGCGTCGACATGATTTTCCGCCAGCTGTCGCAGACGCTGGAGCAAGAAGGGTTGAAGCCGATCCAATCGGTAGGCGAGCCGTTTAACCCGGAATATCATCAGGCGATCATGCAGGTCGAGTCCGAGGAGCACGAAGAAGGCATCGTCGTGGAAGAAGTGCAGAAAGGCTATATGCTGAAGGAGCGCGTATTGCGCCCGGCCATGGTTAAGGTCAGCGGTTAAACATAAACATACAGGCGGAAACGTCGTTCTATCTTCAGGACGGCCCGTTTCGGCGTGAAATAGAAGACGATGGATAAAGCTTGTCCATCCTTATATTTCGAAACAAGCCATTGCGAGGAGGAAAATACATGAGTAAAGTTATCGGTATCGACCTTGGTACTACGAACTCTTGCGTTGCGGTTATGGAAGGCGGCGAAGCCGTCGTTATCCCTAACCCGGAAGGCAACCGCACGACCCCTTCGGTCGTAGGTTTCAAGAAGGACGGCGAGCGGATCGTCGGCGAAACGGCGAAACGCCAAGCGATCACGAACCCGGACCGCACCATCATTTCGATTAAGCGCCATATGGGCACGAACCATAAAGAAGTAATCGACGGCAAAGAATATACGCCGCAAGAAATTTCGGCGATCATCCTGCAAAAGCTGAAAGCCGATGCCGAGGCGTATCTTGGCCAGCCCGTAACGCAGGCGGTTATTACCGTTCCTGCATACTTTAACGACAGCCAGCGCCAAGCGACGAAGGACGCCGGCAAAATCGCGGGGCTGGAAGTGCTTCGCATCGTCAACGAGCCGACGGCCGCGGCGCTCGCTTACGGCTTGGAGAAAGCCGAAGATCAAACGATTCTCGTTTACGACCTCGGCGGCGGTACGTTCGACGTTTCGATTCTGGAGCTGGGCGACGGCTTCTTCGAAGTTAAAGCGACAAGCGGCGACAACCATCTGGGCGGCGACGACTTCGACCAAGTCATTATCGATTATCTCGTGGCCGAGTTCAAAAAAGAGCAAGGCATCGACCTTTCCAAAGACAAAGCGGCCGTTCAACGTCTGAAGGACGCTGCGGAAAAAGCGAAAAAAGAACTTTCCGGCGTCTTGACGACGACGATCTCGCTGCCGTTTATTACGATGGTCGACGGCGTGCCTCAACACTTGGAAGTCAACCTGACCCGCGCGAAATTCGAGGAGCTGTCCGCGCCGCTCGTCGAGCGTACGCTGGGACCGACTCGCCAAGCGCTGAGCGATGCCGGCTTGTCGACGAGCGACATCGACAAAGTCGTGCTTGTCGGCGGTTCGACCCGTATTCCTGCCGTACAGGAAGCGATCAAGAAGCTGACCGGCAAAGAGCCGCATAAAGGCGTGAACCCGGACGAAGTGGTTGCCCTCGGCGCCGCCGTTCAAGCGGGCGTCCTGACCGGCGACGTGAAAGACGTCGTTCTGCTCGACGTTACTCCGCTTTCGCTTGGCATCGAGACGGCCGGCGGCATCTTTACGAAGATGATCGAGCGGAACACGACGATCCCGACAAGCAAATCGCAAATTTTCTCGACCTACGCGGACAATCAGCCTAGCGTCGAAATCCACGTCTTGCAGGGCGAACGCCAAATGGCGGCCGACAACAAGACGCTCGGACGCTTCACGCTGGGAGACATTCCGCTTGCTCCGCGCGGCGTACCGCAAATCGAAGTGACGTTCGATATCGACGCGAACGGTATCGTTAACGTGTCCGCAATGGATAAAGGCACGGGCAAAAGCCAAAAAATTACGATTACTTCGTCGAGCGGCCTGAGCGACGAGGAAATCGAAAAAATGATGAAGGACGCCGAGCTGAACGCCGAGCAGGACCGCAAACGCCGCGAGCTCGTCGAAGCGAAAAACAACGCCGACCAGCTCGTCTACTCGGTAGACAAAACGATCAAGGATCTGGGCGACAAAGTCGACGCAGCCGAAGTCGAAAAAGCGAACGCCGCGAAGGAAAAAGTGAAAGCGGCCGCCGCAACCGACAACCTGGAAGACATCAACAAAGCGGTTGAAGAGCTGACTCAAATCGTACAGCAGCTCTCCGTGAAGCTGTACGAGCAAGCGGCCCAGCAAGGCGGAGCGGCCGAGGGCGCGCAAGACGCCGGCGCCGCCAAAGGCAAGGACAACGTCGTTGACGCCGATTACGAAGTGGTCGACGACAAAAACTAAGCCTTAATAAGGCGAACGTTGAGGGGTCAAAGTCTGGGGCTTCCCGGCTTTGGCCTTCTATTTGTAGATGTGCCATTCGGGCGGGGGTGAGAACTGTTGGCGGAAAAGCGAGATTATTATGAAGTGCTTGGAGTAAGCAAAAACGCGTCGGCTGACGAGATCAAAAAAGCGTATCGGCAGCTTGCGCGGAAATTTCATCCGGACGTAAACAAGGAAGCTGACGCCGAAGAGAAGTTTAAAGAGGTCAAGGAAGCGTACGACGTTCTTAGCGACGACGCCAAAAGAAGCACGTACGACCGGTACGGGCACGTCGACCCGAATCAGGGCATGGGCGGCTTCGGAGGCGGCGCTCAAGATTTCGGCGGCTTCGGCGATATATTCGACATGTTTTTCGGCGGCGGCGGCCGTCGGGATCCTAACGCGCCGCAGCGCGGCAGCGATTTGCAATATACGATGACGATCGAGTTCAAGGAAGCGGCATTCGGCAAAGAGACCGACATTACGATTCCGCGGACGGAAACGTGCGATACTTGCCGCGGCTCCGGCGCCAAGCCGGGCACGAAGCCGGAAACTTGCGGCGTATGCCGTGGAACCGGGCAGCAAGAAGTCGTGCAGAATACGCCGTTCGGCCGGATGGTCAACCGCCGGGCTTGCTCGAGCTGCGGCGGCACCGGACGCGTCATTAAAGAAAAATGCGGCACCTGTCACGGCGCGGGCAAGGTCAAGAAACAGCGCAAAATCAATGTCAAAATTCCGGCCGGCGTGGACGACGGAGCGCAAATCCGTCTCTCCGGCGAAGGCGAATCCGGCAAAAACGGCGGACCGTCGGGCGACTTGTATATTGTTATCCGCGTGAAGCCGCATGAATTTTTTGAACGCGAGGGCGACGATATTTATTGCGAGGTTCCGCTTACGTTCGTTCAAGCGGCGCTTGGCGACGAGATCGAAGTGCCGACGCTGACGGAGAAGGTCAAGCTGAAAATACCGGCCGGCACGCAGACCGGCACCTATTTCCGGCTTAAAGGCAAAGGCGTTCAGAAGCTTCGCGGCTACGGCCAAGGCGATCAGCACGTCAAGGTGACCGTCGTGACGCCGACGAAGCTGACGGAAGAGCAGAAGGAGCTTCTGCGGCAATTCGGCGGCCAAAGCGCCGTAACGTCATCGGCTTATCAAGACGAGCATCATGAGTCCATCTTCGAAAAGATGAAGAAAGCGTTCCGCGGCGAATAGCCCCGGGCGCTTTTTTCATTTTGCGGGCGCCCGCTCCCCTCGGATAAACGAATCCGCCGCTGCGCATGCTAAAAGGCGGACCCATCCGCATATGCGGACCGAAAGGAGGATCTTCGATTATGGCGGACAAGAAAAGGGACATTAAAGTCAATTTCGGCGATTTGCCGGTCGGCATGGAAGAGGATGTCGAATTTTCCGAGGAGTTCGCGGACGAGGACGATATCGAAGCGCAGGAACGGGCTGCAAAGGCCAATGCCCGCGCCATGAACCGCGGCAAACGGTAGGAGGCGTTCGAACGATGGATCAGGTAGAAATACGCGCAACCTTCGACCGCCCTCAGGCGGCCCGCGAAGCTTTATGCAAGCTGCAGGCGCTGCGCGTCACCGATATCGCGGAAATGCCGGAACACGGGCTTCTGACCGCAACCGTCGGAGCGGAAGTGGCGGACCGGGCGCTGCACGTAATTCGGCAGGTTGGCGGCAATACCGATTCGTTGACATAGCGGCAGCATTAACCGATACCCCTCATTCGCGCGGCGAATGGGGGTATCGGCGCTTTCGTTTTGTGCTGGCTCCCGTTCTGGTGTACAATAGTTGTTAGTTTTTAAAAGAAAGAATTTCTAAGTATCACCATTTATAAATGGGCTATATTTCATCCGCGAAACGGAACTTCGCCGGTCGAAGACGGCGAAGCCGTTTACGCTTGTCACTGGAGGAGCATGTTTAATGAAATATTACGAGCTGACGATTCATACGACGGAACAAGCGATCGAGATGGTCTCGAACTTTTTGCACGAGCATGGGGCCGGCGGCGTGACGATCGAGGAATCGGGAACGCTGAACAAAGAGCGGGACACATCGTTTGGGCAATGGTATGAACTGCCGCTTAACGATATACCGGAAGGCCATGCGGTCATTCAAGGATATTTTCCCGAGGAAACGGATATGGACGCGGTTGTCGCGGCCGTTAAGCCGAGAATCGAGGAGCTTCGGGAGTTCGGCATCGATCCGGGCGATTATACGTTTGCGACCAAGCTGGTGGACGACGAGGATTGGGCGAACAACTGGAAGCAATATTTCAAGCCATCCCGCGTGTCCGAGACGCTGACGATCAAGCCGACGTGGGAGGAGTACGAGCCGTCCCCCGGCGAGAAGATCATCGAGCTTGATCCGGGAATGGCGTTCGGGACGGGCACGCACCCGACGACTTCGCTTTGCCTGAAAACGCTGGAATCGTACATAAAGGGCGGCGAGGAAGTTATCGACGTCGGAACCGGATCGGGCATTCTGGCGATCGGCGCCATGAAGCTTGGCGCAAAACGCGTGCTTGCGCTCGACCTCGATCCGATCGCCGTCACGAGCGCTACCGAAAACGTCAAGCTGAACGGACTCGAAAACGATGTCGAGATCAGGCTTAGCGACCTCCTCGGCGTGCTTGACGGGAAAGAGGAGAGGGTAAGCGTTACGGTGCCGGTCGATTTGGTCGTGGCGAACATATTGGCGGAAATTATTTTGCTGTTCGTCGACGACGTATTTAATGCGCTCAAACCGGGGGGCTTCTATATCGCTTCGGGCATCTACTCCGGCAAAGAGGCGCTGGTCGAGGAGAGTCTGCGCAAGTCCGGCTTTGAGATCGCCGAGAAACGCCAGGAGGAGAACTGGAGCGCGATTGTCGCGAGGAAGCCGAAGGTGGGCGGATGAGTCTGGAAAATTTGTTATGGTATCCGCTCGAGGATCTTCCCTTTCTCGTCATCGCGATCGCGATCGCGTTTACGGTGCATGAATTTGCCCACGCGTACAGCGCCTACAAGTTCGGCGACCGGACCGCTTACGATCTAGGGCGGGTGACGCTCAATCCCCGCTCCCACGTGGACGTGCTGGGCACGATTCTCATTCTGATCGCGGGCTTCGGCTGGGCGAAGCCCGTTCCCGTCAATATCGGCCGTTTCAAGCGTCCGCGGCTGATGGGCATAATCGTATCGGCGGTCGGCCCGCTCGCGAATCTGGTCGTCGGCGTATTCGCCATCGTATTGATCCATTTGCTCAGCCAGACCGGTTTGCTTTATGCCGGCTCGGAAGGCGTCTACAAAGCGTTGATTCATTTATGCTATTATTTGTTTTCCATTAATTTAATGCTGTTCGTGTTTAACCTGATCCCGATTCCGCCGCTGGACGGATACCGGATCGTGGCCGATTTGCTGCCGCTCAAATGGCGTTATAAGCTGGAGCAAAACATTCAATGGGGCATTATTTTATTTTTATTGATGGTGTTTATTCCCCAGCTTCGGGCCGTGACCATCGAGCCGATCTTAAGTTTGTCCGTGGACATTATGAGCGGCGTATGGACATTATGCGAAGCGGTTTTCTCGAAACCGATGGATTGGGATAGGTTTGTCATAGATTTTCTGGCTTAAATCGTGCTATGATGAAGGTTGGAATTCGGATAAGGGTGGTTTGTACAATCCATGCAGCGTTATTTTGTTGCGGCGGAGCAATTCGAAGGAACTAGCGGCGTCATGCTGACCGGCGAAGACGCTTTTCATGCCGCCCGCGTCATGCGGATGAAGCCCGGAGATAGATTCATTGTCAGCGACGGCTCGTCGCGCACGGCGATCGCCGTCGTCCGCGAAGCGGATTCGTCGCTCGTTCGCGCGGATATCGAGGAGCTTCTGGAGGCGGACAGCGAGCCGTTATGGTCCGTAACGATTGCCCAAAGCTTGCCGAAAGGCGATAAAATGGAGCTTGTCATTCAAAAAGGGACGGAGATCGGCGCATATGCTTTTATCCCGTTCCAGTCCAAAAGGATGATCGTGCAATACGACGCCAAAAAAGAGGCGAAGCGGCTGGAGCGTTGGAGCAAAATCGCCAAGGAAGCCGCGGAGCAGTCGCACCGGGGCTTCGTGCCTTCCGTAAGGGAAGTGCACGGCTGGCGCGAGCTGGTCGAAGCAATCCCGGCTTACGATCTGGCGTTGTTTTGCTACGAGCGGGAAGGTCATGCGGCGTCGGGCTTCGGGCTCGGGGACGCCGTGCGCGCTTATCGCGCGAAACGTCCGGATGCGGTCGAAGGCCGTCTGAACGTTCTGCTGATCGTAGGGCCGGAAGGGGGCTTTACCGAGGAGGAAGCGGACGAAGCGGAAACGGCCGGCGCGGCGATCGTCGGGCTTGGCAAGCGCATCTTAAGAACGGAAACGGCGGGAATCGTAGGATTGACCTGCCTGTTATATGAATCTGGAGAAATGGGAGGAGCATAACTCATGCCATCAGTCGCATTTTACACCTTGGGCTGCAAAGTAAACTTCTACGATACCGAAGCGATCTGGCAGCTGTTCAAAAACGAGGGCTACGAACAAGTCGATTTCGAATCCGACACGGCCGACGTTTATTTGATCAATACATGCCACGTGACCAGCACCGGGGACAAAAAAAGCCGGCAAATCATCCGCCGGGCCATTCGCCGCAACCCGGATGCCGTAATCGCGGTAACCGGCTGCTACGCGCAGACGCGGCCTGCGGAAATTATGGCCATTCCCGGCGTCGATCTTGTCATCGGCACGCAGGACCGGGACAAAATGATTCCGTTTATCAAGCAAATTCAAGCGGACCGCAAGCCGGTTAACGCGGTTCGGAACATTATGAAAACCCGCGAGTTCGAGGAGCTGGACGTTCCGACGTTCGCCGATCGGACGCGCGCGTTTCTGAAAATCCAAGAGGGCTGCAACAATTTCTGCACGTTCTGCATCATTCCGTGGGCGCGCGGGCTGTCCCGCAGCCGCGATCCGCAAAGCGTGCTGGAGCAAGCGAAGCAGCTGGTGGCCGCAGGCTACAAGGAAATCGTGCTGACCGGCATCCATACGGGCGGTTACGGCGACGACCTGGAAAACTACAAGCTTGTGAATCTGCTGTGGGATTTGGATAAAATCGAAGGGCTGGAGCGCATCCGCATCAGCTCGATCGAAGCGAGCCAAATCGACGAGGCGATGATCGACGTGCTGAACCGTTCCGACAAAATGTGCCGCCATCTTCATATTCCGCTGCAAGCGGGCGAAGATACCGTGCTGAAACGGATGCGCCGGAAATATACGACGGCCGAATTCGCCGCGAAGATTAAACGGATCCGCGAAGCGATGCCGGGCGTCGCGATTACGACGGACGTCATCGTCGGCTTCCCGGGCGAAACCGACGAAATGTTCGAAGAAGGCTACCGTTTCATGAAGGAGCTTGGTTTCGCGGAGATGCATATTTTCCCGTATTCGATCCGTACGGGCACTCCTGCGGCGCGGATGGAGGATCAAGTGGACGAAGAAGTGAAAAACGAACGCGTCCACAAGCTGATCGATTTGTCCGAGGAAATGCAGCTCGAATACGCGAAGAAGTATGTCGGGGAAGTGCTGGACGTCATTCCGGAGCGCGACCAGAAAGCCGCCGCGCAAGGGCTGCTGATGGGACGCGCCGACAACTATTTGCAAATCTTGTTTGAAGGCGACGAGTCGCTGATCGGCGAGATGTGCCGCGTGAAAGTAACCGAAGCGGGCGTCAACGAATGCCGCGGCGAGCTGCTTCGCGTGCTGGACGGCAAGACGGCTTCGCGCCGCGGCGCTTAAGCCTGCCGGCCAGGATAAACCCGAGGATTCCGGCCTCTTCCCTGCGGGGGAGGAGTTGACGGAATCCTCGTTTCTTACATAAAGTTATACGTTATAAAGTGTCTTATATTTCTCGCCGAAACGTTTCGTCCTAAGTCAAGGACGACAAGTCGTTTCTGCTTGTTGTGCATGAACTGCGGATGCAGAGGGGGAGAAAGAGATGAAGGAAATTTCGGCCGGAGGCGTCGTGTACCGGTATACGGATAACGGGGATTTGCAAATTCAATTGATCCAGGACCGGTACGGCAAAGTGTCCCTGCCTAAAGGGAAGATGGAAGAAGGCGAAACGGTAGAGCAAACCGCCTTGCGCGAAATTAAGGAAGAAACGGGAATGGACGGCGTAATCGTAAAACCGATCGATCAGATCAAATATCAGTACCAGCATGAGTCGAAAGGCACCGTCAACAAAGAAGTGCATTATTATTTGGTGGAAGCGGTCGGCGGCACGCTGCAAGCGCAGGTGGAGGAAATCCGCGGCGTCGACTGGTTCGAGCCGCATGAAGCGTGGCGCAGGCAAAAGCAGTCCGGCTACGACAACAACAACCGGATATTACTCGGCGCGCTGAAGCTGCTTGGCATTCAGGTAAGCTAACGATCAAGCCGCTTCAGGGCAGGCAAGTAACAAACCGGCAAGGCAAGCAGCGAACAGGCGACGTTAAACAATGTCTGGACGTGGGCGATTTGCCCGGAGGGCGACGACGACAACTGACCGGCCGCACCGGAGAGCTCGGACACGAACGGCATAAACAGCAGCGCCCCGCCCGCGTTAAGCAGCAGATGGGACAAAGCGACGAATTTGCCGCCTTTCGTTCCGCCGACGGACGCGAGCAGCGCGGTTACGCACGTGCCGACATTGGATCCAAGCACGATAGCGGTGCTGATATCGGGCGGGATGGAGCCAAGCGCCGCAAGCCCCATGACCATGCCGATCACGGCCGCGCTGCTGTGAACCGCCGCGGTCAGCACCGCCCCTGCGAGCAATCCCCAGATGAGCTCGCCGGACGCTTTGGCCAGAAACCAGTCGAACATTCCGCTTTGCTCGACGCTAGGTCCAATCGACTGCATGAAGGTGAGACCGGCGAGCAGCATGCCGAAACCGCCGGACGTGACGGCAGCAGCCCGAACGACGGCAAGCCTTCTGCCGCCGAAGAAGCGGGCAAGGCCAGGCCATACGTTCATCTCGCCGGCCAATGCGGTTACGGCCCATAGACCAAGCGAAGCGATCATCAGGGGACCGGCGAAACGGTTAAGCTGAAGGCCGATAAGCTCGGTCGTCAGGCAAGTGCCGATATTCGTTCCGAGTATAATGCCGAGCGTACGGGGAAAGGTGAGAAGGCGGGCGTTCACGAGCCCGATCGTAATGACCGTTACGGCCGTGCTGCTTTGCAGGAATGCGGAAGCGGCGGTGCCGGTAACGAGTCCGTGAACCGGCGTCGAAGTCGAGCTTTGCAGCGCTTTGGCCAGATGCGGGCCGGCCAGCTGATGAAGCGCGACCTCCATCAGCTTCATGCCGCTCATAAAGACGGCAAATCCAAGCGTCATCGGAATAATGATCGTTTGAAACATGTAAACGGCACCTCCGGTAGCGACTTGATGAACGTGAGTAGTAGCAGTTCTTAACATACATATGCATGGCCCCGGACAAGCATGCCGGATATAGGCCGAGTTTGGCGGATGGTTGCCCGGCGGGCAGCTTGCCCGCCGGCAACTGAAGAAAGGCGGTATACAATCAGTGAGCAAAGCGAAAATATGGCTTTCGCGCGGACGGAAAAAACGTCTCGAGCAAGGACATCCCTGGATTTACGGCAATGAGATCGAGCGGGTGGAAGGGGAACCCAAACCGGGGGAGCTGGCGGACGTCGTCAGCCATAACGGCCGGTATTTGGCGACCGGGTACTGGAACCCGAAATCCCAAATCGCTGTGCGTATCGTCTCCTATCGGCCGCTTGAAGCGATGGACAAAGCGTTTTTCGTCGAGCGTTTCGAGCGGTGCCAAGAGCATCGGAGACGGTTCGTGCAGGATCGGGATTGCCGTCTCGTTTACGGCGAAGGCGATTTTTTGCCGGGGCTCGTTGTGGACCGGTTCGGCGAGGTGCTTGTGCTGCAAATCGTGACGCTTGGCATGGATGCGCACCGGGACCAAATCGTCGAGGCGCTTGTCGAGGTGTTCCGGCCGCAAGGCATTTACGAGCGAAGCGACGTTGGCGTTCGGCGTCTGGAAGGGCTTGAGGAGCGGACGGGCGTATTGTACGGAGAATGCCCGAACGTCGTGGAAATTACGGAAAACGGACTGCAAATGGAAGTCGATATTGTTGAAGGGCAAAAAACCGGCTATTTCTTCGATCAGCGGGAAAACCGCGCCTCCATTGCGCCGCTGATGAAAGGCTGGGGCGTCCGGAGCGGCATCCGGCTGGAGAAGCGCCCGGCGGCCGACGTTCCGCCAGGAGCCGCCGTGCAGACGGCGGAAGGCGGAGACGTTGCCGGCGGCGGTACAGGCGAAGTCGTCGTTCCGGTCAACGCCAACGGCAAAATCGTCACGTTCCCTTATTGGGACGGAGCGACGGTGCTGGAATGCTTCGCCCATACGGGCAGCTTTACGCTGCACGCGTGCCGGTACGGGGCGAAGAAAGTCACTTGCCTCGACGTCTCCGAGCATGCGATCGAAACGGCGAAACGCAATGTGGAGCGGAACGGCTTCAGCGACCGGGTCGAATTTGTCGTCGCCGACGCTTTCGACTATTTGCGGACGCAGGTGAAAGGGCTGGAAGAGCGCGAGGAGCGCGCCCGCGGCGGAGCGGATACGGCGAAGCCGCTTTCCGGCGCCGGACGTACGTGGGACGTCGTCATTCTGGACCCTCCCGCTTTCGCGAAAACAAAAAGCGCCGTCCCTGGCGCATGCCGGGGCTATAAGGATATTAACCTGCACGGGCTGAAGCTCGTAAACGAGGGCGGCTATCTCGTTACGGCGAGCTGCTCGTACCATATGCGCCCCGAGCTGTTCCTGGAGACGATTCAGGATGCGGCCGCGGACGCGGGCAAGGTGCTGCGCCTCATCGAATGGCGGACGGCCGGCAAAGACCATCCGCAGCAGCTTGGCGTAACGGAAGGACATTACTTGAAATTTGCGATATTCGAGGTTCGGAGCAAGTAGCGGGAAGGCCAACCAGTCGGTGCTGGTTGGCCTTCTGCGTCTTTTTATTCGCTTTGCATCGTCGGGCGACTCGCGAATATATCTTTCCGCCGGTATACGCTTAAAATGACTCCTATCGCCGCCATATCGACTACCATGCTAAAGGTGCTATACCCGATTAGCGGCAAGGAAATTCCGGTGATCGGCAGCAGCCCGACGCACATCAGCATATTCCAGCCAAATTGAACGGAAAGGATTGTAATGACGCCAACGACGATCCTTTTCCCGTAGGGGTCCGATAATTTGCTTACAACCCCGGCTGCCCGGATGAGCAGGGCAGCGAACGCAAACGCGATCAACAATCCCATCGCCCAGCCTAGACTATAAATCAGGTAGGTATAGATCATGTCGCTGTAAATATACCCCAGCCTATCGTTCTTAACCCCAAATCCATGCCCCCACAGGCCTGCCGAACGGATCGCTTCAAGCGAGCGAGCAGCCATGAAATTGGCATCGGGATTCGAAGCAGGGTCAACATACGCAAGGAGACGGTTCGTTACATACTCAATCCTTGCTCCGGTACCGTACAGCAACATCAGTCCTGCAGCTGCAGCCATGCCCACAATATAGGCCAGCCAGGTTCGCCATTTGCCGGCGAACAGCAGCAGTGCGGATAACCCTGAGACATAAAGCATGAAAGCCGGTAACGTAGGATTTAAGAGATAAAGCCAGCCCGGAATAAGATATACGAATAACTCTTTTATAAACGTTCGAATTTTGATTAAGAAGCTGCTGCTTTTGGGTTCTCTCGGCCGGATCATTCCGGCGAGGGTAATCATAAACAGATAAGTTGCCGTCATCGGCACGTTGATGGAAACAGCCCCGACGACAAACCATGACCCGGAACCGCTGATCGTAACCCCTTCTAACTTCGCAAGCAACATGACCATCACAACGATGAAATAAAGATAGGAGGAATATGCCTGCAGCTTCCGATAGTCGACAAAATAAATGACGGCTACGGCTACAAGGCCGATAATGCCAAAAACGGCTTTCTTTTCAAAAAAACCGGCATTGCTTACTCTATCGTTGTCCTCCAATGCCGTCTGCATGGCCAGCATGGCGACCAGCCCTATGCCGATAAGCAATGCCAGCAATAGAATAAGGGTCCATTCCGTTCGGGGCTTATGTACTTGATGGAACTGCCGTCCGACCTCCTCAGGGCTGCCCATCCGGGCAATCGCCATTCGGACGGCTTCTTCTTCCGTCATGCCTTCCGAAATAAGCTCTTCGATCCGTTCTTCCAAATGAGCCGTTATTTCCTGCCTGATATCCGGGTGCATCTCTTTTGCTTTTACGGGTTTGCATACTTGGTCCAAAAACTCGTCAATAAGCTGATGATGGATGGCCGCTTTGCGAACGCTCATGCATGCCCCTCCCCCAGAAGCCGGTCGACCGTGGAACGGAAGAGGACCCATTCTTGTTTTTTCTGTTTCAACTGCAGTCTTCCTTTATCGGTAATGCGGTAATATTTCCTTTTGCGGCCGGCTTCCTCCTCCCAATAGGATTCAACCCATTTTTCAATTTCCAGCGTGTGAAGAATAGGGTAAAGTGTACCTTCTTTTAACGAGAATAAGCCTCCGGAGCTTTTTTCGATTTCCTTTGTCATTTCATAACCGTACATCGCTTTGATGTCCAGCAGGTTAAGAATTAAAATAACGGTGCTCCCTTTCATAAGCTCTTTGTTGATGGTCATGTATGCTTTCCTCCAAACTTATAGATAGAATTCCTATGCATTGGATATCTAGGTATAGTGTAATCGGCTTTTCCAAAAAATACAACTGGCAAAACGGGACTCTTATCGATTCTCTTATGTCAATTCAAGTTATCCGTTCTATTTTTGCAGTTGCCGTATCCTTTCAGCCGCTCTATTCGTTATTATTATGACAAATGAGTTCACCACCGAAGGGGGCCTTGTACACAATGAAAGTTCAAGAGGCGGATGCCGCTCGTCTGAGGAAGACGCTGGTCGATTATTGCTACGGACTTACCGGATCGCTTTGGGATGCGGAGGATCTTGCGCAGGAGACGTATATGAAGGTATTGCCTTTCATGGATACGGTCGGCAGCATGGCGAACCCTTCGGCTTATTTGTCGCGGATGGCCAAAAATCGTTGGATTGACCAATTGCGCAGGCAAAAACGGGCGTCGGTGCTGGAAAAAGAAGCGGCGCGGACGGAACGGCCGGAAGCGGCGGAAATCGACAGCGAGCCGGTTCTCGCGGTGCTCCTTCGGCAGTTGACGCCGCTGCAGCGCGCGGTGTTCCTGCTGCGCGAAGCGATGAACCTTTCGGCGAAGGAGACGGCTTCGCTTCTCCAATTGTCGGAGGGAGCCGTCAAAGCGGCTCTTCATCGGGCGCGGGCTGCCGTCCGCGACTGGCGCGAGCGGGAATTCCGGTCCGAATGGGAGACGTTCCGCGCAAGCGAAGAGGAACAGACCGTACTGCAGGCTTATGTAATGGCGCTGCAGGAAGGAAACGCGCAAGCGATCGCGAGCCTGATGTACGCCGATGAGCAAGGCAAGCAGACCGCTGCGGTTCAAATTCGCCATCAGCTGCGGCAGCAGCCGGTCACCTCGCATAATTCTGCCACGGCGCCGAACGCAACGACGCTTGCCGCGTAATCTGTTCCCAAGGTCAATCGCGATACGGACGAAAGGGAGGACGATAGCGATGAATTTAATTCCTTACGTAGTGGAGCAAACGAAAGGCGGAGAGCGCAGCTACGATATTTATTCGAGGCTGCTTCGCGACCGGATCGTCATGGTCGGCTCGGAAATTAACGACGAAATGTCCAATGCGATCGTCGCCCAGCTGCTTTTTCTCGCCGCCGACGATCCGGACCGGGATATCCAAATGTATATTAACAGTCCGGGAGGTTCGGTTACGGCGGGGTTCGGCATTTACGATACGATGCAATACATTAAGCCGGACGTCTCTACGATCTGCCTCGGGATGGCGGCCAGCTTCGGCGCGGTGCTGCTGGCCGGAGGAGCGCCGGGCAAGCGCTTTGCTTTGCCGAACAGCGAAATCATGATTCATCAGCCGCTTGGCGGCGCGAGGGGGCAAGCTTCCGACATCCAAATTCAAGCGGAACGGATTCTAAAGACAAAGGAGCAGATCAACCGGCTGCTTGCCGAGCGTACCGGGCAGCCGATCGACAAAATCGCCAAGGATACCGACCGCGACTCGTACATGACGGCGGAAGAAGCGAAGCATTACGGCTTGATCGACGGAGTCATACAGGGGAATTCGATGATGCCGGGAGGCGCGGCTTGAGAATACTCGTATTGGGCGGAACGAAATTTTTGGGCAGACATATCGTGGAAGCCGCATTGGAGGCTAAGCACGAGGTCACTTTATTTAACCGCGGGTTGACGGAGCCGGTACTTTATCCAACGGTCGAGCGGCTGATCGGCGACCGCGACGGCGGTCTTGAGCCGCTTGAAGGACGAGAATGGGATGCCGTCATCGATACGAGCGGCTATGTGCCGCGGGTCGTTCGGCAATCCGTCCGGCTTCTGGAGCCGGCGTGCGGCATGTACTGCTTTATTTCCAGCATATCGGCCTATGCGGACTTCTCGGCGGAGAATCAGGATGAACATGCTAAGACCGCCAAGCTGGAAGCGTCTCCTTCCGATTCCGAGGACGTTTCACAACATTACGGCGCTTTAAAGGCTTTATGCGAGCAAGAGGTGCAGGAGTCGTATGGGGAAAGGGCGCTCATCATCCGGCCGGGGCTTATCGTCGGACCCTACGATCCGACGGACCGGTTTACGTATTGGCCGCTTCGCATGTCGGCCGGAGGAGAAACGCTTATTCCGGGCGAGCCGGAGCGGCCGGTGCAATGGATCGACGCCCGGGACTTGGCGGCATGGATTATTCGCATGCTGGAGCGGAAATCCGGCGGCATTTACAATGCCGTAACGCCGGCCTACCGCTATACGATGGGAGATTTAACGGAAGCATGCTTAAAGCTCGCCCCCGATGCTTCGCCGGCATGGGTGAAGGAAAGCTTTTTGACCGCGGCTGGCGTCGGCGAATGGATCGAGCTTCCGTTATGGATTAAGGCGGAGAGCAATATGCCGGGTTTCCTGACTGTAAGCAGCGAGCGGGCCGTCGCCAGCGGTCTGACGTTTCGGCCGCTCCCGGATACGCTTAGGGATACGCTGGTTTGGGCCAAAACCCGGCCGGCCGGCTACGAGCCGAAAGCCGGGATGGATCCGGCGCGGGAAGCGGAGCTGCTGAAACAATGGCGGGAGAAGCTGAGCCAAGAGGCTTAACCCGCTCCAAAACCTTTATAGAAAGCCCTGTCGGCGCACTGCTGGCAGGGCTTTCAAGCTATTTATAAATGATGGGAAAAATCACTGCTTTTTAATGGAAAATCTCTGATTTTTAAATGTTAACGATTGTCTGGAAGCGCTATCATCATGAGTGAACATCTTCTTCTTTTTGAAACAAATGTCAATCGAAACGGAGGGGTGCCGAAACGTCATTTAGAACAAAAGCAAGGCTTTTGGATAGATGCATGCATTATGGCTTGTGAAATTGAAAGCGCTTGCCGATTCTTGAAGGCCGACTAATTTTTTATGGGAAAGCGGGGCAATTCATGTCATGGTTGTAACCAAGCTGCGTAATCGTCGCTCAATATTCATTGCGCTTGTTCTTCTTCTTGTCTTTTCGATAACCTTGCCCGGTTTGTCTTTCGGCGCGGCGGCAGCGAGCGCTGCCGAAACGCCGGCCGCTCCGGCGGCGCCGGAAGATTTGGCCGTAACGGCCGTTACATCCGAATCGGTTTCTTTAGGCTGGAGTACAGTGACGGAAGCCGTCTATTATTTCGTCTACCGCAATGACGGCGGCGGCAGCGAGCTGCTGGGACAAACCGAACAATCCGCTTATACGGATACGGATGTAGCGGCGGGCGGCTCCTATGATTATTATGTATCCGCCGTCGGCGGGAACGGTATGGAATCCGAGTTAGCCGGACCTGCAACCGTAGCGGAAATTCCGGCTGCGGCGGCTCCGGATGCCCCCGCCGCGCTGCCGGAAGGCGACATCGTACGCTTCGATTTCGGCCCCGGTGCGCTGGCGGACGGCTACATCCGGGTCGACGCATCGACGTCCTATTCCGGACAATTGAAATACGGCTTTGCGGACACGTCCGCCGTGACCGAACAGGATCGCGGGATTGCGGACCCGATTAAATCGGATTTTGCGGTGCCGCAAAATACGTCCTTTCTGGTCGATCTGCCGAACGGGGATTATACCGTCTCGTTGATCGCCGGCGATCCGGCGGGCGCAACCAACATCGCGATCAAAGCGGAGAACATCCAAAAGGTTCAAAATACGTCCAAAGCGGCCGGCCAATATTTGGAGATGGACTTTGAAATTGCGCTTGTCGACGGCCAATTGAACCTTGACTTTACGGGAACCGCGCCAAACATCAACTCGCTTGTCCTTTCGAAGCAGGAGGAGCGGACGGCCGGCGAGCAGCCTACCGTTTACATCGCGGGAGACTCGACCGTCCAGACGTACGACCCTTATTGGAAGCCGGAAGCGGGCTGGGGTCAAATGATCGCGAAATATTTCACCGATGATGTCGTGTTCGACAACCGTGCGATCGGCGGACGAAGCTCGAAATCGTTTATCAACGAAGGCAGACTGGACGAAATCTTAAGGGCGATTAAGCCGGGCGACTACTTCCTCGTGCAGTTCGGCCACAACGATGCGACGATCAGCATTCCGGAACGGTACGCATCGCCGGCCGATTACAAAAATTACTTGAAGACCTATATTAACGGCGCGCGGCAGCGGGGAGCTACGCCTATACTCGTGACCCCGGTCGGCCGCCGGGACTATAACGCCGATACGGGCAAGTTTAACGTCAGCTTCCCGGAATACGTCCAAGCGATGAAAGAAGTCGCGGCCGAACTGGACGTCAAGCTGGTGGATTTAAGCTCGCTCAGCGTAGCGTACTACGACTCCATCGGCCCCGAAGGTACGTTATCCGTCTTCTTGCACGTCGAGGCCGGAATTTACGCCGCTTTTCCGAACGGCTCGACGGACAATACGCATTTTCAGGAATACGGCGCGATTCAGATCGCGCGTTTGGTTGCCGGAGGTATTCGGGAGCTGGGCCTTCCGCTGTCGGACTTCGTGCAGGAGATCGAACCGCCTTCCGCCGTTCCTCCCAAGCCGGCCGGCGTAACGGCGGGCTCCATCAGCAACGCGGGTGCGGTGCTGAAATGGACGGCCGTCGATACGGCGGACATCTATAGAATTTACCGGAAGCCGGCGTCCGAGCCGGAAACCGCGTACAAAATGATCGGTACTTCAACCGTGCCGACGATTACGCTTGGCGGTTTGTCCGAAGGCGTCACGTATACCGTAAGGGTAACCGCAGTGAACGGCCTAGGTGAATCGGAGCCTTCCGACGAAGTCGCGATTACGACGAAAACGGCGCAGTATCGGTACGATTTCGGCCCTGTCGGGGCGCCGGTTGCCGAAGGCTATACCGAGGTAACCCGCAACACGCTCTATACGCCGGAACTCGGCTACGGCCTTGCGTCCAGCGCAGGGATGGCAGACCGCGACCGTGGAAGCGCGACCGACGATCTGCGGCGCGATTTTGTCATCTATTTCGGCGGCAGCTACGAGTTTAAAGTCGATCTTCCCAACGGCTACTATTCCGTCAAGACGTATACGGGGGACTGGCTCGGCTCAACCAGGACGAACGTGAACATCGAAGGAACGGATTATGGCACCGTCTCCTCCGGCCGGGGGAGTATCGCGGAGAAGCTGTTCAATTCGATCGCCGTGAAGGACGGCCAGATGAACCTGGTGTTCAGCGGGACGACCGCGCATCTGAACGGTCTTGAAATTACGCCGCTTTTGCTTGCGCCTGCCAATTTGAAGCTCGATCAATTAAAGCTGGATACCGATCCGGTATCGGCGGAGCTATCTTGGACAGGGGTAAGCGGAGCGTCCTTGTACCGCGTATATCGGCAAGCGGCCGTGGAGACCGGCCCGGCTCAGCTCGGCGTTACGGCGAATACGAGCTTTACGGACACGACGGCCGATATAGGGCTCGAATATGTGTACACCGTCACGGCGCTCGACGGCGCGGGCTTCGAGTCGGTTGCTTCGAACGGTCTTTCCGTCTCGATGGCGGATCCTAACGTTCCGCTGGCCGCGGCGCCGACCGGGCTTTCGCTTCAATCGGTCCACAAGAACGACGCGACTTTTACGTGGAACGAGGTGCCGGAAGCGCTCCTGTATTATGTGTATCGCGCCGAGAAGCCGAACGGACCGTATGAGCTCATCGGCAAAACGAAGGAAACAATCTATACCGACGCTTCGATCCTGACGACGATTCCTTATTATTACAAAGTGGCCTCGGTCAACGCAGGAGGCATTTCGGAGCAATCGGAAGCGCTCGTCACCGAAGCGGTTACGACGTTATATCGGGAGATGGAGCAGCTTGACCGCGCCCCGGTCGCGGTGAAGACGGATGCCGGCGTTTATATCGGCTGGCGGATGCTCGGACTCGATCCGGATTCCATCAGCTTCAACGTATACCGCGACGGCAAAAAGCTGAATTCGCGGCCGGTCGAAAGCAGCACGAATTACGTGGACGGCGGGGGCACGGAGGCTTCGAAATACAAAATCACCTCCGTGATTAACGGGGTCGAGAAAGACGCGACCGGGGAGTTCGGCGTATGGCAGCGGCAGTATTTGTCCGTTCCGCTTCAGAAGCCTGCCGACGATTATACGAAGGACGGTCAGCCGTATTCGTATAACGCGGGGGATGCGAGCGTCGGCGATTTGGACGGAGACGGCACATACGAAATCGTCCTATTGTGGTCGCCCTCCAACCAGAAAGACAACTCGCAATCGGGTTATACGGGGCTTGTTTATATGGATGCCTACAAGCTGGACGGAACCAGGCTGTGGCGCATCAATCTCGGCCCGAACATTCGTGCGGGAGCGCACTACTCGCCTTTCATCGTATACGACCTCGACGGCGACGGCCGCGCCGAGATCGCGCTGAAGACCGCCGACGGGACGATCGACGGCCAAGGGAAAACGATCGGCAACGCTTCGGCCGATTACCGCAACAGCAGCGGCTACGTGCTGCTTGGCAACGAGTATTTGACGGTGTTCGACGGCGAAACGGGCGGAGCTATATCCACCGTTAGTTACGACCCGCCGCGCGGAGACGTGAGCGCCTGGGGCGATTCTTACGGCAACCGGGTCGACCGTTTTCTCGCAGGCGTCGCTTACCTCGACGGCGAGCATCCGAGCGTCGTTTTCAGCCGGGGCTATTATACAAGGACGGTTATCGCCGCTTATTCGTTTAAAGACGGCGAGCTGACGAAGAAATGGCGTTTCGACACGAACGACGAAGGCAACGGCGGTTATGTCGGTCAGGGCAACCACAACCTGTCGGTCGGCGATGTCGACGGAGACGGCAAGGATGAGGTGCTGTTCGGCGCCTTGGCCATTGACGACGACGGCGAAGCGCTGTACAGCACGAATCTGGGCCACGGTGACGCGATGCATTTCGGCGACCTCGATCCGGCGCATCCCGGTCTTGAGGTGTTCGGCGTGCATGAGCATGCCGGCGCGGAATACGGCATGGAGTTGCACGATGCGGCGACCGGCGATATTTTGTGGGGCGTGTATACCGGGAAAGATACGGGACGCGGCTTGTCGGCCGACGTCGATCCGAACTATCCGGGCGAGGAAATGTGGTCTTCTACGATAACAAGCGAGCAGCACGTTCCGATTACCGGTTTGTATAGCGCCAAAGGCGAGCTGATCAATACGAGCATTCCGTCGTCGACGAATTTCGCGATCTGGTGGGACGCCGATCCGCTGCGCGAGCTGCTTGATCATGGATGGGATTCCTCCGCCGGATCCGGCACGGGCAAAATCGACAAATGGGATTATGCGAACGGTACGACCGTCAATCTGCTGACCGCGGAAGGGACGAGCTCGAACAACCATACGAAAGGCAATCCTTCGCTGCAGGCGGATTTGTTCGGAGATTGGCGCGAGGAGGCGGTATGGCGCTCGGCCGACAGCAGCGAGCTTCGCATCTATACGACCGTAGATCCGACGGATATTCGCATCCGGACGCTTATGCACGATCCGGTGTACCGCCTTGGAGTCGCTTGGCAGAACGTCGGCTATAACCAGCCGCCGCATCCAAGCTTTTATCTCGGCGACGGGATGGAGCAGCCGGCCGGGCCGCATATTCGGTATGCAGGGGTAACGGCGGAGCCGGAAGAGCCGGTTAAAGCGGCGAAAGCGCCGGCCAAGCCCGTATTGTCGAGCGACAACGGCTACGATACCGGCCTCATGGACGGCGATTACAACATTACGATGAACCTGTGGTGGGGAGACAACGGGACGAGCTACAAGCTGTACGAGAACGGCGTCCCGGTCGACACGGTCAAGCTGACCGACGATACCCCATCGGCGCAGACGGCGGCCACCCGCTTGACGGGCAAGCCAAACGGCACTTACGTATACACTTGCGAAATCAGCAACACGCACGGCACGACGGCATGCGACCCGCTGACCGTTCAGGTGAAGGACGCGTTGCCGGCGAAACCGGCATTGTCAAGCGACAATTGGGACGGCGACGGCAGCTATAAGGTGACCGCGAACTTGTGGTGGGGCACGAACGCGGACGTTTACCGTCTGTACGAGAACGGCGTTCTGATCGACACGCAGACTTTAACGGCGGACACGCCTAACGGACAATCCGCGTTTACGGAAATTACCGGCAGAGCCGCAGGATCGTATACGTATAAGGTCGAGCTTGAGAACGGAAGCGGCGTGACGGAAAGCGACAGCTTGACCGTAACGGTCAAATAACGCAATGCCAGCATGGGGGCGGCCGATAAAGCTTAGGCATATGGGCCGGCCCGTCTTTCGAAAAAGAACTTGCGAATCTGCCCAATAAGAAAACGGAATCGTTTCGGCTAGATCGCATTCTAGTACCGGCAACCGAAAATGAACTCTCAAAGGAGCGAGGATTAAATGAACGTTGCTCTCGGACAAAAACGTCCCTGGTACCTGACCCTGTCGCTAGCGCTCGCAATTGCGCTCGTCTTTCCGGCGGTCGGTCCGGCAAGCGTAGCGTCGGCCGCCTCCGCGCGCCAGATGGAAAATTTAAACCGCGGCCTTGTGGCCGTCAAAGTGAGCGGCGGCGTGTTCGTTAGCTGGCGGCTGCTCGGCACGGAGCCGTCTTCCATCGGATTTAACTTATACCGGAACGGAACGAAAGTGAATTCCGGCGTCATTACCGGCAGCACGAACTATTTGGACGCATCGGGCACGGCGTCCTCGGTTTATGAAGTGCGTCCTGTACTTAACGGAACGGAGCAGGCTTCATCCGGAACGGTTACAGTGTGGGCGAACAACTACCTGGACATCCCGATCAGCAGGCCTTCCGGCGGGACGACTCCCGACGGCGTTTCCTACACGTACAGCGCCAACGACGCGAGCGTCGGCGACCTGGACGGCGACGGGGATTACGAAATCGTGCTGAAATGGGATCCTTCCAACTCCAAGGACAATTCGCAGTCCGGCTATACCGGCAACGCTTATTTGGACGCGTATGAGATGGACGGCACCCGGCTGTGGCGGATTGACCTTGGCATTAATATTCGGGCGGGCGCCCATTATTCGCCGTTCCTCGTCTACGATTTCGACGGCGACGGCAAAGCCGAGGTCGTATGCAAGACGGCGGACGGCACGAAGGACGGCACGGGAGCCGTCATCGGCAGCTCCGGCGCGGACTACCGCAATTCAAGCGGCTATATTTTGAGCGGACCGGAATATTTAACGGTCTTTTCCGGATCGACGGGAGCCAATCTGGCGACCATCGATTACGTTCCGCCGCGGGGAACGGTATCGAGCTGGGGCGACAGCTACGGCAACCGGGTCGACCGGTTTCTGGCCGCCGTCGCTTATCTGGACGGCGTTCGCCCAAGCATCGTCATGACACGCGGCTATTATACGAGAACGGTGCTTGTCGCCTTCGACTGGCGGAACGGCTCGCTTACCCGGCGCTGGACGTTCGACAGCAACAGCTCGACGAATGCCGGGACGGCCGGTCAAGGCAACCATAACTTAAGCGTGGCCGACGTCGACAACGACGGCAAGGACGAGATCGTTTACGGCTCGTTAACGGTGGACGACAACGGGGCGAAGCTTTATACGACGGGTCTTGGCCACGGCGATGCGATGCACGTCGGCGACCTTGATCCGAACCGTTCCGGGCTTGAAGTGTTTAAAGTAAACGAAAGCACCTCCGCCGCCTACGGCGCCGAGATGCACGACGCGGCGACCGGCACCGTCTTATGGGGCGTGCATACGGGCGCGGATACCGGAAGGGGCATGTCCGCCGATATCGACCCGAATTACGCGGGCGAAGAAGCGTGGGCCAGCAACGGCGTAGGACTGCGCAGCGCAACCGGGGCGCTTATTTCGAGCAAGACGCCCTCCTCGATCAATTTCGGCATCTGGTGGGACGGGGACCTGCAGCGCGAGCTTCTGGATCATACGTGGTCCAGCAGCACGTCGACGGGCGTCGGCAAAATCGATAAATGGAATTATGCGAGCGGGACGGAGACCCGGCTTTTGACCGCGACAGGAACGTATTCCAACAATTCCACGAAGGGCAATCCGAGCCTGCAGGCCGATCTGATCGGCGACTGGCGCGAGGAAGTGATTTGGCGGACGGCGGACAGCACCGCGCTTCGCATGTATACGACGACGGACATCACGTCGACGAGATTGTACACGCTGATGCACGATCCGGTATACCGGCTGGGCGTGGCTTGGCAAAACGTCGGCTACAACCAGCCGCCTCATACAAGCTATTTTTTGGGTTACGGGATGAGCGCGCCGCCTGCGCCGAACATCTATGTGACTGCAAAATCGTGACAAAAGATCGTTTAAAAACATTGTCGAATAAGGGCCGACCGCCGGCAGAACGTGCTGCAGCGGGAGGCTCTTTTTTTACCGGCATAGAATTTATCCCAAGTCGTTTCTACTTGTGGAGTATGATAGAATAATAGATCAGAATGCATTGAGTGTTCTTATAATCCGATAACTACAAGTTAGTTTACATAGAAAGGATGATCGCGATGGCACTGCGCTTAGTGCTCGGCCGTTCCGG
Source organism: Paenibacillus thailandensis (assembly GCF_042685365.1). NCBI lineage: Bacteria > Bacillati > Bacillota > Bacilli > Caryophanales > Paenibacillaceae > Paenibacillus > Paenibacillus thailandensis. The sequence continues at coordinate 109,017 of NZ_JBHUMY010000016.1, read as the reverse complement.
ATCGGGCAAGACGGCGTTATGCCTCCGGGAGGTTCGGGAAAGGCTCGCCGCCGATCCGGAAGGACCGCCTCTTATATTGCTTGTGCCGGAGCAAGCGACGTTTCAGACCGAGTATGCGCTGCTGCAGCAAGGCGGGCTCGCCGGATCGGTAAGGGCGCAGGCGCTCAGCTTTCGCAGGCTCGCTTTCCGGGTCATGCAGGAGACGGGGGGCACTTCGCTTATCCCGATTAGCGACAACGGCAAGCAAATGCTGCTGTTCAAAATCGTGCACCGCCTGGAAGGAGAGCTTCGGCTGTTTGGCGGCGGGGCGGAGCAGCCCGGCTTTATCGAACGGCTGTCCGAGCTGCTGACCGAATGGAAGCGGTACGGCATCGACGCCGCGTCCGTCGCGGAAAAGACGGAAGGCGGCACCGCTTTGGCCGACTCGCCGCTGCTCGCCCATAAGCTGCACGATTTGCGGCTCGTTTACGAGAAGCTGGAGCGGGAGCTCGACGGATTATATGTCGATTCCGAGGATTATTTGAGCTGGCTGTCGTCCGGCTTTCGCAGCGCGCCGTCGATGGCCGGCGCCGAGCTGTGGGTAGACGGCTTCCACGGCTTTACGCCGAAGGAATACGAGGCTCTTGCCGCGCTCATCGCTTCCGGGGCGAACATTACCGTAACGCTGACGCTGGACCGTCCGTACGCGGCGGGAGAGGCGCCCCACGAGCTGGATCTGTTCCATCCGACGGCGGAAACGTACGGCAAGCTGCTCGATATCGCTTCGTCGACCGGGATGGAGGTGCTGGAGCCCGTCGTGCTGGACGAAAGCCCGCCCGCACGATTCAAGGACAACGCGATGCTCGCCCATCTGGAGCGCCATTACGGCGGCCGGGTGCCGATGATTATTCCGGACGCGAAGCAGTTCGAGCTCGCCGATTCGCGCTGCGGCCTGTCGCTACACGCCGCTCCGAGCCGACGTGCGGAAGTCGAAGCCGCCGCCCGCGATATGCTGCGCCGTGCGCGGGAGGAAGGGCTGCGCTGGCGGGACATGGCCATCATGGTGCGCAACGCCGGCGATTACGACGAATACATCGAATCGGTTCTGACCGACTTCGGCATTCCGCATTTCCTTGATCAGAAGAATAGGGCGGTCCATCATCCGCTGGTCGAGTTTATCCGTTCGGCTTTCGAGACGGTGCTGCACGGCTGGCATTACGAGGCCGTATTCCGCTGCATCAAGACGGAGCTGCTGTTTCCGCTCGACGGTTCGTTGACGCGCGAAGCGTTCGACCTGCTGGAAAACTACGTCTTAGCCGCGGGCATCGACGGCTGGAAGTGGCTGGACAAGTCGAAGTGGAGGCCTCTCGTCAAGGAGAGTCTGGAAGAAGGGGAAGGCATCGCAGAGCCTGGCGAGCGGTCGCTGCGCGAGCTGGACGCGGTGCTTGCGACGCGCGAATATATTGTCCCGCCGCTGCGCCGATTCGGACAAGCGCTCCGCAAGGCGGAGAACGTACGGGAAATGTGCGAGGCGCTTTACCGCCTTCTCGACCATGCGGATGCGGCGGACCGGCTGGAGCGGTGGAGCCGCCTGCATAGCGCCGAAGGAGACGCAAGGAGGGCGCGGGCGCATCGCCAGCTGTGGGACGGCGTCATGCAGCTGCTCGATCAATTGGTCGAAATGGTCGGCGGCGAGACGGTCACTCCCGAGCTTTTTGCCGGCATGCTGGAAACGGGCCTGGAAAGCTTGAAGCTTGCGGCGGTCCCGCCGTCCGTGGACCAAGTGCTGGTCGGCAGCATGGACCGGACGCGGGCCGGACGGATTAAGGTCAGCTACGTGCTTGGCGCCAACGACGGCGTTATGCCGATGCGCGTCAAGGAGGACGGCATCCTGACCGAAGAGGAGCGGGAGCGGCTTGGCGAGGAAGGGCTCGCCATGGCTCCGGGCGTCCGCCGAAAATTGCTGGACGAACGGTTTATGATCTATAACACGCTGACGAAGCCGGAGCGGCATTTATGGATCAGCTGGACGCAAGCCGACGAAGAAGGGAAGGCGCTGCTCCCGTCCGAGGTCGTCCGGCAGACGAAGCGGCTGTTTCCCGGCATTCCGGTTTATGCGGCGGCCGCGGAGCCGGCGCCGGACATGCCCGAAGCGGAGCAGCGGCAATATATCGTCCATCCCGGGCAGACGCTCGGCTATTTGATCGCCGAGCTGCGCGCCGCGCAGCAAGGTAAGGCGATCGCGCCGCTCTGGTGGGACGTGTACAACTGGTTTGCCGTTCGTCCCGATTGGCAAAGCCGGCTGCAGCTGTTAACCGCATCGCTCCGCTATACGAACGAAGCGGAGCCGCTGACGCCGGATACGGCGCGGCTGTTGTACGGGGACACGCTGCGGGCGAGCGTGTCGCGGATGGAACGGTTCGTGGCGTGCCCGTTCCAGCATTTCGCCATCCACGGCTTGAAGCTGCGGGAGAGGCAGCTTTACCGGCTGGAGGCGCCGGACGTCGGGCAGCTGTTCCATGCGGCGCTTAGCAAGCTGGCGCAAGGGCTCGGCCCGCGCTTAGGCTCCATGTCACAGTCCGAGATCCGAAGCGCGGCCGCCAAGACGGTCGACGAGCTGGCGCCTCGGCTCCAGTCGCAAATACTGCTCAGCAGCGGCAGGTTCAAATACATCGCCCGCAAGCTGAAGGAAATTGTTAGCCAAACCGCGGTCATCCTGGGCGAGCACGCAAGGCGCGCGAAATTCGAGCCGATCGGGCTGGAGGTCGCGTTCGGCCCGGACGGCGAGCTTCCGTCGCTTGTCGTGCCGATGCCGAACGGAGACACGATGGAAATTATCGGCCGGATCGACCGTGTGGACGGAGCCGAAACGGAGGAAGGCCTCCTGCTTCGCGTGCTGGACTACAAGTCCAGCCCGACCCAGCTGAGGCTCGAGGAGGTGGCCTTCGGCCTTTCCCTCCAGATGCTGACTTATTTGGACGTGCTCCTGACGCATGCGGAAAGCTGGCTCGGCAAGCCCGCCTTGCCGGCGGGGGTGCTCTATTTCCACGTGCATAATCCGCTGCTGTCGCTCTCGAACGGCGTCAGCCCGGCGGAAGCGGGCGGTCTTATTCTGAAAAAATTCAAGACCCGCGGATTGATCCGGGCGGACGGGGAAACGGCGCGGCTGATGGACGGGGAGCTGGACAGCGGCCATTCCGAGCTGATTCCGGTCGCGCTGAAGCGGGACGGAACGTTCTACAGCAGCTCGTCGGTCGCAACGGACGAGCAATGGGACGTGCTGCGAAGCTCCGTGCGGCGGACGATCGGCCGGATCGGCGCGGACATTTCGCAAGGCAAGGTGGAGATAAGCCCGTACCGGCTCGGCGGCAAATCGCCTTGCGAATATTGCGATTACAAGGCGGTATGCCAATTCGACCCGCTGTTCGACGGGAACGAATTCAAAAAGCTGCGCAAGCCGCCAAAGGAACGGCTGTGGGAAAGCTTCAGGGAAGGAGGAGATGCGGATGACCAGCCTGCAGACGAATAAGCCGGCAGGCAGCAACTGGACGGACGACCAGTGGAGGGCCATTACGGCCGAAGGCTCCGACGTGCTGGTCGCGGCGGCCGCCGGCTCGGGGAAGACGGCGGTGCTCGTCGAGCGGATTATCCGCAAAATCTGCGCCCGGACGGACGTGGACCGGCTGCTCGTCGCCACGTTTACGAAAGCGGCGGCGGCCGAGATGAAGGAGCGCATCGGGCTGGCGCTTGAGAAGGAGCTCGAGCGCCAGCCCGACTCGGAGCATTTGCGCCGCCAGCTGGCGCTTCTGAACCGGGCGTCCATTACGACGCTTCACTCGTTTTGCCTCGATGTTATCCGGCGTTACTATTCGCTGATCGGACTTGATCCCGGCTTTAGGATCGCCAACGAAACCGAAAGCGAGCTGCTGCGGATCGACGTGCTGGACGAGCTGTTCGAGGAAAGGTACGAAGGCGCGGGCGACGACGGCGCATTTCTCCGGCTGGCCGACCGTTTCGGCGGGGAGAAAGGGGACGAGCCGCTGTACCGGCTCGTTCAGCAGCTTTACGATTTCGCGCAAAGCCATCCATGGCCGGAGTATTGGCTGAAGGAGACGGCGGCCGGCTTCGAGGTGCAGAATATCGCGGAGCTCGGGAAAAGCGAATGGGTGCGGAGCATCCGGGAGGACGCGCTGCTGTCGCTCGACGGGGCTATTTCATTGCTTGAACAGGCGCTGCGGCTGACAAGAGAGCCGGCCGGCCCCGCTCCTTATGCGGAGACGTTCGCGGAGGATATCCGGCTTGTCCGGGAGCTTCGCGACGCGGTGACCGGCTCGGACTGGGAGCACTGGTTTGCCCCGTTCCAGGCCGCCCAGTTCGGCAAGCTGAAGGCGATGCGCGGCGACGATTACGACAAAGCGCTGCAGGAGCGGGCCAAGGAGCTTCGCGAAGGGGCGAAAAAGCTGGTCGGAACGCTGGCGGCCGAGCTGTTCGGCCGGACGCCGGAGGAGTTCGTCGCCGAGCTGCAGGAGCTTGCGCCGCTGATGAAAGCGCTGGCTGCGCTCGTTTCCGATTTTTCGGCGCGGTACGAGGCGGCCAAGCGGGAGAAAGGACTGCTCGACTTCGGCGATCTTGAGCATTATTGCCTGCGGATATTGCGCGCTCCGGAGTCGACGCCCGAGCGGACCGTGCCGTCTGCGGCGGCGCTTGAATACCGGCGACAATTCGACGAAATATTGCTGGACGAATACCAGGATACGAACATGGTTCAGGAAGCGATCGTCAGCCTGATCGCGAGGCCGGCGCCGGGCAACCGGTTTATGGTGGGCGACGTGAAACAAAGCATTTACCGTTTCCGTCTGGCGGAGCCGAAGCTGTTCCTCAACAAGTACAAACGTTACAAGACCGATGCCGAGCTGCGGGCCCTCGGCGTTAACGCCCCGTTTCCCGGCGGGTCTGCGAGTCCGCCGCCCGAAGCAGGGGCCGAAGCGGCATTAACGGAGGTTCAAGCCGTCAAAAGCGGAGCGCTTTCGGACAGGGCGGAGGGCGATAGGCCTCTATCGCAGGAAAGCGCAGGCGCTTCCGGCCTCCGCATCGATCTCGCCCGCAACTTCCGGAGCCGGGCGGAAGTCGTCGACGCCGTTAACGGCGTTTTCCGCCCGATCATGCGGGAATCCGTTGCGGAGATGGACTACGACGAGCGGGCCGAGCTTGTATGCGGCGCCAGTTATCCGGCGCCGGACAACGCCGAGGCGTTTGCGGTCGAGATGGCCGTCATCGGCAAAACGGACGGCGGGGCTTCCGGCGGAGACGAGACGCCGGATAACGCCGGCGGCGAAGACGGGCAGGAAGACGCGCCGGAAGGCGGCAACGAAGCGCCAAGCGCGGAAGAGCTTCAAACCGTCCAGCTGGAGGCGCGCTGGATAGCCGAGCGTCTCCGCGCGATGATGGACGGCGGCTTCCGCGTTTACGACAACAGGCGCGGAGCAAGCCGCCCGATGCAGTGGCGCGACGCGGTCATTTTGCTCCGGGCGACGCGGGCTTGGGCCCCCGTCATTATCGAAGAGCTGCAAGCCTGCGGCATTCCCGCTTACGCGGAGCTTGGCAGCGGTTATTTCGACGCCACGGAAGTGGAGACGGTGTTGTCGCTGCTGCGGGTCATCGACAATCCGTACCAGGACATTCCGCTTGCGGGCGTGCTGCGCTCGCCGCTGTTCGGACTGAACACGGAGGAGCTTGCGCTGATCCGCATCCGGTCGAAGCATGCCGGCTATTACGACGCCGTGCTGCATGCGGCGGGCGACTTGCTGCAGCCGGAAGAGCTTCGGAACAAGCTGTCCGCGTTCCTCGACCGTCTGGACCGGTGGAGGGAAGAAGCGCGGCAGGGCTCGCTTACCGAGCTGCTCCGTCAAATATACCGCGACACCGGCTATTACGAATTTGCCGGCGGCTTGCCAGGCGGCGCGCAGCGCCAGGCCAACCTTCGCGCTTTGCTCGACCGGGCGAAAGCGTACGAGGCTACGTCTTTCCGCGGCTTGTTCCGCTTCTTGCGTTTCATCGAGCGGATGCGCGACACCGGAGGCGATCTGGGCACCGCTAGGGCGCTCGGGGAGCAGGAGGACGTCGTGCGGATCATGTCCATCCATAAGAGCAAAGGGCTGGAGTTCCCGGTCGTATTCATTGCCGGATTAGGCAAGCAATTTAACCAGCAGGATGCGCGCAGCGCGTTTCTGAAGCATAAGGAGCTGGGATTCGGTCCGCGTTACGTGGACCCCGAACGGCGCATCGGCTATCCGTCGCTTCCTTATCTCGCGATCCGCAGACGGATGCGCATGGAGACGCTCGCCGAGGAAATGCGGATTTTGTACGTAGCCCTCACCCGGCCGAAGGAAAAGATGATTTTGGTCGGAACGGTAAACGACGCCGCCAAAAAACTGCAGGAATGGCAAGCCGCGGCGAATGGCGGCAGCCTGCCCGACTTCCGGCTGGCGTCCGCGACCTCCTTCCTCGATTGGCTTGGACCGCTGGCGGCAGGGTCGCTGGTTCCCGGCGAAGGGCCGGAACATTCGGAGACAGGCGGGCCTGACGGCCCAGCTGCGGCTTGGCTGCGGCTGCGCGGCGGCATCGTCCCGTCGGGGCTGCTCGTATCCGAAGCGGCCGCCGGAGAAGAGAGCGATTCGGCTGCGGACGAAGCTCTGGCGGAAAGGCTGCAGGGCGTCGTATCGCTGGCGGTGCTGGACAGCGTGGAACCGGACGAAGAGATCAGAAGCCGGCTGGAGTGGGCTTATCCGCATCGGCACGCCCCTTATTTGGCCGCCAAATCTTCGGTTACGGAGATGAAGCGGCTCCATGCGGCGGCCGTGACCGAGGGCGAAGCGTCCGCTTTGATGCTGCCGGAGGAGCTTGCGGAGCGGGAGCGGCCGGAACAAGCGGAAGAACGGGAACGAACCGCGCCGTCGCCGTCTATGGGCGGCAGCTACACATTCCGGCTGCGGCGTCCGAGATTTATGGAGGAGAACGCCTTGACCGCGGCGGAGAAAGGGACGGTCAGCCACCTGATCATGCAGCATATTCCGCTATCCGGCGAAATCGGCGAGGAACGGCTGCGGCAGACGGCGGAGGAAATGATCGAACGGAAGCTCCTTACGCGGAAGCAAGCGGAGTCGGTCGATCTGTCCGCAATTGCGGGCTTCTTCGAAAGCGATCTCGGCCGGCGGCTGCTCGGGGCGAGACGGGTTCGGCGCGAAGTGCCGTTCAGCTGTATGTTTCCGGCATCGCGCGTTTACCCGTGGACCGGCTCCGGCGAGGAGGCTGGCGAGCCGATCTTGATTCAAGGCGTCGTCGACTGCTTGTTCGAGGATGAAGCCGGCCTGGTGCTGCTCGATTACAAAACGGACCGCATCTATATGAAGCAATGGGAGCAAGCGGCGGAGCGGCACCGGTTTCAGCTGGAGCTGTATGCCGAAGCGTTGGAAAAAGTGTTGGGGAAGCCGGTGGACGAATGCCATGTCTTTTTCTTCGACGGGGGCCGCTCGGTTCGGCTTCGGTAACGGAGCCGCGGCATTTGCGACAAGCAGGACGCTCAAGCGGGTTTGTAAAACGATAAGGAGGCACGGTGTGTGGAGCACGAACGCAAGGAGAAAGGCAAAAAGCCGATAGCGCTGCCCGTTACGCTGGCGCTGCTCGTTCTGAGCTTGATCGGCAACGTGTTTTTATACTCCAAGTTTTTGCAGCACGGGCAAGACCGCAAATACGACAAAGGCCAGGAGGTCGGCCACGCGGCCGCGGATACGGCTTCGTTTTATACCGCCGCGTTGAAAGGCATCGCCGCCTTGAAAGAGAGCCGGTCGCAGGAAGACCGGGCGGCGGCCAAGTTCGAGCTTGGCCGGGCATACGGGGCTTATGCGGACGGCGCAAGCCGGTTTGTCCAATTGGGCCGCAGCCTGAAGCAGCCAGAGGCGAATGCGGACGATATTTATCGAATCATGGCGGAAGACGAGCAGCGGCTAAGCAGCTTGGGCAATCATGAAGGACCGTTGACGGAGGACGAGCTCGCGGTGCTCGATTCGTTCCAAAACCGTTATACCGCCGAGCTCGATATTATCCGGAAATTCAACTTCGATGCAGCGGGCATTCGGAGCTCTTCCATCCGGCTTGGCGCGGGCTTCGACTGGCCGGAAATCGCCGAAGAGCTGGAGGGCGCCATATTGCAAGCCGGAAGCGCGCAATGACGGCCGGAGGGCAGTAGCCGAACGCCTACTTATGAATACGATGAAAGAAAGCGTATCGAAGGAGGCAACCGTCATGAGTCATTTTGAGCCGAATCCGGCTCTGACGCCGAATTTCCCTTTGCCCCATGTATCGTATGGGGCGAAATCGAAAGGACAGCTGTCGAAAGGAGCGAAGCCGGACGGGCACAAGACGAATAAGTCCTATCCGTCCTATACGGGACAAGCGAAAGATTGCAAGGATTGGTGCGAGAAGCATAAATACCGCTACGTTCTGGTCCGTTTGCACAGCGGGCTGTGCATCGACGGCTTCATCGAGCATATCGACGACCAGGTCGTCAGTCTGGCGGTTCCTTACGGGCCATCCGGCGACGGCCGGGCGTTCGTGCCGTTTTACCCCGGCTTTTATCCTGCCTTCTTCCCCTATCCTTTTTACCCGAGGCGGCGGTTTTACCGCCAGATTATCCCGCTTGCGGGCTTGCTCGCATTGTCCCTGCTGCCTTTCTTTTGATACGTTGCGAGGCGCGGCGCCGACCGAACGGTCCGGCGCCGCGCGGCGTTTCGGCGTGCGCCCCCTTCGCTTCATACCCGCCGTCCCCGATCTCCGTGGCCGATTGGACGAGCCGCGGCAAATTCGGTATCATTAAAGCATCGAACCAAAAAATAGGGAGGCATAGCCCATTATGTCAAATTGCATATTTTGCCAAATTATTGAAGGGACAATTCCTTCGCAAAAGGTATACGAAACGGACACCGTCCTCGCTTTTCGCGATATTCAGCCGGCCGCTCCCGTACATATTCTCATCATCCCGAAAAAGCATATTCCGACCATGAACGACGTCGGCCCGGAAGACGATCAAACGATGGCCGACCTGTTCGCCGCCGCCCGCCAGATCGCCAAGGAGGAAGGCGTCGCGGAGTCCGGCTACCGGCTCATTAACAACGTCAACAAGGATAGCGGGCAAGTGGTGTTCCACCTTCATTTCCACTTGCTGGGAGGCAAACCGCTCGGTCCTTTGCTGGCGGAGAAGTAAAGCGGACAAGCGAAGTTGACTTTGTTATTCCATTTAACATATAATGTAGTTTGATAAACCGTGTTTATGCTTTAATGCTCTGGACGGTCTGTTTCGGAGGGAGGGAAAACTGGTGTCTGAAACGAAAGTTCGCAAAAACGAGACTATTGATGCAGCGCTTCGCCGCTTTAAGCGTTCCATTGCCAAAGATGGCGTGCTGGCGGAAGTTAAGAAACGCAAGCATTATGAGAAGCCAAGTGTCAAGCGCAAGAAAAAGTCCGAGGCTGCGCGCAAGAGAAAGTTTTAGGAGGATCCTTCCATAATGAACCTTAGCGAACGATTGAACGACGATATGAAGCAAGCCATGAAGAATCAGGACAAGTTCAAGTTGGCTACGATCCGCATGGTTCGCGCGTCTATAAAAAACTTGGAGATTGATTTGAAGCGTCCTCTGGACGATAATGAAGTGCTTGATATCTTAAGTCGTGAAATCAAACAACGTAAAGATTCCCTCCAAGAATTTGAGAAAGCCGGCCGTGATGACCTGGTAACAGCTCTTAGAGCAGAAATTGAAATTATTAGTCAATACCTTCCCGCACAGCTGAGCGAAGAAGAGATTAAAGCGATAGTAACGCAGACGATCCAGGAACTCGGTGCTTCTTCCAAAGCCGAGATGGGGAAAGTTATGGGCGCTCTTTTGCCGAAAGTCAAAGGGCGCGCTGACGGTAAACTAGTAAATCAATTGGTTCAACAATTTCTGCAATAAACAAGAGAGATCTGTCCGGAAACGGCTACATCGTCCTATACAAAGGACGAACCGTTTCTCGGCGAAAGATAAGCCTATTTATAAGAGAGATTGCTTATAAATTCTTATCTTTCAAGCCGAAACGATCTTCTGGTCTTTATCGAAGGACAGACGGTTTCGGCTAGAAATGTAAGGTGAATTATAAGAGCTAGCTTATAACCCCTTATATTTGAACATAAACACCCCTTTTTGCATAAAAAGGGGTGTTTCTTAATTTTAACGGCATGGAAATCGTCTTTTCAGCGCGTCGGGTTCATCGCCTCGAAGTGTCGGGCAAAAGTTTTTTTCATAATGAATCCGCTTCCATTCTCATAATGTTGAAAGAAGAATATTCCGTCGAAGCGAAAGAGCCGCCGGTGTTTCGGCGGCAAGCGGCGGCTCGGCGAAACCTAACATCCGATCTCTGCGTAATAATCCATAGGCATACATTAAAGGAGGGGCTTCTTTTTGCTTGTGCGACAATGGCGCAAAGCGGCGGCGTTCTTGTCGTTGCTTGCGGTGATGGCCGGCCTTGCAAGCTATGGCGGAGCGGGCTTGCTTCGGGCTGAGACGGCTCGCGCGGAGCAGGCGGCCGAAGCCGGACCCGCCGTGTATATCGTTCCGGTCAAGCATACCGTAGAATCCGGCTTGCAGTCTTTTCTGGAAAGAGCGTTCAAGGAAGCGGAGGAAGCGAAGGCCGAGCGGATCGTTCTCGTTATGAACACGTTCGGGGGCGCCGTGACAAGCGCGGAGGAAATCGGGGAACTGGTTCGCAAGAGCAGCGTTCCGACAACGGCCTTCATCGAAGGCAAAGCCGTCTCGGCAGGGACTTACATCGCGCTGAATGCCGATCAGATTGTAATGGAACCCGGCAGCACGATCGGCGCCGCGGCGGTCGTCAACGGCTCCGGAGATCTGATCGACAACCCGAAGACCGTATCTTTCTGGACGCAGACGATGATGGAAGCGGCAAAGCTGAACGGCCGCGATCCGGCCATCGCCGCGGCGATGGTAAATCCGGATACGGCTCTTGAGCTGGACAGCATCGGAAAGTCGAAAAAAGCCGGGGAAATTTTAACTTTGTCCGCGGACGAAGCGGCGAAAACAGGCTACGCCGAACATATCGCCGGTTCAGTCGACGAGACGCTGCAATGGCTCGGTTTGGAGGGAAGGCAGCAAATCGTAATGGAGCTCTCGCCCGCTGAGCAGCTGGCCCGTTATCTCGTCAACCCTTACGTGATGACCGTGCTGCTTATTTTGGGTATTGCGGGCATTATGATGGAGCTGTTCGTTCCCGGCTTCGGCGTTCCGGGCATTATCGGCGTTTTGGCTTTTGGCCTTTATTTCTTCGGGCATTACGTTGCCGGATTCGCCGGCATGGAATCGGTGGCGCTGTTCGTGCTGGGGCTTGTCATGCTGTTGCTTGAAATATTCGTGCCGAGTTTCGGGGTGCTCGGCATTCTCGGAAGCGTATCGCTTATCGCAGGCGTCTTGACGGCCGCTTCGGACCCGTGGACGGCACTCGTTTCGCTTGCCGTCGCGTTGCTGGTATCGGCCGCCATCTTGGCCGTATCGTTCAAAAAATATAAGCACCGCGGCATATGGAACAAATTTATATTGCGCGACAAGCTTTCGACCGAGGAAGGGTACGTGCCGGCCGAAGCCAAAACGTCCCTCATCGGTTTGGAAGGGGTGGCGTTGACCGCCTTAAGGCCTGCCGGAACCGCACTTATCGGCGACAAGAGGGTCGACGTCGTCACCTCGGGATCGTACATCGAGCAAGGCGCGCTCATTGTCGTCACGAAAGCGGAAGGTACATGGGTTTTTGTCGAGGAAAAGAAAAAGAATATAAGTAGTTAAATCGAAAGGGGTACTGCTATGCCGTTGGATCCGATCGTATCGGCAGTTATTATCGTCGTTCTCGCTATAATTGTCATCTCCGTATTTCTAAGCTTCTTCCCGCTAATGCTTTGGATATCCGCGCTCGCTTCCGGCGTCCGCATCGGCATCATTACGCTTGTAGCGATGCGCTTGCGCCGGGTTGTGCCGAGCCGGATCGTCAATCCGATGATCAAAGCGACCAAAGCGGGCTTGGGACTGACGATCAATCAATTGGAAAGCCACTTTCTGGCCGGCGGCAACGTCGACCGCGTCGTCAACGCGCTTATTGCGGCGCAGCGGGCCAATATTCCGCTCGTGTTCGAAAGAGCGGCCGCAATCGATCTTGCCGGCCGCGACGTGCTGCAGGCCGTGCAGATGAGCGTTAACCCGCGCGTCATCGAGACGCCGATCGTGGCGGCCGTGGCAAAAGACGGCATCGAAGTGAAGGTTAAGGCGCGGGTAACGGTTCGCGCCAATATCGAAAGACTCGTCGGCGGCGCCGGAGAAGAAACGATTATTGCCCGCGTAGGCGAAGGGATCGTCACGACCGTAGGCTCGTCGAATTCCCATAAGGACGTGTTGGAAAACCCGGATCTTATTTCCCGGACCGTGCTTGGCAAAGGGCTGGATGCCGGAACCGCGTTCGAAATATTGTCGATCGATATCGCCGACGTAGACGTAGGCAAAAACATCGGCGCTCATCTGCAAACCGAGCAGGCCGAAGCGGATAAGCGGATCGCCCAGGCGAAAGCGGAGGAGCGCCGCGCGATGGCGGTCGCCCAAGAGCAGGAGATGAAGGCGAGAGTCGTGGAGATGCGCGCGCTTGTCGTGGAATCCGAGTCGCAGGTTCCGCTTGCGATGGCCGAAGCGCTGAAATCGGGCAAAATCGGCGTTATGGATTATATGAATTTGAAAAATATCGAAGCGGACACGCAAATGCGCAATGCGATCGGCAAGCCCGAGGCGGCGGATTCTCCGGGATCTTCGGATCCCGGCCATGGCGGCCGGTCCTGACCGTAAGATGAAGAAGGAACGGAGGTGCCGGGCTTGTGGAACGTCATCATTGAGTTTTTGCTGGACAATATCGTATTCGTCGTGATCGCGCTTGGGGTCATTGCCAAGCTGCTGGGCTTGCCGGGCACCTCGAAAGAGCGGCCCCGCCGTATGCCGGATTTTGGCGGCGGCCATGCCGGGAAGCCGGCGGAAGCGCCTGTCCGCAAGGCACATACGACGGCAGAGGCACAGCCAAAGCCGGTTTACACGCCCGTCGAACGCCGGGATGAAAGCGAAGAAGAATGGGCGAGTCCCGCTCTGGCTGCCGTACCGGTTCGCCATACGGCGCCAATCGGGCCTCAAACGCCCGATAACCGCAGGGCGGAGGCGGTACGTGAGGTTTCTCCCGACGGATCGGCGCTGCCGGCAAACGCAAGCGACCTCCGCCGCGCCGTTATATGGGCCGAAGTGTTAGGCCCGCCAAAAGCGAAACGAATGTACCGCAAATAACTGTTTTTATAAACCACCCCCCACCCCCTCCATAAGGAGGGGGCTCCAAGGGGATTGCCCCTCTGGACATCCCAAATTGGCGTCACTGCACCGCGGCCGTCTTCGGCAATCCCGGGTGCTAACCCCGCGTTGTCCTAACGGACAAAGCTTTCTTTCCTGCCTCTTACATTACGTATTGCCTTTGGGAGTTGCTTAACGGCTCCATCGCTCCACGATGCTGCATACGAGAACAAGCCGCTTGTCCTAACGGACAAAGCTCTATTTCCTCCCTGCCTGCTGCTTTTCTTCCATGATCCGTTCGAGCCGACCCCTGCTTGTCCTAACGGACAAAGCTCCGCTTGCTGCCTACTGCTCACTCATCTTCCATGTTCCGTTCGATCTGTCCCCGCTTGTCCTGCAGCCAAAGCCGGATGCCTAACGTTCGAGCTGCCGCTCGCGCAAAAATAACTCCCGTACCTGCGGTCGGCACGGAAAAAGAAAGCTTCCATCCGCCGCATCGCCTTCTATTTCGGCCGGCGTGCGCATAGTTTGAAATAAAGGACCGTTGTGTTTCTGCATGAAACGGTTTGACTTTGGGCAAGGCGACGAATCGTTTCTGCTTGTACATGAGCTTTTCGCATAAGCCGGGCGGGAGGGACGAAGGAGCAAATGGGCCGCATAAATCGAAAGCTGCGCAAATGGACCGCCGACCTGCTGGATATGCCGCAGGATGTGATGTACGACCTTCCGAGATTGACGATGATCGGCGACCGGCAGCTCTATATCGAAAATCACCGTGGCGTTATCCGCTTCTCCGAAGAGAAACTGACGCTTGCCTTAAGCAACGGGGTATTGGAAGTGACGGGGGCGGATCTGGTCATCCGGACGATCTGGACGGAGGAAGTGTTCATAGAAGGGACCATCAAAAACATCGAATTGAAATGAGTGGAAGCCGGATGGGCTGCTTCCGGCTTTAACCGGACAAGCCCGGAGGGACAGCTTAGCCCAATTTGGGTTTGCTATAGCTATACCGATCGGATCCAAAACCTGCCTCTGAGCGCGGTTGCTTAACTTGCGTGTCAAGCCCGCGTAACGAGGTTTATCTTATAGCGAAAAGAGGGACGGGCATTGAGCATGCAATGGATGCAGTGGACGAAAGGTGTCGTTTCCGTGCATATTCGCGGGGAAGAGCCGGAGCAATTGGTAAACCGCGCGCTGGCCGGAGGCTTGGAGCTGTGGAATATACGCTGGACGAGCGGCGGAAGCATGGCTTTCGATCTGTCTGTCGGCGATTTTTTTCGATTGCGGCCGTATTTGCGAAAGACGGGCTGCCGCGTTCATGTCGTCAAGCGGGCGGGACTGCCCTTTTGGATGGCGCGGGCCGGCAAACGGAAGTTTTTTGCGGCGGGGATGTTTTTGTTTTTCGTTATTATCTATTTGCTTTCTTCCCTCGTATGGTCGGTCGAAATTTCGGGCAACAAACGGATAACGGACGAGCAGATCGAGCAGGCGGCGAAGGAAGAAGGGCTTTATCCGATGCAATGGTCGTTCCGGCTCGCTCAAACCGACGTATTGGCGAAGCGGCTGGCGGGCAAGCTGCCGGATGCGGCGTGGGTCGGCGTCGAGAAGGAAGGGACGCGCGTCATTATCAAAGTCGTGGAAACGACGCAGGAGCAAAAGCCGGAGCTGAATACGCCGCGGCACCTCGTCGCTTCGGCGGATGCGGTCGTAACGCAAATTTTGGCGGAGAAGGGACGCGCCGTCGTCAGCAAAAATCAGCGGGTCAAACGGGGCCAGACGCTTATCTCCGGCACCATCGGCGCGGGCGAAAATACGCAAACCGTCGTGGCGAAGGGAACCGTGCGCGGACTGGTCTGGTACGAATACAATATCGTCTCGCCGCTGACGCAAACGTATAAAGTGTACACCGGCGAAAAGGAAACGAAGTGGTATGCCGTTATCGGCTCGAGAATGCTGCAGGTGAGCGGCTTCGGGAAAAGCGCGTTCGAACTTTCGGAGGCGATTCGAACGGAGGAGCAGGCCGGCTGGCGCGATTGGAAGCTCCCGATCGGAAGGATGAAGGAGACGGTGATGGAAGTGGTGCAGGAAGAGCGGAAGCTGACCGCCGAAGAAGCAAGAGAGGTCGGCCTGCTGCAGGCGAAGGCGGAATTGACGGTTAAAGCGGGCGCCGACGCCGTCGTGCGGGACGAAATAATTTTGCATGAAAAGACGGACAATGGTAAAGTTTATATGAAAGTTCTTTTTGAAGTGGAGCAATCAATCATAGAAGAGATGCCTTTAGTCCATGTACAAGGAGATTGAGGTTTGTTGCAGATTGAAGCGAAAACAGTTAAAATCCCGCTAGGAAACGCAGCAGAAGGGCTTGCGGTATTCGGGCCGCAGGACCGTTTTTTACGATTGGTGCAAGACCAGACGGAAGCCCGCATCGCTTCGCGCGAGGCGGAGATCGTCATCAGCGGCGACGCCGCCGAGGTGGAGGCGCTGGAGCAGTTTTATTCGGTGATGCTGAAGCTCGTCCGGGGCGGCTATTCGCCGACGGAACGGGATATGGCGTACGCCCTGGAGCTGGCCCGCAAGATGCAGGCCGAAGAATTGCTCGACTTGTTTAAGGCGGAAATTACGACGACGTACAAAGGCAAGCCGGTTCGGGTCAAAACGATCGGGCAGCGCCATTACGTCAAAACGATTCAGAAGCACGATATCGTCTTCGGCATCGGTCCGGCCGGAACGGGCAAAACGTATTTGGCCGTCGTGCTTGCGGTGGCCGCATTAAAGGAAAACCGGGTCAAGCGGATCCTGCTGACGCGTCCGGCCGTTGAAGCCGGCGAAAACCTGGGCTTCCTTCCCGGCGACCTGCAGGAGAAGGTCGATCCTTACCTGCGCCCTTTGTACGATGCGCTTCACGACGTGCTCGGCCCCGACCAGACGGGCAAGCTGGTCGAGCGCGGCATTATCGAAGTCGCTCCGCTCGCTTATATGCGCGGACGGACGCTTGACGATTCGTTTATTATATTGGACGAAGCGCAGAACACGACGCCGGAGCAGATGAAGATGTTCCTGACGCGTCTCGGCTTCGGCTCGAAGATGGTCATTACGGGCGACGTCACCCAGATCGACCTGCCCCGCGGCAAAAATTCCGGGCTGATCGAAGCGCAACGCGTGCTTAAATCTATTAGCGAAATCGGTTTTATTTATTTCTCCGAGTCAGACGTCGTAAGACATTCGCTGGTGCAGAAAATCGTCATGGCCTATAACGTGGACGCTGAAAACAAAGCTTAGAGAGGAATGTCCGCTGCATGAACTACAAACAATCCGGTAAACAAGGAAGCTTTAAACCGTCCTCCGCGGCGGGTTGGAAGCAGAGCGCAGCCGTTCGGTGGGGGCTCTTGTTGCTGTTTGTGCTGTCGTTCTACTTCAGTCTGGCTCCGACCGTCCTGCCGGAAACTTACGATATCAAGCAAGGCGACGTCAGCGAGAAAAACATCGTCGCTCCCCGCCCGATCGAAGACGTAAAAGGGACTCTGAAAGCCCAGGAAGAGGCGGCGGATAAAATCGAAAACGTTTATTCGACCGTCGCCTTGCGCAGCGAAAGCTTGATCGTCCAAATTTTCGACCGGATCGAGCAATTGAACCAGGACGACCAGGTCACCGTTCAAAACAAAATCGACATTTACCGGAACGAAATTCCGCGAAAATACGCGTCGTACGTCGACAATTTCGCAAAGACGAACACGGGGAACGGCACGTACAGCGCTACGTTGATGGAAGAGATGAAGACGGTCGTCAAGGAGCAGGAGTATACGATTCCCGAGGAAACGTTCTACAAAATACCGAACCTGTCGGCGGATGAAATCGCGGAAATGCGCGACGTTGCGCAAGAAGTGGTGCGCAAGCTGATGGGCGACCAGCTGCGCGAGGCGGAAACGGCCCGGATGAGAGTTGCGGAGCTGGTGAACGCCAGCTCGATCAGCAGCCGGACCGGCCGCGAAATCGTGCAGGAGCTTGCCAGGTTTGCGATCATGCCGAACAAGTTTCTCGACAAGGAAGCGACGGACGAGGCGAAGGCGCAAGCGAAGCAGGATACGCCGCCCGTCGTGTACAACGAAGGCGACGTGATCGTGCAGAAGGGCGAGACTATTACCCCGGAAATATACGAGCTGCTTTCGGATTCGTCGCTGCTGCAGGACAAAAAAAATTATTGGCCGCAGCTGGGGCTGTTTATGCTGTCTGCGCTTCTCATCCTCGGGGTGTTCAGCTTCGTGGACCAAGGGCGGGCGGACCGGAAGTCGAAATATAACAACGCTCAGCTGCTTATGCTCTGGCTCATTTATTTTATTAATATGCTGGTCATCCAAATTATCGCCGTCCTGCAAACCGACAAGGCGTTTTACGTCGGCTTTCTGGCGCCGGCGGCGCTTGGGGCGATGCTGATTACGCTGCTGCTCGACCTTCATTTGGCCGTCGTCAGCTCGGTCGTTTTTGCCTTGTACGGAAGCATCGTGCTGAACAGCGGGACGAACCAGCTGTTTGATTACAGCTACGGATATGTCATTTTGGCGATGTCGTTTGCCGCCGTTTTTTCGATCCACCGCGCGAGCCAGCGCTCGACCATTTTGAAAGCGGGCATTATGGCCAGCCTGTTCGGCGTGTTGTCGGTGCTATCCCTCTTTTTCCTTAAGGATAATCTGGAGCAGACGACATTAATTTATTCAACGGCGTTCGCCTTCGCGAACGGCCTTATAACGGCCATTCTCGTCATCGGCTTGATGCCGTTCTTCGAGGTGACGTTCGGCATCCTGTCGGCGCTTAAGCTGGTCGAGCTGTCGAATCCGAATCATCCGCTGCTGCGCAAGCTGCTGACGGAGACGCCGGGCACGTACCACCACAGCGTCATGGTCGGGAATTTGTCCGAAGCGGCCGCCGAGGCGATCGGAGCGGACGGGCTGCTGTGCCGGGTCGGCTCGTTTTATCACGATATCGGGAAGACGAAACGGCCGAACTATTTTATCGAAAATCAATCGAACATCGAAAACCCGCATGACTCGATCGATCCGAAGCTGAGCAAATCGATCATTATCGCGCATGCGAGAGACGGCGTCGAAATGCTGAAGGCCTACAATATGCCGAAGCCGATCCGGGATATTGCCGAGCAGCATCACGGAACGACAAGCCTCTATTATTTTTACCATAAGGCCAAGAAACAGGCGGAGGAGCAAGGCCGGGAGGTTAACTTTACGCTGGACGACTTCCGTTACCCGGGGCCGAAAGCCCAGTCCAAGGAAGCGGCGATCGTCGGCATCGCAGACAGCGTGGAGGCTGCCGTCCGGAGCTTGCGCAATCCGACGGTCGATCAGATCGATTCGCTGATCCAAAAAATCATTAAAAGCCGGCTGGACGACAATCAGCTGAACGAGTGCGATTTGACGATGAAGGAGCTGGAGCAAATCGCCCAGTCGCTGAAGGAGAGCGTGATCGGCATATTCCACTCCCGGATCGAGTATCCGGAAGAAGACAAGTCAAAGGAGCGTTTGGCATGAGCTTGCGGCTCGATTGGAGCAATGAACAGGAGAAAATTGAAATTCCCGCGGACTGGATCGCGAAGCTGGAGCAGCTGCTGCAGCTGGCCGGCGAAGCGGAGGGGCTGCACGACGGAGAGGTTACTCTCACCTTCGTCGACAATGAACAAATACATCGGCTGAACAAGGAATACCGCGGCATCGACCTGCCGACCGACGTCTTGTCGTTTGCAATGCTTGACGACGGAACGGAAGAACTCGACATTATTTTTGAAGTCGAGCATGAAGACGAGCTGGATCCGATATCGGGCATGCTGGGCGACATTATTATTTCCGTGGACAAGGCGGTACAGCAAAGCGAAGAATACGGCCATTCGCTGGAACGCGAGATCGGATTCCTGTTCGTGCACGGTTTTCTTCACTTGATCGGCTACGACCATCAGGACGAGCAAAGCGAAAAAGAAATGTTCGCGAAGCAGGAAGCGGTTCTTCAAAAAGCGGGACTGACCCGATAATGAAACGTTTCGGCCGGAGTTTCCGCTATGCGTGCGAAGGAGTAGCGTACGGATTGCGCACGCAGCGTCATATGCGCTTTCACTTGTCGGCTGCGGCCGTTGCCGCCGCGGTCGGTCTGATTGTGCGGATCGGCCTGCTGGAGTGGGCGCTGCTTTTGCTTACGATGGCCGGGGTTATCGCGGCCGAGCTAATCAATACGGCGATCGAGAAGGCCGTCGACTTGGCCAGCCCCGCCGTCCATCCGCTGGCGAAAGCCGCCAAGGATACGGCCGCAGGCGCCGTATTGGTTCTGGCGGTTGCGGCTGCGGCTGTCGGTTTGATTATTCTGGGGCCGCCTTTGTGGGAGCTGATTTTTTAAACCGCAGTCCCTTCTTCGGCAACTCCGGCACAGCTTTTTCCGCGGATTAGCCGCAAGGCGTTACGTTTTGTCACGAACGAAAGAGGCGGGAGATGGATATGTATAACGGGTTGGAAGAGCAATATCGGGAGTTGTTGAATGCCGCGAAAGAAGCGATGGGCCGGGCTTATGTGCCTTATTCGCATTTTCGGGTGGGAGCCGCTCTGCTGGATACGGACGGCACTGTCCATTACGGCTGCAACGTGGAGAACGCCGCGTACGGCCCAAGCAACTGCGCGGAACGGACCGCATTGTTCCGTGCCGTCGCCGACGGCAAGCGCCCGGGGCAATTTCGCGCGATCGCCGTGATCGGCGATACGGAAGGCCCGATTGCGCCGTGCGGCGTATGCCGCCAGGTGCTGGTAGAGCTATGCCCGCACGATATGCCTGTCATTATGGGCAACCTACAAGGAGAGTGGAGCGCCTCGACGGTCAGCGAGCTGCTGCCGGGAGCGTTCACGTCTTCTTCACTTGAGAAAGAGGGGTAAATCATTACAGCTATGAATCAAACGAAATTCCGCTCCGGATTTGTGGCCATTATCGGCAGGCCGAACGTGGGCAAATCGACGCTCATGAACCATCTGATCGGCCAGAAAATCGCCATCATGTCCGATAAGCCGCAAACGACGCGCAATAAAATTCACGGCGTATATACGACGGACGACGCCCAGATCGTATTTCTGGATACGCCGGGCATCCATAAGCCGCAGTCCAAGCTTGGCGATTATATGTTTAAAGCGGCGGACAGCGCGCTGAAGGAAGTGGAGGCGGCGCTGTTTCTCGTCGACGTGTCCGAAGGCATCGGCGGCGGGGACCGATTTATCATCGAGCACTTGAAAAAAGTGAAAACTCCGGTGTTCCTCGTCTTGAATAAAATCGACAAAATCGAGCCGGAGAAGCTGCTGCCGATTATCGCCGAATATAAAGAGCTGTACAGCTTCGCCGAAATCATTCCGATCTCGGCGCTTAACGGCAACAATGTGGAAACGCTGCTGCAGCAGCTCATCCGTTATTTGCCGGAAGGACCGCAATATTATCCGGCCGATCAGGTAACGGACCATCCGGAGCAGTTCGTCTGCGCCGAGCTGATCCGGGAAAAAATTCTTCACTTGACCCGGGAAGAAGTGCCGCATTCCATCGCCGTTCAAATCGAAGACATGCGCGTGCAGGAGAACGGCGTCGTCTATATCGGCGCGGTCATCTATGTGGAACGGGACTCGCAGAAGGGGATCATTATCGGCAAAAAAGGTTCGCTTCTGAAGGAAGTCGGAAAGCTGGCCAGAGCGGATATCGAAGCGCTTCTCGGATCCAGAACGTTTCTGGAGCTGTGGGTAAAAGTGAAAAAGGATTGGCGCAATCAGGAGCATGTGCTGAAGGATCTCGGATTCCGCCACGAATGAGGGCTAAGCCGCTGAAAGATTTTGACAAGGATAACGCATCCCCCAATATCGCATCCTAACTTTCGTCAGTACTCCGAGGCGAAAGGATGAATACGATGCGGAATTTTTCGTGGAAGTATTTTACGTTAACGGGGGATGTGGAATCATTTTTGCTTTACAAAGAGGTGGATCGGATCAGGTCCGCCTCGTTTCCCGAATCGCTTAACGAGGCGGACGCGGGTTCGGAACCGGAGGATGCCGCGGCCGTAGCGGAGTAAAGCGCGGCAGGCAAGGGAGAGGAACTTTAACATGCTTTATCGCGTGGAAGGAATCGTCATTCGCAGCATGGACTATGGGGAAAGCAACAAAATCGTCACGCTGCTGACGAATTCAAGCGGCAAGGCCGGCGTGCTCGTGAAGGGCGCCAAAAAAGTGAAAAGCAGATTCGGTTCTTTGGCTCAGCCTTTTACGTATGGCGAATTCGTGTTTTTTCGCGGGCCGAACGGCGGGCTCGGTTCGCTGAATGCCGGCGAAATTTACGAATCTTACCATACGCTGCGGGAAAATCTCGATCAGGCGGCTTATGCGTCATACGTTGCCGAGCTGACGGACCGCGCGCTTCAGGAAGACGAAGCGGGCGGTTTTTTGTTCGAGCAGCTGAAGGCTTGCCTGAACGGGTATGTGCTGGGCAAAGATCCGCAGATCGTGACTCATCTGTACGAGATGCGCATTCTGGAGGCGGCGGGATACGCGCCGGGGCTTGACGCTTGCGTCAATTGCGGCAATCCGGAAGGCCCGTTCCGGATTAGCGCCCATATGGGAGGCGCTTTATGCATACGCTGCTCGGCCGGCGACCCGGGTGCGATCCGTCTAAGCGATCCCGCCTACAAGCTGCTGAGGCTGTTTCGCCGCATGGATTTGCGAAGGCTCGGCTCCATCGAAGTCAAGCCGGAAACGAAAGCGGAGCTGAAGCTGGCCATGCGGAAGCTGATGGACGAACAGCTTGGATTAAAGCTGAAGTCGCAGTCTTTTTTGGATCAATTGGACAAGCTTACATAGATATATAACCTACAAGCGCAAAACGAGAGCCCTCCGTCTTTGAACGGAGGCTTATTTTCATTCCGGCGGCGATAGGTTTCAACAGAAGTTTGACAAAACGATATTGGATGATTAAAATGTTCTAATAGTGAATAAACGGGCAATGACGGAGAAAGTAACGCGAGAGAAGGCCGACATAGCGAGCCGGGGACGGTGAAAGCCCGGAGGACCATCTCGCGCGAACATGGCGCTCCCGAGCCGTATCGAACCAAAGCGGGTTTTCTGGTACGTTAGCCGGGTCGCGGTCGCTAAAGCCGCCGCAGGCTGCGGTGCGGAGAACCAAGTAGGGTGGAACCGCGGGAGCACCGGCTCTCGTCCCTACGTCTGGCAGCAGGCGTAGAGACGGGGGCCTTTTTGTTCCCGCCTCGCGGGTCCGCCCCTTTCGCACGCTGCCGCGATTGTTGCAAGAGGAACATGAGAAAAAGGAGCGAAGCACAGTGTTGAATTTTCAAGGCATGATCATTACACTGCAGCAATTTTGGGCCGAGCAGAATTGTATTCTCGTCCAGCCCTACGATGTAGAGAAAGGCGCGGGTACGATGAACCCGATGACGTTTCTTCGTTCGATCGGCCCCGAGCCGTGGAACGTCGCTTACGTCGAGCCTTCCCGCCGCCCGGCGGACGGACGTTACGGCGAAAATCCGAACCGGCTGTACCAGCACCATCAATTCCAGGTCATTCTGAAGCCGTCGCCGGACAATATTCAGGAGCTTTATCTGGAAAGCTTGAAGCGTCTCGGGATCGACGCGAATCATCACGATATCCGGTTCGTCGAGGACAACTGGGAGTCGCCGACGCTTGGAGCATGGGGTCTCGGCTGGGAAGTATGGCTGGACGGCATGGAAATTACGCAGTTTACGTATTTCCAGCAGGTCGGGGGCATCGACATGAATCCGGTCGCCGTCGAAATTACGTACGGCATGGAGCGGCTTGCTTCTTACATTCAACAGAAGGAGAACGTATACGATCTGGAATGGGTGGACGGCGTCACGTACGGAGACGTGTTTTTGCAGCCCGAATACGAGCATTCCAAATATACGTTTGAAGTTTCGGACGCTTCGATGCTGTTCTCGCTGTTCAGCATGTACGAGGAGGAAGCGAAGAAGTCGCTTGAGGCGAAGCTTGTGTTCCCGGCGTACGATTACGTGCTGAAATGCTCGCACACGTTCAACCTGCTGGACGCCCGCGGAGCGATCAGCGTCACGGAGAGGACGGGCTATATTATGCGGGTGCGCAATCTGGCGAGAGAATGCGCGGCGACGTTCCTTGAGGAGAGGGAACGCCTCGGCTTCCCGCTGCTGAAGAAAGGGGTTGAGCTGAATGGCTAAAGATTTGCTGCTGGAAATCGGTCTGGAGGAAGTGCCCGCCCGTTTCGTGCGCGCGGCCATGAACCAGCTGAAGGATAAAACGGAGAAATGGCTGACGGATTCCCGGATCGGGTTCGGAGCCGTACACGCTTACGCCACGCCGCGCCGCCTGTCGGTGCTAGTCGAGGCGGTCGAGGAGAAGCAGGCGGACGTGAGCGAACAAGTGAAGGGACCTTCCCGCAAAATCGCCCAGAACGAAAACGGCGAATGGACGAAAGCGGCGTTAGGCTTCGCGAAAAGCCAGGGCGTGGAGCCTTCGCAGCTGTATTTTCAGGAGCTGGCCGGGGTCGAATACGTCTATGCGAATAAAAGCAGTGTCGGAACGCATACGGCGGACGTATTGACGGAAGGGCTGACGAATATTATAACGTCGATGACCTTTCCGAAAAACATGCGATGGGGCAGCCACGAGCTCCGCTTCGTCCGTCCGATCCGCTGGCTGGTCGCTTTGTTCGGAACGGATATCGTGCCGCTGGAGCTGGCCGGAGTACAAAGCGGCAACGTGTCGCGCGGTCATCGCTTCCTGGGATCCGAGACCGTCGTGGCGTCGCCGGCGGAATACAAGGAGCGTCTCCGCGACCAGCACGTCATCGTAGACGTTGAAGAGCGAGAGCGGCTGATCGTGTCCCAGATTAAGGCGCTGGCCGAAGAACGGGGCTGGGACATCGCGATCAAGGAAGATTTGCTGGAGGAAGTATTGTTCCTTGTCGAGTATCCGAACGTCTTGTTCGGCACCTTCGACGAATCGTTCCTGCATATCCCGCAGGAGGTGCTCATTACGTCGATGCGCGAGCATCAGCGCTACTTCCCGGTGCTGGACCAGAAAGGCGAGCTTCAGCCTTATTTCGTAACGGTGCGAAACGGCGACCGCACGTCGATCGACGTTGTCGCCAAAGGCAACGAGAAAGTGCTCCGGGCGCGTTTGTCGGACGCGAAGTTTTTCTATGCCGAAGACCAGAAATTGAAAATCGGGGACGCGCTGGCTAAGCTGGAGTCGATCGTGTATCATGAAGAGCTCGGCACGGTGGCCGACAAGGTGCGCCGCGTTCGGCATACGGCCGATTCCATCGCCGCCTTGCTTGGAGCGGACAAGGAAACGGCCGAAGCGGTGAGCCGTACGGCGGACATTTGCAAGTTCGATCTCGTTACCCAGATGGTATACGAATTCCCGGAGCTGCAGGGCATCATGGGTGAAGATTACGCGCGGAAAGCCGGCGAGAAAGAGATCGTAGCGCGGGCGATCAACGAGCATTACCAGCCGCGGCATGCAGGCGACCGGGCGCCCGCCTCTCTGACGGGGGCGATCGTAAGCCTGGCTGACAAAATCGATACGATTGTCGGCTGCTTCTCGATCGGCATCGTGCCGACGGGCTCGCAGGATCCTTACGCGCTGCGCCGCCAAGCGTCGGGCATTGTGCAAATTATGCTGGCGCACGGGCTGAAGGCCGGATTGACGGAGCTGTTCGACGCTTCGCTTGCCGTCCACGAACAGCGGAATATGAAGCGCTCCGCGGACGAAATTCGCAAAGACTTGAATGATTTCTTCGCTCTACGGGTAAAAAATGTATTAACCGAGCAAGCGAACCGTTACGACGTTGTGGACGCCGTTATGGCTTCCGGCTTCGACGATTTGCTTCTGACGGTGGAGCGCGCGCTTGCCGTTAACGGCTGGACGTCGGGGGATCAGCGCGCTGAGGCGAAACCGGCGGTAGACGCGTTTACGCGCGTATGCAATCTGGCGGCCAAAGCGACGACTTCGACCGTCGATCCTTCGCTATTCGCCGAGCGCGCGGAGCATGATCTCTACGAAGCGTGGCAGAAGGCGCACGAAGGCGCCGGCAAATCGCTGGAGGAAGGCGACGTCAAAGGCGCGCTGGCGATATTGGCAGGGTTGAAGGAGCCGATCAACGCTTACTTCGACGCCGTTATGGTCATGGCGGAGGATGAGAAGGTGCGGGCCAACCGTCTTGCGGCGCTTAAGGCGATAGCGGGGGATATTACGCGCATCGCCGATTTCTCGAAGCTGGTCTGGTAACGCGTTAATACGAGCGCCATTCGTCTTCGTCAGTCTTCGCGAAAGAAGAACGGGAGGAGATGCCGATGTATCCTACAGTTCCGGACATTACGATTTACGTCGCTTCGGATGCCGCGGGCGATACGGGGGAGCTGGTCGTACGGGCGGCCGTCGCCCAGTTTCATCCGGTTCATACGAGCATTCGCAGGGCGCCTTTTATTACCGATAAGCCCGCGCTGGAGCAGGTCATCCGCCAAGCCAAGGAGCATAACGGCATCATTCTGTACACGCTCGTCATTCCCGAGCTTAGAGAAAATATGCGGCGGCTGGCGGATGCAAACGGCGTTACGGCGATCGACCTGCTCGGGCCGCTGATCGAAAGCCTCGAGAAGCAGACGGGACGCAAATCCCGGGACGAGCCCGGTCTTAATCACGTACTGGACGAAGATTATTTCCGCAAAGTGGAGGCGGTCGAGTTTGCGGTTCGTTACGACGACGCCAAAGATTCTTCGGGCGTGCTGAAGGCCGATATCGTTCTGATCGGCGTGTCCCGCACCTCCAAAACGCCGCTCTCCATGTACTTGGCCCATCAGAAGTACAAGGTGGCGAACGTTCCGCTGGTGCCGGAAATCAAGCCGCCGGAAGAATTGTTCCGCATTCCGAGCAATAAAATTATCGGCCTCACGATCGGGGTTCCTTATCTGAATATTATCCGCAAGGAAAGGCTTAAGGCATTAGGGCTGCCCGACAATGCCGCTTATGCGACGGAAAACCGCATTTTAAGCGAGCTGAAATACGCCGAGTCGATCATGGACCGTCTCGGCTGCCATGTCATTGACGTGTCGCACCGGGCCGTGGAAGAAACGGCCAGCCTGATCATGAGCTATATCCGCTCCGGCTGACCGCCGAGCGGATAGCCGGGGGCGGAAGGATTTTATGCCGGCTTGGCGTATATTATAGTATTCGTACAGAATCGAGCGTGATCGGACATGATGCGGAAGGAACGGTCGATTGTCGTGGACGGCGACGCTTGTCCGGTCAAGGCGGAAATTGCCGAGACGGGGCGGGCTTTCGGCGTGCCCGTCGTTATGGTTTCCTCCTACGATCACCGGCTTCATTCCTCGGAAGGCGTGCAGGTCGTGCAAATCGACCCGGGCCGCGATGCGGTCGATTTGTATATCGCCAATCTGGTCGGCAAGAACGATATCGTCGTGACGCAAGATTTGGGGCTCGCAACACTCGCGCTTTCCAAAGGAGCCGAAGTGCTGTCCCCGCGCGGCGAATTGTACACGCAGGAGGCGATCGGCTATATGCTCGAACGCCGCCACGAGCATGCAAAAAGACGGCGTGCCGGGGGCAGGACTAAAGGACCGAAGGCAATGGGGTCTGGTGACAGGGAACGATTTCAACAAAACCTGACAAAACTTTTGGATCCGAGCAGGAGAAGCGTGAAAAACAGCGAATAATTATTAGACGCTGCCAGGCAAAGCTCATAGAAGGTGATGAACGATTGACAAACGGCAGAATACCGGAAGAGGTCATTGAAGCGGTCAGACGCAAGCATGACATCGTCGAGACGGTCGGAAAATACGTTCATCTTACGAAGAACGGCAAGTACATGAAAGGCTTGTGTCCTTTTCATTCCGAGAAGACGCCTTCCTTTACGGTCACGCCGGAGCTTCAAATTTTCCATTGCTACGGCTGCGGCAAGACCGGCAACGTGATCCGTTTCATCGAAGAGATCGAAGGCTATTCGTTTCCCGAAGCGGTGCGCGTATTGGCCGAGGAAGCGGGCATTCCCGTCACTTGGTCCGATTCGGAAGGCGGCAGGCGGTCCGAGGCGGAGACGGAGCGTTTGAAGATGGTCGAAGCCCACGAGCTGTCGGCGAAATGGTATCATTATTTGCTCATGAATACGACGCATGGTGCCGAGGCTCTCCGTTATTTGCGGGAAAGAGGGGTAAGCGACAAGCTGATCGATCAGTTTATGATCGGTTACGCTCCGCCGCAATGGGATACGCTGGCCCGTTTTTTGACGGCTAGGCAATTCGATCCTTCGCTCCTTGAAAGGGCGGGACTGCTTTCGGCAAAAAACGACGGGAGCGGCTACGTGGACCGGTTCCGCAGCCGAATTATGTTTCCGATCCGCGACCGGGACGGCAAAGCGACCGCTTTCGCCGGACGGGTAATCGGAGAGGGACAGCCGAAATATTTGAATTCGCCGGAAACGAAGCTGTTTGCCAAAAGCCGCACATTGTACAATTTGCACCAAGCGAGGCCCTCTATCCGCAAAACGAAACAGGTTGTTTTATTCGAAGGGTATATGGACGTCATTAAAGCATGGTACGCAGGGATTCATAACGGCGTAGCGACGATGGGCACGGCATTGACGGACGAACATTGTCAGGTGCTTGCCCGCCAAGCGAACGAAGTGATCGTTTGTTACGATGGCGACGACGCCGGACAATCCGCCGCGCTGAAGTCGATCGCCATGCTGGAGAAAGCCGGGCTGAAGGTAATGGTGTCCATGCTGCCGAAGGGCAAAGACCCCGACGAATATATCGGCGAATACGGTCCTGAGGCGTTTGTGCGCGAAGCGATCGGTCAACCTGTGTCCGCTACAAAATTTAAGCTTATATATTCAAGAAAAAACCATATACTGCTAACAGAAGAGGGAAGGAAGAACTATCTTCTCGAGGCGGTGCGCATCGTAGCGGAGCTCGATTCGTCCATCGAAAGGGAAGTATACCTTCAAGAATTGTCCCGCGAATTCGATATCGATCTCCAGACGTTGAAGCAGGATTCGTTTCAAATGAGGGAGGAGCTGCAAAAAAAGCGCCCCCAAAGGGATAATAACGATATTTCGTGGAATAATGGTAGGAATGAAAAACGCCGTACAACAGGAGCGCCGATGCCTTTGCCCGCATACGCCAACGTGGAACGGCGGCTGCTTCATGTCATGATGAAGGATCGGGATGTTGCCCAGATCGTTCATGAACGGCTTGGAGAGTCATTTAATATAGAGGATCATGCAGCGCTCGCTGCTTATTTATACGCTTATTACGCGCAGGGCTTTGATCCGGATGCCGGCCGGTTTATCGCGACATTGCAGGATGAACGATTGGAACGGACGGCTGCTTCCATCCTTCTCATGAACGGCGATTTTCCTTTCGACGAAGAAATTCTTTCCGCGGATATCGAAGATATTCGAAAAGTGCCGCGTTACAAGGAAATCGAACGGAAACGGGAAGAGATGATGCGGGCGGAACGGTCCGGAGAGATTATATTGGCGGCACAAATTGCAAGTGAGATTATAACCCTAGAGAGACAACTAAAAGGTCGACCGGATGATCGGATCTAGGGAGGAGGGAGTCGGAGTATGGCGAATGATCAGCGTACAGAACTGGATGCCGAACAAAAGCTGGATCAGGTGAAGGATCAATTAATTGAGCAAGGCAAAAAAAGGTCCTCCTTAACTTATAAAGAGATTATGGAGAAGCTGGCGCCGTTCGATCAGGATCCGGAGCAAATCGACGAGTTTTTTGAACAGCTGGACGATTTGGGAATTGAAGTGGTAAACGAAAACGATGACGACAATAACCCGCTTGGCGGGGGCAACGACGACGCCGATCGGGATTCGGACGAATTTAATTTTGATGACGACTTGTCTCTGCCTCCCGGCATCAAAATTAACGACCCCGTCCGAATGTATTTGAAGGAAATCGGACGCGTGCCGCTCCTATCGGCGGATGACGAGGTAGAACTGGCGAAACGGATCGAGAACGGCGACGAAGAGGCGAAACGCCGTCTGGCGGAAGCGAATCTTCGGCTCGTCGTCAGCATCGCGAAACGGTATGTCGGCCGCGGCATGCTGTTCCTCGATTTGATTCAAGAGGGCAACATGGGCCTGATTAAAGCGGTTGAAAAGTTTGACCAATCCAAAGGGTTTAAATTTAGCACGTACGCCACCTGGTGGATTCGCCAAGCGATTACGCGGGCGATTGCCGACCAAGCGCGCACGATTCGGATCCCGGTTCATATGGTCGAGACGATCAACAAGCTGATTCGCGTTTCCAGGCAGCTGCTTCAGGAACTCGGGCGCGAACCAACGCCGGAGGAAATCGCGGCAGAGATGGAGCTCAGCACGGATAAAGTAAGAGAGATCATGAAGATCGCACAGGAGCCCGTTTCTCTCGAAACGCCGATCGGCGAAGAGGACGATTCGCATCTTGGCGACTTCATCGAAGACCAGGAAGCGCTGGCGCCGGCGGACGCGGCCGCATACGAGCTGCTGAAGGAACAGCTGGAGGACGTGCTGGACACGTTGACCGAGCGGGAGGAGAACGTTCTTAGACTCCGTTTTGGCTTGGACGACGGAAGGACTCGCACCCTTGAGGAAGTTGGCAAAGTATTTGGCGTTACGCGCGAGCGGATCCGCCAGATCGAAGCGAAAGCGCTCCGGAAGCTCCGCCATCCGAGCCGCAGCAAACGGCTGAAAGATTTTCTTGAATAAAGCTGTACGATTAGGGACCTTTCTGCGTCTGCAGCAAAGGTCTTTTGTTTCCCGCAACACTCGAAAAGGCCGTGGTTAGAGGTTTGATCAAATCAAGCGATAAGGAAACGATAAAGCCATGAATGAAGAGCGCAGGCAAATCATTGTACGAGAAATTGCCCATTGGCGGCGGAACAAGCTGCTGCCCGAGCAATATTGTGATTTTCTGTTCAACTTGTATGCCAAGCCGGAGGATCTGGAAGCTTCAACGGACGAGTCGTCTCCGTTGTCGTTTGGCAAAGCGTTGTCCGCCGTGCAGAAGGCTACCGGCAAACAATGGTTGTTTACAATTGGAATTTTTACCTTAATTTCCTTTGTTGTGCTTTATTTTAACGCTTTTCATCCTGTATTGCAAATAGCGGTCGTCCTCGTTGCCGTTGCGGCTTTGCTATGGCTGGGCCGACGGATCCGGGTGAGACAGGAAGCGATGGGGCTTAGCTTGATCGGGATTGCCATGCTCGTCTTGGTGGGCGGCGGATCTTACATGCTGGGGATCCACAATCTGGAGGAATGGGGATATCAGACCGGCCTGATCCTCCTCTGTGCGGTATTTTGGATCGTCTACGGCATTATGGCCCGCATACCGATCGTCCATCTGTGCGGTTGGCTAACGCTCTCGTTCGTGTATGCAACGGTTCTGGCCAGGTACTTGCCGGAAGCCGCTTGGTACGAAACGCAGCTATTCTGGCTGCCGGTCAGCTTGCTGTTCGGGTGGGCCACCTGGTTTATGCACCGCTTCGCGAAGGCGGTGTCGGCAGTGTTGTTCGTAACATGCGCCGTGTTATGGTTTATGCCGGAAGTGTATCAAATGTTATTTATGGGCGAAACGGCATGGATTCAGCTTCAATTGCTGGCGAAAATCGGCGTTGCAGGCGGCTTGCTGTTTTATCTACGAAAACAATGGATGGTGTGGGTTGCGTAATGTTGAAATTATCGAACCGGCTGCAGGCGATCGCCGAATTCGTTACGCCCGGCAACCGGGTGGCGGATATCGGCTCCGACCATGCGCTGCTGCCGGCTTTTCTCGTACAATCGGGTAAAGCTCCGTCGGCTATCGCAGGCGAGCTCAATCAAGGTCCTCTTCTTGCGGCGCGTAAGCAGGTTGCCGCAGCTGGACTCGCGCAGCGAATCGACGTCAGGCAAGGAGACGGGTTGTCGGTTATCGGGCCGAACGAAACGGATACGGTGACGATCGCCGGCATGGGCGGCGCTTTGATGCGGGACATTCTCGAAGCCGGCTATCGGGATGGGAAGCTGGAGGGCGTAAAGGAGCTTGTCCTTCAGCCGAACATCGGGGAGGAGCTCGTAAGGGAATGGCTGCTTCGCCGGGAGTTCGCTTTACTCGCGGAACGCATATTGGAGGAAGACGGGAAAATATACGAAATATTGCACGCGGCAAAAAACGGAGGTTCGCATCCGGACGGACGGAAGCTGTACGACCGCGAATGGCTTGGAGCCCAAGTTGCCGAACCGCTTTTATCGTCAGTCGTCATGAAGATGGGCCCTTATTTGCTGCGTTCCCCCAACGAAGTCTTTTTTAAAAAGTGGAATTCCGAGCTTAAAAAGATGAACCGGATCGCGGAGCAGCTTTCGCAGTCCGAGCTCCCCGAAGCCGGCAAAAAGCTTGCGGCGCTCAAAAGCGAAATCGCCGCGATCGAGGAGGTATTGCGTTGTTTGCAAACGGACAAACGGTAATCCAGCTGATGGAGCAGCTCGCCCCCAAGCATTATGCGGTCGAAAACGATAAAATCGGCTTGCAGCTTGGAACGTTAAACAAAGAAGTGAAGAAGATCATGGTCGCGCTTGACGTTACGGAAGCGGTCGCCGACGAAGCGATAGCCGCCGGCGCCGATCTCATTATCGCGCATCACGCGATCATCTACCGGCCGCTTGCCAAGCTGGATACGTCTACCCCGGCGGGACGGCTGTACGAGAAGCTGATCAAGCACGACATCGCCGTCTACATTTCGCATACGAACCTGGATACGGCGGACGGCGGCATGAACGATTGGATGGCCGACCTCGTCGGGATTCAGGCCGACGGCCGCGATTCGCTGGAAGAGGTTCATACGGATAAGCTATATAAACTGGCCGTGTTCGTACCCCGGCCGCATCACGAGCAAGTGCTGCAGGCCGTATTCCGTGCGGGAGCCGGACAAATCGGCAGCTACAGCCACTGCAGCTTTAATACGGCGGGCGAAGGCACTTTTCTTCCCGGCGAAGGCACCGATCCGTTTATCGGCAAGCCGGGTCAGCTGGAGCGGGTCGAGGAGATCCGTATCGAAACGATTGTTCCCCACAGCATCCACCGCAAAGTGATTCAGGCGATGCTGAAGGCGCATCCGTACGAAGAGGTCGCCTACGATCTGTATCCCGTCGATCTGAAGGGCCGCTCCTTCGGACTGGGCCGGGTAGGCAAGCTGACGGAGCCGGTCACGCTCGGCGAGCTGTGCGAGCGGGTCAAGCAAGCGTTTGACGTGCCGGCGCTGCGCGTCGTCGGCCACAAGGACCGGATGATTCGCAAGGCCGCCGTTCTTGGCGGATCTGGCGCCCGTTACGTCCGTCACGCGATGTTCGCCGGCGCCGACGTTCTGATTACGGGCGATATCGATTACCATACGGCGGTTGACGCTGTCGAAGCGGGATTCGCGATCATCGATCCGGGGCACAACGCGGAGAAAATCATGAAAGCGAAAGTGGCCGAATGGTTAAATGCCCGTCTTGCGGAAAAGAATTATAGCACGGCCGCGCAAGCCTCATCGGTGAATACGGAGCCTTTCCGTTTCGTATGACGCTTATTGCCGGAGCTCCAAACCGATTGGAAGCAATTGCATGCATTTTAGGCTTGAGCTTTGGATGAAATGCGAGTATAATATTTCGGGTATCGGAAAGTTTGACAGACAATCGCTGGCGGCCTTGATGCCGCGAGAGGAAAGTCCGGGCTCCATAGGGCAGGATGCTGGATAACGTCCAGTCAGCGCGAGCTGAAGGATAGTGCCACAGAAATGGACCGCCGATGGCCGGCTTCGCGCCGGATCAGGCAAGGGTGGAACCGTGGTGTAAGAGACCACGAGGAGTATGGGTGACTATATTCCTGGTAAACCCCATCTGGAGCAAGACCGAGAGGATGCATCGCTTCATTGCGAAGCCTTTGCCCGAGGCGCGTCCGGGTGTGTCGCTTGAGCCGTTTAGCAATAAACGGCCTAGATAGATGATTGTCGCTTATCGGCGGGAGGGTCGTTCCCGTTCGAACCGCCGCAAGTACAGAACCCGGCTTATGGCAAACTTTCCGCACGGACACTGTACATGATGAATGAACATAAAGAAGCGCTCGCGAGCCTTATAAGCTCTCGAGCGCTTTTTATTTTTGCGGTTGGCGACCGGTCGCTTATCGCTTAATCTGCTTCGGCAGCTGTTTCGCTCAAAGCTTTTCGTCCCCGTTGCCGTATTTCTTCTTAATCGCTTCGAGACGCCGTTTCACCTCGGAAGGGAAATCCAGCAGCGTCGTGTCCGTACCCGCCGCAGCCTTCAGCGCTTTCGCCACGTCGATTTCCCCGTAGCCGTAATAATCGTCTTTGCCGTCGTTGCCGATGTCGACGGCGGACTTGCGCATAATATCCATTACCTGCTCGTTGTTCAGGTTCGGATTGATCGAGCGGATAAGCCCGGCGAGCGCCGCGACGTGCGGGCTTGCCATCGACGTTCCGGAAAGCGCGGCATATTGCCCGCCCGGATACGTGCTGGCAATGCTGTCTCCCGGCGCAGCCACGTCGATATAGCCGCCGTAGTTCGAGAAGGAAGCTTTGTTATGGTTCGCGTCGGTAGCCGCTACGGCAAACACTTCCGGATAGGCGGCCGGATAGCCGGGGCGGTCCGTATTATCGTTGCCGCTTGCCGCGATAAGGACGACGTCGCGGTCATACGCGTATTTGATGGCATCATGCAGAAAATCCGCTTCCGCATAGTTGCCCAAGCTTAAGTTGATCACTTTGGCGCCGTGATCCGTTGCCCATATAATCCCTTGAGCAACCGAATAGGTCGAGCCGGCTCCGGTAGAATCCAGCACTTTGACGGGCAATATTTTGTTGTACCAAGACAGCCCGGCCACGCCTTCGCCGTTATTGACCGAAGCCCCGATAATGCCCGCTACGTGAGTGCCGTGTCCGACGTCGTCTTCGGGTTCCGCCTCCGGATCGACGAAATTGGCGCCCTTGAGCAGCTTGCCCTGCAAATCCGGATGGCCGGATTCTACGCCGGTGTCGACGACGGCGATAATGACATCCTTGCTCCCTTTGGACGAGTTCCATCCTTTCTCCGTTTCGATCGACGGCAGGTTCCACTGGTATTCCGAATACAGCGGATCGTTGGGCCTTATGCCGTTTCCATTGCCGTTATTGATTTCGTTGGTCAAATACAGGTAATGGGGCTCGACGTATTCCGTTTTCCAATTCTTTTGAAAATAAGACATCATCTGCTCGGCGTCTTGCTTGTCCGATCTGAATATATAAACGTCGCCGATCCGGTTGACGGCGGAAGCTTGAGTACGGTTACGGATGGTTTCCAGATCGGAACGGGAAGGATTGTCTTTGAAATGGACGACGACTTCATTGACATTGTAATGGCTGACATTGCCGTTGTCGTCGCCTTCCCGGACAGTCTTATCCTTTATCGTATTCGGTTTGACGGATTCCACGCGGTAACGGCCTTCCGCCGGATAAGGAACAAGGCGTAAATTGCGCTTTTGCTGCCGCTCGACCTGCGCAATAATATCTTGCCGGATGACGCCGACAATGCCCGTTCCGCGATGTTGTTCTTTCGGGATGCCCAATACGATATACCGGCTCCCTTGTTTATCCGTAAACGCCGGAGATTCGTATTTCTGTCCGGACTTCACCCTCCGCATGCCTTCTTTTACGTATTTTTCCGCAATGCCGTCCCGGGTAGGCGGAAGCGATCCTTTCGTAACGGAACGGTCCCCCGAGATCCAAGTCAATTGCCGCATATGATGATGGCCGTCCATCATCGCTTGCAGCTTATGTTGTTTGGCTCCATCCGAATCGCCGCCGCCGTCCAGAAGGTTTCGGAAATCTTTGGAGCATTCCGTTACACATAAGAAGGCCGTCGCTTTAAGATCATGGTTAAGATCCGAAATTTTGCCGGCTTTCTCCTGCTTTTTGGTTAAGGAAGCCGTTCGGGGAGCTTCCGGGGCGGGACCGCCTGCTTCCGGCAGGAAAAAAGGGATCGCCGGGATAAGCAGGGCAAGCACGGCGATTGCCGTGAAAATGCCGACCCATCTTTTGCGCATGTTTTAACCTCCATTATGAATGGCTTGATGAAACGATATTTTAGATTCCGAAACTCCAAACGAAATTATGCGGAACAAACTGCGAATCGCCAGTACCACTTCCCAGTAATTTGTGGTACGATGTTGATGCCTAAGTTTTTCTGTCGCGATGAATGAAAGGGGATCTACTACCTATGCAATCAACAAATGTTAAACCGCTGAGCGAATCGGCGCGAAGCAAGCTTAAAGAAGCGATTTCGGTGTTGGAGCCATTTTTGAACAACAACACAATCGGCCAGCTGGCAGGAGAGGATACGAGCGAAGAGAACGTGGCCTTCTACCAAGGGCTGTTGTCCGATCTTAGACATTTATTGGTGTTTTCAGAAGTATCCGTGGAAAAACTCGGAGTGCTCCTAAGACGCCCTAACTTCGATATCGATTTTGCCGAGAGGGCATTGTACGACGTTTATCATCAATGCGTTAACGCCTACTTCTATCCGAAGAACGAATGTTATTCGGAGGACGGGCGTTATGCTTACACCGGACAAGACGCGATCCGCTTCCGCCGGAAGCCGGTCCGCGAAGCGCGCGATATCGTCCTCACCTTGTCCAAGCTGTTCGAAGAGCTCCGCGACGAGCTTGCTTACTACGAAAGCGATTATTTGACACAACGCCGCATGCAAGGGCAAAAATAAACAGAATGGTTCGCCTCCGCTAAGGGAAACTTGATAGCGGGGGCTTTTTATTTTTGGGCGCAAGCTTTTGCAAGCTCCTGCCTTGGCAAGAAGCTTTTTCTTGAGGAGGTATTGCGAATGCCGGAAGGCGTCTCCTGCAGCGTTTCAAACTGCACGTATTGGAAAGAAGGAAATGCGTGCGGAGCGGATCGTATCTCCGTCGATATCGACCAGCACGCAAGCCCGGATTTTTTCGAGGAATTTGCCGCCGACGATCTCGGCTTGGATCATCAAGATCAAGCGACGCAATCCTCAGTAACCTGCTGCTACACCTTTAAACCGAAGGAGTGAAGCGGAAATGCACCGATACGAGGATGAAGTAAAAGAAAAAGACAATCGTTCCCGCAATTTTGAAGAAATGAACCGTGAGTACAAGGAAGAGATGGGCGCCGATTTTGCCGCGGGGACCTACGTGGATCGAGGCGACCGCGCGGAATTCCAGGAATCGGAAACCAAATCGATGGGTTATTCGTTAGGGTGGGTAGCCCTCGTGTTCGCGATCGCCTCCTGGTTCGTATGGCCGGTATTGCTTGGCGTCACTTCCGCTGTCCTGGGCTTTATCGCGTACCGTCAAGGCGCAAGAAAAACGGGCGCTTGGTCCATGGGGGTCGGCCTTGTCGCCGCCGCCGTCTATTTGTTTATTATCCCGTTATATTACGCCGTGTCCTAAACGAAGCGGAATGTTAGGCTATCTCGAAAGCAACGCCGAAGCACAAATTTCAGCCCCAAGCTGATCTTGCGCCAGGCGTTGTTTTTTTGTTGACCGGAATAGATTCCTTGCGTCGGAGCGTGTTTTTTGGCTCTTACCGGCAGTATCCCCCTTAGGTCATGTTATTTACTGAATGTTTTTTACATATCGGCACTATCCCCACTACTCAGGAATGCGCTTGCACTTGATGGACATTGGTTCTTTTCTGAGTAATAGGGATATTGTCCAAAAGGGGGAACTTTTTTATCGTCGAGTTTGCAGCGTGTCCTGCAGGGACAAAGCGCTCTTTGCTCGGAAGGGCTGGTCAACGTCTCTGAAGCAGGAATCGTTTTCCATTTGGGGTGGCCTTCAGGGGCGACGCCCCTAGGGGTCCCCTTACGACAAGGGGGATTTAGGGGGTTGGGAACGCCCTTAGAAAAGGGTTTGGGTGCTTATGGCTTGACACGGGCCTTTATAATAAAGTTATAAAAGTACGATTGGGAGAGGAGATTTGGCTGTGATTATCGACATAAGGGACGTAAGCTGGGAACGCGGAGAGCGAACGATTTTGAACCATATCAATTGGCGGGTCGAGCCGGGCGAGCATTGGTGCCTTCTCGGACTAAACGGTTCCGGCAAAACGACATTGCTTAACATGATAAACGGTTATATATGGCCGACCAAGGGAAGCATCGGCGTATTGGGCAAGAAATTCGGAGAAACCGACCTTAGGGAGCTGCGCAAAAAAATCGGCTGGGTCAGCACTTCGCTGCAGCAAAAGCTGTACGGCAGCGAGACCGGACTGAAGATCGTGCTAAGCGGCAAATTTGCTTCTATCGGTCTTTACGATGAAATAACCGCTTCCGACGAACGCCGGGCGGAAGCGATTCTGGAGCAGCTTGGCTGCGGGTATTTGAGCGGCCGGACGTATCAGACAATGTCGCAGGGCGAACGTCAACGCATTTTAATCGCAAGGGCTCTGATGAGCGAGCCGTCCCTGCTTATTTTGGACGAGCCTTGCACGGGGCTCGATTTGTTCGCGCGGGAGCAATTGCTCCGGATGATCGAGGCGATTGCGGAGGGCGAGCAAGCGCCGGCAATCGTTTACGTTACGCATCACGTCGAGGAAATATTGCCGGTGTTCAGCCATACGCTGCTTCTTAAAAAAGGAGAAGTGTTCCAAGCGGGCCGGACAAGCGACGTGCTGACCTCGGAAAGCATGAGCGGATTTTTTGAAGTGCCGGTTGAAATCGAAACAAGAGACCAGCGCCATTGGCTTTATGTTAAGCGGAGCTGATACCGGGTTACCGTTCGCGGACGAACATCGGGCAAAACCCGGTCTTCGGAGACGGCGGACATTGATCGGCTGGCTGCGGAAGCGGCTTGCAGCCCGATACCTTTACCATACGGGCTTATGGAAAGCGGCGTCCAGAGGCGTTATATCGCTCAGCCTATTGGGGATATGTCTAGCGGCTCCCGGCATGCCGACCGGTCTTGGAGGAGGCGCAGACTTGCTCCTCTTTGGCTTGCTCACGGCCGTTGGGTCATGGCTTGCCGCCCACGCCGTTGCGATCGTCTTATCGTTCGTTTATGTACCCGTACCGCGGTTATTCGCCGGTTACGCGCTTTATGCCGGTACCGAAATATACCTGCTTAGTTACTCTGCGGATTTAACCGCTGCAAGCTCGCTTGCGATCGCCGCCGTATTGACGGCCGCCGCTGCGGGGACGGCGGCCGCGGTCGCTTTGCTTAGGCGGCTTCCCGCGGCAGGAGCCAGGCGGCAGGCTGCGGCCGCCGCCGTCGGAGCGGCCGTCATGCTCAGCGCGGTATGGCAGCTGCCGGCCGCCGATCCGGCGGCGGAACCTGTTCTCGCGGACAGCGCTGACGGCTATACTCCGGCCGATGCTGCGGACGGAGGCGATTCGGCCGATGCGCTGGACTCCGTCCTAGGAGCCGGCTTGTATGCCGGCGATCCTGCCGCTGCAGGGCCGTATGCTTTCCGCTATTTTACTTACGGAAGCGGGGATGACCGCCATCGTGCCGAATACGGCAATGGGGTTACGCTGAAGACCGTTCCCGTCGACGCCTCCGCATATATTTCCGACTGGCCTTGGCTCAAGAAGCTGTTCTGGGGCTTCGACCGGAAGTCGCTGCCGGTCAACGGCCGCGTGTGGATGCCGGAAGGAAGCGGGCCGCGGCCGCTTGTTCTGATCGTGCACGGCAACCATCTCATGGAGCAGTTTTCCGACGACGGGTACGGGTATTTGGGACAATTGCTTGCAAGCCGGGGATTTATAGCGATTTCAGTGGACGAAAACTTTCTGAATTACTCCGTTTGGTCCGGCATTCCCGATAACGACATGAAAGCGAGAGCGTGGATGCTGCTCAAGCATTTGCAGCAGCTGAAGGCTTTCGGCAGCGAGCCGGGCAATCCGTTTTACGGCCGGATCGATTGGGACAAAGTAGGTTTGATCGGCCACTCCAGAGGAGGCCAGGCCGTCGCGATGGCCGCCGATGCCAGGCGCTGGTTCGCGGGCGAGGACAAGCTGATGAAGGACCTGAACGGCGTGCGCATCCGCTCCGTCGCGGCCATGGCGCCGACCGACCGGGCCGTAGACGGCAAGCATGCGGAACTGAACGACGTCGCTTATTTGACGCTCCAAGGGGCGAGAGACGCGGATGTGACCGATTTTTACGGCGACCGGCAATATAATCGGACGACCTTTACGCAGACCGGGAGCGGCATGTTTAAAGCTTCGCTTTATATGACGAACGCTAACCATAGCCGGTTTAACACTTCTTGGGGCTCCATGGATCAGAAGCTGCCAGGAGGGCTGCTGCTGGAGCTGAAGCCGATTATGGACGGCGACGATCAGCGCCGGGCGGCCCAGGTTTATATTTCGGCGTTTCTGGAGGCAACGCTTCACGATAACGCCGCTTATGCCAAGCTGTTTCAGGATTACCGGTACGGCAGCGATTGGCTGCCGTCCACGACCCGGTATTACAGCCAATACGAAGACGGGTCGTTTGCGGCCATCGCGGACTTCGAAGAGGACGGCGACAGGAGAACGTT
Organism: Paenibacillus thailandensis; assembly: GCF_042685365.1. NCBI lineage: Bacteria > Bacillati > Bacillota > Bacilli > Caryophanales > Paenibacillaceae > Paenibacillus > Paenibacillus thailandensis. The sequence continues at coordinate 69,014 of NZ_JBHUMY010000016.1, read as the reverse complement.
GACCGCAGCGGGGACTGCGGAGGCGACGGGCTTCAACGAATGGTCGGAAGGCGAAGCGTTAAGCCGCAGCCGCAACGGCAAAGGGACGAAAGGCGTCATTTTGGAGTGGGACGGAACAGCGTCCTATACGCTTCGGCTGCAGCGGGGAGAAATGAACGGGCAATTCGCGAAGGCAGCCGAACCGGCGGTATTGACGTTTGCCATTGCCGATCTGAGCAGGGATTTGCCCGAAGCCGGCGGCAAAAATAAACGGGCCGTAAATCCCGGTTCGTCAATAACGGTTGAATGGATAACGGCGGACGGAAAGCGCCGGGAAGTTCCGTTAGCTTCCGTCATGCAGTGGGAAGAGCCGGAATTCGTGACGTTTACTCGATTGCCGTTTCTGGAAGATACGATCGACGACGGCAAATACAAGGAACCGAACGAGCCGGTATATCAAACGGTCAGAGTCCCGCTCGGGACAACGAAAGCGGAAGATATCGTTCAAGTTGCCTTCCGGATGGACGGCGGAGCCGGCAAAGCGATGCTTGACCACGTTGGGTTTGCATCCGAATAAGGGATGTCCTGCAAGCCGGTTCCGACCGCATGCGGGCATCCCTTTTTCTCTCGGCGTTATTTTAGCGCGGAAGGATCTTTGCCGTTTAGCGGCTCTTCCTTAAACGTAATGCTTCTGGCGGCATACAGGAAAGGCGTGGAGCAGACAGATACGATAAATTTGACGACATATGTCGTGACGAACACCGACAGCCATGTCGGCATGTCGTATTCGCCGAGAAAAGCGATCGACGTAAAAACAAGCGTATCGACAAGCTGGCTGACGGCCGTGCTGCCGTTGTTCCGGATCCACAGCTGATTCGGTTTCGGGCAAAGCCGTTTAAGCAGCGAATAAATGCGAACGTCGAGAAACTGGCTTATAAAATAAGCGCACAAGCTGCCGGCGGCTATTCTCGGCATAAGTCCGAACAGCGTTTCCATCGCTCCCTGTGCGGCCAGCGAGAATTCGGCGTCATGCGGCTCAAACAGCAGCGCAAGCTGCATAATAAAGGTCGAGACGAGCAACGTAAAAAAGCCGAACCAAACTCCCTTTTTCGCTTCCTTCCGTCCGTACTTCTCGTTCAGGAGGTCGGAAGCGAGATAGATCGTGCCGTACATCGTATTGCCAAGGGTCAGCACGATGCCGTAAATGTCGATCGTCTTCACGACCTGAATGTTGGCGAGGACGGTTGCCATTCCGATCCACGCGTAAACGCCGACTTTGCCGAACAGCCGGTAGCCGAGCAGGAAAAGTGCGAAGTGGACAAGCATAAACAATGCGCCGAACCATAAATTAAACATAACGTTCCTCCTAGTTTTGTTGACGCGGGAGATTTCGAACCGCGGCCCGTTCCGTAACGCGGAACGACGGCTGGGACAGCTTAACCTTGTCATTATATAGGCAAACCGGCAAACGGGCAATATGCCGCGGCAAGCGTACGATTCCATTTCGGCCGGGCCGGTGTTAAAATGTGAAAGCACGCGGTCCGAACGCGACCGTTAATGCGCGGGCGGGTACATATTCGCATGAGTATTATGCAGCAGAAGGGGTTAGGTATGGATATTCAGAATGAACAAGAAGAACGGATAACTGCGGAGCTGGCGGAGGAACAGAAGCGGGCAGACCGGGTTACGAACCATATTCGGACCAAAATCGAGGAGCTTGAGGATCGCCTTGGCGAGAAACGCGAAGACGTCGTCGAAATTCGCAGAGAATTCTGGGACGACGTCACCGTCAACTTCGAAGATTCGGCCGAAGCGGCGGAAACGGCGGCAAGCTTAAAGCAGCAGGCGGAAGTGCTGTTCGAAAGAGAGCACAGCCACCGGCATGCGAGAATGCAGCTCAACACGTTGCGGAAGCTCGAACAGACCCCTTATTTCGGCCGCATCGACTTCAAGGAGGACGGAGAAGCCGATGCGGAAGCGGTCTATTTGGGCGTCGGCTCGCTTCTGGACGAATCCGGCGGCCATTATTTGATTTACGACTGGCGTTCGCCCATTTCCAGCCTGTATTACGATTATTCGCCGGGTCCGGCCCAATACCGGGCGCCGGCGGGGACGATCCGCGGCGAAATGACGCTCAAGCGGCAATTCGTCATCCGGAACGGCCGGATCCGAAGCATGTTCGATACGGGCGTCACGATCGGCGACGAGCTGCTGCAGGAGCTGCTCGGCCGGCATTCCGACGCGCAGATGAAAGGGATCGTCGCGACGATCCAACGCGAGCAGAACGCGATTATCCGCAACGAGCGGGCAAAGCTGCTGATCGTTCAGGGAGCCGCGGGAAGCGGCAAAACGTCGGCCGCCCTCCAGCGGGTCGCTTACTTGCTGTACCGGTATCGCGACAGCCTGACGGCCGATCAGATCGTATTATTTTCGCCGAACCCGATGTTTAACAGCTACGTCGCCACCGTATTGCCGGAGCTTGGGGAAGAGAACATGCAGCAGACCACTTATCAGCAATATTTGGAGCATAGGCTCGGCCGCTCCTTCGATCTCGAGGATCCGTTCACCCAGATGGAATATACGCTTGGAGCTTCGGACGATCCCGACTATGAAGCGAGAATGGCCTCCATCCGCTTCAAATCGGATCTCCTTTTTATGAACGCGATCGAGCGGTACGCGGCATCGCTTGGGGACAAAGGGCTCAAGTTCAAGCCGATCCGCTTTCGGGGCCGCGTGCTCGTCGCCGCGGAAACGATGGAGGAGAAGTTCTACGAGCTCGACCGCTCGTCGTCGATACCGAACCGTTTGAAGCAGCTGGCGGAATGGCTTCTCAAGGAGCTGACAAGACTTGCGAAGCTGGAGCGGAACAAAAGCTGGGTCGAGGAAGAGATCGAGCTTTTGGACAAGGAGGAATACATTCGAGCTTATAACGAGCTGTCGCGAAAAAACGGTTATCACGAAGATTCGTTTAACGATTTTGAACGGGAAAAGCGGATTTTGTCGACTATGGTCGTCACCGAAAAGTTCAAAAAGCTGCGAAGAAGAGCGAAGCTGCTCCGGTTTCTCGACGTGCCCGCCATGTACCGCCAGCTGTTTGCGGCAGCGGAACCCGACGCGGGCTTTCCGGCCGAATGGACCGGCATTTGCAGGCTGACGATTGCCAAGCTGGAGAGCGGCGCCATGTTTTACGAGGACGCAACGCCTTACCTCTACTTGAAGGAGCTGCTGGAAGGGTTCCATACGAATACGAAGGTTCGTCATGTATTCGTCGACGAGGCGCAGGATTATTCGGCTTTTCAATTCCATTATTTGAAGCGGATCTTTCCATTCGCGAAGATGACGGTGCTCGGAGACTTGAATCAGGCGATCTTCGCGCACGCCGAATACAGGGACAGCTTCGAAATGCTGAAAGGCTTGTACGGCGAGGAAGCGACGGAAACCGTCGCATTGGAGCGAAGCTACCGTTCGACGCGGCCGATCGTGGAATTTACGAGCCGCATGATTGCGGGAGGAGAGCGGATCATTCCGTTCAACCGGGAAGGGGAAAAGCCGTCGTTAACGGCGGCCGGCGGCCGGACCGAACGATTGAGGCTGATTGCGGAACGGCTGCGCGAGCTTGAGGCCGAAGGCTTCCGGTCGATTGCCGTCATTTGCAAAACGGCCGAGGAATCCAGGGAGGCGCATTCGCTTTTGCAAGAGGAAGGGGCGGCCGTTCGGCTGGTGGAGAAAGAAACGGCGACGTTCGGCCAAGGAACCGTCGTCATTCCGTCCTATTTGGCAAAAGGCTTGGAATTTGACGCCGTTATCATTTATAACGCTTCTTCCTCCGTTTACGGCAAAGAAAACGAAAGAAAGCTGTTTTATACGGCGTGCACCAGAGCCATGCACGAGCTGCATATTTATTACGAGGATCGGCCTACGCCGCTCTTGCCGCCGCCCGGGCGAAACCGTTAATTTCGGACTTCCGTCCAAATGTCGGATACGTCGACCCGAAGCTCGGCGGCGATCAGCTCCGCCGTCAGCCGATGCGGCCGGATGATTTTGCCGTTGCGAAGCTTGGAGATGGTCTGCGGCGTGATCCCGGTAGCCGCGGCCAGCTGGCTGGCGTTAATATCGCGTTTGGCCATCCATATTTTCAGCTTGATCGAGGAATCGGCCGATTTTTCGACAGGCTTCAGATCATGAAGGACAAACGCATATTCTTTTACTTTGCCGAAGCCGTCAAAGATGGGCTGGAACGTAATGTTCATATCCAGTATAGCGCCGAGATTGGCCGATCGGATGACGACGGTTCGGGCCTGCTTCTGTTTCACCGCTTCCGCGGTCGTTTTCAGCACCCGGGACCATTCTTCCTTTTCGACATACCGGAAAATCGATTCGTCATCCGAACGTTCGGCTTCCTGCAGCTCAAGCGGCCGTGAATTCAATAGAAATTTGATTTTATGGGCTTCGTCCACCACTCCGCTTACCAGCACATGATCGCCGTCGCATCGCTGCCTTAACCATAACTGGGAGCTTAAGTCCTGCACGGAAAGGGCCGTTGCGTTTGGCTTTCCTCTGTTGGAAGCCGCGAGCGGAAACAGCTCGATCCATATGGGGATTCTTTTTTTTTCTTCTGGTAATCAGCGTAAATCTTTTAATCGGGTTGTTTCGGAGCTGGCTTATGCCCGTGCAATGCTCGATCAGAGAAGATAACGGGATACGGCGGAGCTCTTCGGCGTTATAACCGCAAAGCCGGACAAAAGCGGGATTGGCGTCCAGAACGGCCAAATTATCGTTTTTTATAAGAACAAGCGGTTGGCTGACCGCATAAAACGTTTCGCGATAATACGACAATAAATGTCCACCTTTCTAAATCTAGCTGCGCATTGTCGATTTTAAGTATAAGAGAACTGGATTTACGCTACAAGAGGTACATATTCACATCAAATTACAAGGTTTAAAAAATTAAACTATGCCGCATGTCATGGATTAAGTACAAGCTACAGCGCAATCCCGATGTATATTGAATGCGATTTGCCCGTTTTATCCGTTTTCATTAAGTTTATTGATTCGGGTATTATGTAGTAGCATTCTTGCTTTAGTCTGCTGAAATGCCTGTTGGAAGGGGGCTGACAACTTGGAAATCTGCACCATGAACGAATGCTCGAAACCGGTTAAGGCGAAAGGTTTGTGCGCAATGCATCATCAGCGGCTATTGCGTCACGGCGATCCGAATACGGTTAGGCCTCGCAGAACGAAACAACCTAAGGCTTGTTCCTGGGTGAACTGCGAACGCCCGGCAGTTTCGAAAGGGCTATGCACGAAGCACTACTATATTTATCGGGTTTCGTCATGCCATCAATAGACGTGTCGAATGATGTCAACAACTATGACATCTATTGAACGTTTTATTGATAACGGGGTGTATTTTTTCAGGGGACCATGTATAATTTAGATACAGATTACTCCTTATACATGAGTCTCGTACGGCAATCGGGGGGCTGCGAACAAGCGCAGGGCTTGTTCGCCCCGCACCTTCCGGCCGCTTGCTTGATATTTCCTCAGCTTCAAGTTATACTCCCATAGTATGTAAAGTCTTTGGCATCTACTGGACCTACCTTCATCAATTCCGCCTTTTCGTTTTACACCTCGAGATTATGATGTTTTTCTTCATCCGTCCATCATGGAAATGCAATTCATCCGCTATGTCTTTTCTTTTTTAATGGAGCATGTACACCCCTTGGATTCTTCGTGCCGCACACTGAAAGCCAAGCGGGGAACCTACACTTTCGAGGGAGTTGGAGTCTATGGCCCGAAAAGAAATGATCGCAATGCTGCTTGCCGGAGGGGAAGGCAAAAGGCTCGGCGTGTTAACCCGGGACTTGGCCAAGCCCGCTGTTTATTTCGGCGGCAAATACCGGATTATTGATTTTACGCTGAGCAATTGCGCACATTCGGGCATCGACACGGTAGGCGTGCTGACGCAATACCAGCCGCTGGAGCTTAATCGGTATTTAGGGATCGGAAGCCCCTGGGGACTTGACAGGCGCGACGGCGGAATGACGATATTGCCGCCTCATGTGAAACAGAGGGGGGGCGTTTGGTACAAAGGAACCGCAAACGCCATTTACCAGAACATCTCCTTTATCGAACGCTACGCTCCCGATTACGTGCTTGTCATTTCCGGCGACCATATTTACAAGATGGATTATGAGAAGATGCTTGCCGAACATAAAAGGAAAGGAGCGGACGTGACGATCGCCGGGTTCGAGGTCGACTGGAAGGAAGCGAGCCGGTTCGGCGTTATCCATGTCGATGACGAAGACCGCATTATCGCTTTTGAAGAAAAGCCGAAGACGCCGACCAGCAACCTGGTTTCGATGGGCGTTTATATCTTTTCGTGGTCCGTCCTGCACAGTTATCTTGTGTACGACGAGGCGAACCGTTCCTCCAGCCATGACTTCGGCAAAGACGTCATTCCGGCGATGCTCCAGGACGGCTTGAGGCTATTCTCCTACAAGTTTCAAGGCTATTGGAAGGATGTCGGGACGATCGAAAGCTTGTGGGAAGCCAACATGGACTTGCTGGACGGCCGCGCATCGATGGACTTGACGGATGAAGAATGGCGAATCTACTCCGTCAGCCCGAACCAGCCTGCGCATTATATCGCCGAAGAAGGGGAAGCGGCGGGTTGCCTCGTCTCCGAAGGCTGCGTAATCGAAGGCCGCGTCCATCACTCGGTATTGTTCTACGGCGTCCATGTCGGCGCAAGGAGCGATATTCAGGATTCGGTCATCATGCCGGGCGTCCGGATCGGCAAGGGGGCCCGCATTCATAGGGCGATCATCGGCGAAGGGGCGGTCATCGAAGACGGCGCCTCCATCGGAGATCCGTATGACGGCGGCATTACGGTCGTTGCGGTCGGGGAGTATGTTGCGAACAACCAATGGCTCGAGGAGGTCGAACAGGCATGAAGCATAAGGTGATGGGCGTCATCAATCTCATTCATGAAACCGACGAACTCGAACGTTTGACGAATGGCCGCTGCCTTGCGACGGTTCCGTTCGGGGCGCGCTATCGGCTGATCGATTTTATATTGTCCAGCATGGTCAACTCGAACATCTCGAAAGTCGCGATATTCGCGCATACGAAATACCGCTCGCTTATGGACCATTTGGGCTCGGGCAAGAACTGGGACCTGGACAACCGCCAGAGCGGCCTGTTTATTCTTCCTCCCGCGACGGACAACATCCAGGAGCTTAGCCGCGGCGATTTGTATCATTTCTATCAGCACCGCGATTTGTTTGCCCGCTCCTCGTTGGAATATGTCATCATCGCCCGCAGCCATATGGTTTGCAATCTCGACTTCGAAGCCGTCGTCGCGGCCCACGAACAACGGAAGGCGGACATTACGATCGTGTGCAAGCAAGACGCTGAGCTGCACGGCGGCCACGCCCGCAAGGTCAGGGTGAACGAGGACGGACGAATTACGGCGATTCAAGAGCAATACGGCCGAATGAACAGCGATATCTGCTCGATGGAAATGTATCTGATGCGCAAAGATTTGCTCATGGAAATCGTGGAGACGTCGCTTGCGCAGGGGAAGGACCATCTCGTCCGCCACGCCATATTTTCCAGGCTTGACAACCTGCACGTATCGGCCTTTATGCATGAAGGCTATCTCGGCGTCGTCAACACGCTGCCAAGCTATTACCGCAACAGCATGAACCTGCTCGTTCCGGATACGTGGAAGGAGCTGTTTTTCAAGCCCGGCCCGATTTACACGAAGGTCAAGGACGAGCCCCCCGTCCAGTACGACGAATCGTCGAAAGTAAGAAATTCCCTTATCGCAAACGGCTGCCGGATCGAAGGAACGGTCGTAAACAGCATTTTGTTTCGGGGCGTTCATGTCAAAAAAGGGGCTGTCGTACATAACAGCATCATTATGCAAAACGGCACGATCGGCGAAAACAGCATCGTCCAGCATACGATTTTGGACAAGGATGTCATGGTGCATCCCCGCCGCGACATTCGCGGTGCCGAAAATTCGCCTTTTGTTGCAGGCAAACGCAAAGTGCTTTGACATTCGAAATCATGAACGGGGAGGAATTTCGGTCATGAATGTGTTGTTTGCGGTGTCGGAAGCGGTGCCTCTTGCCAAATCGGGAGGGCTTGCGGACGTCGCGGGATCGCTTCCGAAGGCGCTTGGCAGGCTCGGAGCGGACGTCAGGATCATGCTCCCGAAATATGAGGAGATCGACCCGGAGCTGATCCGGCAGTTCGAAACGGTTGCGGTCTTTAACGTTTCCTTCGGTTGGCGGAATCAATATTGCGGCGTGCTTAAAGGTTCGATCGACGGCATCGTTTATTATTTGATCGATAACGAGTTTTACTTCAAGCGCAGAGGCTTGTACGGCTACGGCGACGATCCGGAGCGGTTTGTCTTTTTTAGCGTGGCCGTCATGGAAGCCGTCCGCCGTTTGGAATGGGCGCCGGACATCGTCCACTGCCACGATTGGCAGACCGCGCTCATCCCTTATTTCCTGCATGCGCGTTATGCAAGCGATCCGGCATGGGCCGGGGCACGGACCGTCTTTACGATACATAATTTAAAATATCAGGGGATCGTTCCCATGCCGCTCTTGAAGGAGCTTATAGGGGGAGAAGGAACCGAGCTGGAGTTTTACGGAGCCGGAAGCTGCATGAAGGGCGGGCTGGTGTTCGCCGACAAAATTACGACCGTAAGCGAAACGTACGCTCGGGAAATCCAGACGGAATGGTACGGGGAAAGACTGGACCCTTTGCTCCGGCATCGCAGCGCCGATCTGCACGGCATCGTAAACGGCATAGACACGGATTTATACGACCCGATGAACGACGATGCGCTGCATACGCCTTACCGGAGCTCGCTTTCCCGCAAGCGCAAAAACAAGCTCGATTTGCAGAAGGAGCTGGGTTTGCCGCAATCCGAGACGACTCCGATGATCGGGATCGTGTCCAGACTCGTCGAGCAAAAAGGCTTCGATCTCATTCTCCATGTGCTCGACGAACTGCTGCAGGAAGACATTCAGCTGGTCGTGCTGGGCGCGGGCGAATACGTCTATGAGGAAGCGTTCAACCGGGCCGCTTTCGGCCATCCCGACAAGGTTAAAGTATGGCTCGGTTATAACGACCGGCTGGCGAGACTCATTTATGCGGCGGCCGACATGTATCTGATGCCGTCCAAGTTCGAACCGTGCGGGTTAAGCCAGCTGCTTGCATTCCGATACGGGGCGGTGCCGATCGTAAGGGAGACGGGAGGCTTGGCCGATACGGTCAAGCCGTTCAACGAGTTTACCGGCGAAGGGAACGGCTTCAGCTTTCGGAATTACAACGCGCATGACATGCTATATACGATTCGCAGAGCCCTCGGTTTTTACCGAAAAGACGGCGGAAAGACATGGGAGGGCATTGTCTTAAGCGGAACACAGGCCGATTTCAGCTGGGAGCGTTCGGCGTCAGCCTATTTGGCTGTTTACGAGAGCTTGTTGTCGCACCGAAAGGAGAAGATGCAATGGCCCGCCATCTCGTAATCGGCAACGGAAAAATGCTGTTAAACCTGGACGACCGCTGCTACATTCGCGATATTTATTATCCGTTCATCGGGCAGCTCAATCATGTCGGCGGACAATATTGCCGGCTCGGCGTCTGGGCGGATGGACGTTTCACATGGCTGCATGAGCCGGATTGGGATATCCGGCTCGATTACATTGAAGACTCGCTGGTTACGAATATTACGGCGCGGAACGACAGCCTCGGCATCGAGCTCGACATGAACGACGGCATTCATCAACGCGAATGCATCTATATCAAGCGGGTCGTGGCGCGCAATTTACGGGACGAGGCGAGAGAGTTCAAGCTGTTCTTCCATCAGGATTTAATGATCGACGGCACCGAGGTCGGCGATACCGCCGCTTATTATCCGGAGAACAACACCGTTTTCCATTACAAGCGCTCGAATTATTTCATGTTTAACGGATTTTCGGACGAAGGCGGCATCGCGCAATATTCGACCGGCATCAAAAGGTTTCATTCCGCGGAGGGCACCTGGCGCGACGCCGAGGACGGCATGCTGATGGGCAACACGATATCGCAAGGCTCCGTCGACAGCACGATCAGCTTTCGGACCGCGCTCCCGCCGCACGGCGAGAAAAGCATCTATTACTGGATGTCCGTCGGAAAGCATTTGGAAGAGGTCAAAACGTTAAACGCCTATGTCGCCGACAACCACCCGGAAAAGCTGCTGAGCCGGATGGTCATCTACTGGAAGCAATGGCTGCGGCGCGCGGAAACCGACTTCGGCAACCTTCCGGCCGAAGTCGTCCGCATGTTCAAGCACAGCCTGCTGATCGTCCGCACGCAGATTGACGAAGGCGGAGCGATATTGGCGGCGAACGACACCGATATTTTGCAGTACAATCGGGACCATTACAGCTATATGTGGCCGCGCGACGGAGCGCTTATTGCCGACGCGATGTCGCTGGCGGGCTATCAGAGCGTTATCTCCCCGTTTTTCCAGTTTTGCGCTTCCGCCTTGTCTCCGGACGGCTATTTGTACCACAAATACAATCCGGACGGCACGGTTGGCTCCAGCTGGCATCCTTATGTTGTTCAAGGGAGCCGGCGGCTTCCGATTCAGGAGGACGAAACGGCGCTCGTGCTGTTCGCTTTATGGCAGGATTACACGCGCAATCAAGTGATCGAGCTGCCGCAGTCGCTTTATACCAATCTGATCCGCAAAGCGGGATCGTTCTTGTGCGAATATATGGAGCCGGGGCTTCACCTTCCGAAACCAAGCTACGATTTATGGGAAGAGAGGTACGGGATCTGGACGTATACGGCGGCATCGGTATACGGCGGCTTGATGGCGGCTTCTTTTTTCACCGAGCTGTTCGGCGATTACGAGCGCAGCGACTACTTCCGCTCTACGGCCGACACGTTGAAGGAAGGCATTCTGACCCATTTATGGGATGAGGAAGCGGGGCGCTTCGCCCGGGGATTGGTTCAGAAGGACAACCGCTGGGTGAAAGACATGACGCTGGAGAGCAGCCTTTATTTCATCGTGGAGTTCGGGCTGCTTCCGGTAGACGATCCCCGCGTCGTCCGAACGATGGAGGCGATCAAGGAAGGGCTTAGCGTCAAAACGCATATCGGCGGCGTCGCCCGCTATACGAACGACTATTACTTCCAGCAGTCGGGCGAGATCGATAAAGTGCCGGGCAATCCGTGGATTATATGCACGTTATGGATGGCGGAGTACGAAATCGAATCGGCCGATACGGTCGAAGACCTGAAGCGGCCGCTCCGCACGCTGCAATGGGTCACGAAGCACGCGCTGCAAAGCGGCATGCTGCCCGAGCAGTTAAACCCGTACAGCGGCGAGCCGTTGTCCGTGGCGCCGCTCACTTGGTCTCACGCCACCTTCGTCCATGCGGTATGCAAATATGCGAAAAAATACAAGGAGCTGAGCCGCCGTCCCGAAGATTAAGCCGGTCAATGACCGCAAGTCATCGCTAACATACCGGATGAAACAACGGAAGGGAAGACGGAAAAGCAAAGGGAGCGGCTATAGAGTAGAAAAGCGTTTGAAAACCCTATACCCCCCCTTAGAACGGTGCTAGTTTGGGATACTACAAAGGTTAGCCGGGAAGATGCTCCGCGCTCGTTTCCTGCCGATAGGCGGAAGGCGATAACCCGGTCAGTTTCTTAAACACTTTACTGAAATATTTTTCGTCGTGAAACCCGACCATTTCGGCGATTTGGGCGATTTTCAGCTGAGGGTTCAGCATAAGCCTCTTTGCATGATCCATTCGAAGTTCCGTAATGAAGTCCGTTAAAGTAATGCCGTACTCCTGCTTAAACTTCCGCGATACGTATTCGCGGCTGACATGGAACCGGCCGGCAATATCCTGAAGCGACAAGTCCAACTGATAATGCTGCTTGATGTAAGCGACGATGTCGCCGATGGTCGTCGTTTCGTTTCCTTGAAGATCGTTGATGACGCGGGCGGTTTCATTCATCCACCGTTCGATTGCCGCTAGCCAATCTTCGCGCGAGAACCGGCCGCTTCCCGGATAAGGGAACGCGGCCGCGTCCTCCAGCCTGCTTCTGGCCGCTTCGGCCGCCGCGCCGAGCCGCTCCCGTAGCAACCGGTTCGTGAACAGTTCGATATCGGCCGTCCATTGGACAAGCCGGCGGGGGGTGACGCTTCGAACGCTATTGGCGGCATCCCGCCACCGTCCGCACGCTTCCGCGATTTGGCCGGCATGGCCGCTTACGATAGCCGTCCGCCAGTCTTCCTCCCAGTCGGCAAGCTGAAACGGATAACGCGAACCTTCGGCTGAAGGAGCCGGTTTCGGTTCATTCGCGGGACGATGGACAAAGAGGCCGGCATCAAGCACGTTCCGGTCCCATAAAGCGCCCGACGCTTGCGAATATTGCTCGGCCAGCCGCGCAGGGAAGTCGGCCGTTTCGCTTAAGCCGAAATGCATCCTTCTGCCTAAAGTCCGGTACAAGCCGTCATTGATTCGTCTGATCAGCGTCTCCAGCCGTTCGAAATCGCTCCAGACGAGAACGATCATGTCGGACGGTTCGCTCCAATACCGGAATGCGATGCCGCATCCGCTCTCCATGACGAACTCGTTGCAAATGTTGAGGATACAGTAATAAAGCAGCTCGCTGTCGTAGCCAAATCGCTTATACAGCTCTTCATCGCTGATGTCCGCCTGCAGCAAAGCGATTCGCGCTTTATCGATCGAGGGCGGGAGGACGCCTTCCTCCTGCAGGCGCCGGATGGCAGAATAGCTTTGCCCCGGCTCGTCGACGATGCCCGTCAGCAGCTTTTCGCTGTAGATCGGCTTCAGCTCGTTCAGTTGAATATTGTTTTTTTGGAGCGAAATTCTTCGCGCTTCCTCCTCGCGCCATTCCCGGACCGCTTTGGCTACGGCGGCGTTAATCGCGTCCGGCTCGATCGGCTTCAGCAAATAATCGATCCCGCCGTTTCGGACCGTTTGCCGGACGAAATCAAAATCGTTATGGCCGCTGACGACGATGAACTTGACGGTATTCGCGTTTTCGCTTACCCATGACATCAGGTCGATCCCGTTAAATTCCGGCATCATCATATCCATAATCACCACGGCCGGCTTCTCCGCTTCGATATACCGGACCGCCTCGCTGCCGTTCTCGGCCTCCGCGATATCCGAGATGCCGTGTTCCTCCCAATCGACGAGCAGCCTCACCGCTTTGCGCACGCGCGCTTCGTCGTCCACGATGAGCGCCTTCATCCTTCATCACGCTCCATTTTGTTCTGTAGGTTCATTCTCATTTCGATCCGAACGCCCTTCGGCTTTACGTTTTCGATCGACAAGCTCGCATCGGGCCCGTACACCATTTGCATCCGCTCGAGCACGTTGAGCAGGCCGATGCGGGAATCCGCCCCGTCTTGCGCCTTCTTCAGCTTTTGCTTCATGCTGCTTGTCGAGTCGTCGGAAGCGGGTTCCGTTTCCGGCGCGCCGCCGAATGCGTCCCCCCCGAACAGCCGCTGCGCCCGATTAGGCGCCTTGTCGTTCAGCTTAAGCGCGTAATGAAGCATGCGAATCCTTTCTTCCGGGATGCTTGTCCCGTTGTTTTCGACCGTGATCCGAATCTCGCTTTCGCGCATAACGGCGGTCAAAGACAGGAGCCCGGTCTGTTCCGCACGGTCCAGCCCGTGCTTGAAATAATTTTCGACTACCGGCTGGAGGATCATCCTCGGAACGGAAAGCTCCATGAGCGCGTCCTCCACATCGTAGCGGAATTCGAACCGGTTTTCAAACCGTTCCTTCTGCAGCTCGATATAAGCGTTCAGATGGGCCAGCTCCTCCCGCATCGTCGCCGTGGCGGCGTTGTCCATGCTGTAGCGCATCATTTTGGCCAGCGAGGAGAGCAGCGCGTATATTCGCGGCACATTCAGCTCCAGGGCAAGCGTGCCGATAATTTGCAGCGTGTTGTTCAAAAAATGCGGATTGATTTGCGCTTGCAGCGCTTTAAGCTGATTTGTCTTGCTGGCAAGCTCCAGCTTGTACTCGTTTACGATCAGATGATTGATCGTCCGCATCATCCTCCCGAATTGCTCGATGACGAGCCCGATTTCGCCTTTGCTCGACGGAATGACGTCGACGTTCAGATTGCCGGCCTGAACCTCGGACATGTAGCGGACCAGCTGCTTGATCGGCTTTGTCATCCGCACGGTGATCGCCACGGTAAGCGCAATGATGACGATAAGCGAAACCGCGAGCAGCAAAATATTGATCATCGCCGCTTCGTTCGCGCCCTTTGCAAGGTACGAGGTCGGAATTTGCTTGACGATCGTCCAATCGACAAGCTCCGAGTTCAGCCGCGAATAAACGAACAGCGAATCGTCCTGCTCGAAATAGCCGCTGTCCGTCAGCTGGCCGCTCCGCGAATCGTACCAGCCGGCGCGTATTTTTTCGCCCATCAGCCCGCTGTCGTCCGCATAAACGACGGTACCCTTTCCGTCGATGACATAAATATTTTCTTTGCTCTGATCGTATAGCTGCCGCAAGATGTCGATTAACGGATCCAGCTTCATATCGATCGACAAATACCCGAGCGTCTTGTCGAGCGGGACGGCCGTAATCCGGCGGTGCAGCGTAATGACCTGCTCGCTTTTTTGCTCCGGCTGCAGCGATTCGAAGCCGTACGTATGGCTCAGATGCGTCGGCTGAACCGTTACCGCGGAGCTGACCGTCTGTTCGACGGGCTCGGAGAAAGGATCGGCGTTCAGCATTCTCTTTGTATTGGAAATCTTCGTCACGATCGTCGCCAGCTTGCTTTTGCTTGCGTACAAGTATACCTGATGGGCATCGGGGATAGAGGAAGATATATAGTACAAAGCGGAATAGATTGCGCTGTTCGATACAAGATCCAAAGAGTCCGTTGACAACATGCGATAAAATTCGGGATCGGAATAAACGTTCAGCGAGCTTGCGTTCATATCGTCAAGCAAAGATCCGATATTGGTTTGGCCTTGGAAAAGCAGGCTTTCGTTTTCTTCCACCGCTCTTTCTTTCAGCGATTTAACGCTATAGGAATACGTCACGACCATGGTCGTGACGATCGGGATAATCGTCGCCAGCAATAAAAAAACGATGAGCTTGGTGCGTATGCTGCCCCAGTTCAAAACAGGCCGCCATCTCCTTTCGCCGATCAATATTTTGCACCTGCAAGGTCAAGCCTGTCGGTGTTTATTGCCATTAAACATTTGCATAATAAACATACAACAGAATTTCGGTAGAAAGAAAGGGGAGTTTTCCATGGGCGCAAGAAAAGCGTCGTCATGGCTCCAGCAGCTTGTGTTCGTTGGGCCTGTCGCTTTATTTTTCTTCGTTATTATGATTATCCCGTTTGTGCTTGGGATGTATTATTCGTTTACGGACTGGAACGGCGTGTCGGGCTCGGTCAAATGGGTCGGCTTCGACAATTTCAAACAAATTTTTGCGAATGACCCGGATTTTTGGGCTTCCTTCTGGTTTACCGTCCGGTTCACCGTCGTCGGCGTGCTGCTGACGAATCTGGTCGGCTTCTTTATTGCCTATATGCTGACCCAAAAGCTGAAGACGCGCAACGTGCTGCGGACGGTTTTCTTTATGCCGAACGTCATCGGCGGCTTGCTGCTTGGCTTTATATGGCAGTTTATTTTCGTCAAAGGCTTCGCCACCATGGGGGAAGTGACGGGCTGGTCCTTCTTCGAGCTGCCGTGGCTGGGCGACGCGACAACCGGCTTCTGGGGCATCGTGATCGTATTCGTCTGGCAAACCGCCGGGTATTTGATGGTCGTCTACATCTCCTCGCTAACGAACGTTTCGCGCGAAGTAATCGAAGCGGCGGAGATTGACGGAGCGAACCAGTTCCAAATTTTGAAGAGCATCATCTTGCCGCTTGTTATGCCGGCGGTTACGGTCTGCTTGTTCCTGGCGATATCCTGGGCGTTCAAAATGTTCGATCTGAACCTGTCGCTGACGAAAGGCGGGCCGTTTAAATCGACGGAGTCCGTCGCCCTAAACATTTATAACGAAGCGTTCCTGAACAACCGGTACGGTCTCGGAACGGCCAAATCGCTGCTCTTCTTCCTGGTGGTAGCCGCGGTCACCTTGATTCAGGTCCGTCTGACGAAGAGCAAGGAGGTTGAAGCTTAATGGATACCCGCAAATATTCCGGGAAGCTGTTCGCGGCGGAAATCGTCATGATTGTCGTCGGGCTGATATTTCTGGCGCCGTTCTACTTCCTGCTTGTCAATTCCGTCAAGAAGCTCGGGGACATTATGACGAACTCGGCCAGCTGGCCGACGTCGTTCCATTGGAGCAACTTCACGAAGGCGTGGAACTTGACCGATTTCCCGCACGTATTCCTGAACTCATTAATCATTACGGCAATCAGCGTCGCGCTTATCGCCTTGTTCGCCGCGATGGGCGCCTATCGGATGGTTCGGGCCAATACGCTACTGAATAAAATTTTGTTCTCCGTATTCGTGGCGGCCATGGTTATCCCGTTCCAATCGATCATGATCCCGCTGCTTCAAGTGGTCAGCACGCTTGGACTGAACAATTCGCAACTTGGACTCATCATTTGCAATATCGGTCTCGGCGCGTCGATGGCGCTTTTCCTGTTCCACGGTTTCGTCAAGTCGATTCCTTACGAGATCGAAGAAGCGGCTACGGTAGACGGATGCTCGCCGTACGGCGTGTTTTTCCGCATCGTGTTTCCGCTGCTGAAGCCGATGATGATGACAGTAATCATTCTGAACTGCCTGTGGATCTGGAACGACTATTTGCTGCCGTCCCTCATTCTGCAGAAGCCGTCCATGCATACGATTCCGCTGGCGACGTTCGCTTTCTTCGGGCAATACACGAAGCAGTGGGACATTGCGCTTCCCGCGCTTATTCTCGGCATTGCGCCGATCGTGATTTTCTTCCTGCTGCTTCAACGTTACATCGTCGAGGGAGTTGCAGCCGGATCGGTTAAAGGCTGACCAAGCCGTTATCCGCCTTGGCTGATTCCATATAAAGCTTTATCATTATTATTAAACTAGGGGGAAACAATCATGAGCAAAACGAAACTGTCTTTGTCGGCGCTTGTACTGGTGCTTGCGATGAGCATCGTGCTTTCCGCATGCGGCGGCGGCAATAAAGAAGGCAATGCGGCGTCGTCCGGCGACGAGGTGAAGACGGTAACCTTGTTCCAGTTCAAGACGGAAATCGTGGAAGGGCTGAATGAGCTTGCCGCGGAGTTCCAGAAGGAATATCCGAATATTAAAATCGACGTGCAGACGGTCGGCGGCGGCGCGGACTACGCGGCATCGCTGAAGACGAAATTCGCTTCGGGCGAGGCTCCGGACATTTTCTCGAACGGCGGATTCGCCGAGCTTGACCTGTGGCAGGACAAGCTGGAAGACTTGTCCGACCAGCCGTGGGTGAAAGATCTGGTGCCTCTTGCGGCCGAGCCGATGACCAAAAACGGCAAAATTTACGGCATGCCTCTGAACCTCGAAGGGTTCGGCTACATCTACAACAAAGACCTGTTTGCGAAAGCGGGCATTACCGAGCTTCCGAAGACGTACAGCCAGCTTGAAGACGCGGCCAAAAAGCTGCAAGCGGCAGGCATTACGCCGTTCGCCAACGCTTATCAGGAATGGTGGCTGATCGGCAACCAGGGCATCAGCGTCGCTTTTGCGCAGCAGGACAACCCGGACGAATTTATTAAAGGATTGAACGAAGGCACGGCTTCGATCGTCGGCAACGAGAAATTTAACGAATGGGCGAAGCTGATGAAGCTCACCGTCGATTACGGCAACAAAAATCCGCTGACGACGGATTACAACACGCAAGTGGCGATGTTCGCAAACGGCGAAGCCGCGATGATGCAAGAAGGCAACTGGGCGCAAACGGCGATCGACGCCATTTCGCCGGACATGAACATCGGCATTCTTCCGATGGCGATCGGCGAAGACCCGGCCGTTAACGACAAAATTAACGTAGGCATTCCGGAAAACCTCGTCGTCAACAAAGATTCCGACGTGAAGGAAGAAGCGAAGACGTTCCTGAACTGGCTTGTCACTTCCGACATCGGCAAGCAATACATTACGAAGGAATTTAAATTCATTCCGGCCTTGACGACAATCGAAGCGAATCCGGAAGACATGGGCGCAATCGGCACGGAAGTGTACAATTACGTGCAGGAAGGCAAAGTTCTCGGCCTGCAATCGTCCAAATTCCCGGATGGCGTAACGCAGGAATTCTCCAATGTCATTCAGCAATATATCGCCGGCAAGGTGGACGAACAAGGCTTCGCAACCGGCTTGCAAGCCGCTTGGGACAAGCTGAAGAAGCAATAAGAGCTTGGTTGAGAGGGAAACGGCAATATGTAGATAAGAAAGAGGCTCGCGGTTTATGGACCGGGAGCCTCTTTGCTTTTACCGGGCGAGTCGCCGGCGGGGCCGTCGTCCGCGATGCCCGGATACGGAAGCGGCCTTCGGTATTGCCGGATATGCTTGATGCGCGATTCGGCCGTATGCCGCATTCCGTTTCCCGCTTGGATGATAGAGGAGGCGCTGACGGCAATAATGCGGATGCCGCCTACGCATATGCGGGGGCTATGGTTGTAGCGCCCGATGCTGACGTCGAGGCCCGCTTCGGCGACGGGATCCCGGAGCACGGGGAGAGGGCGGTCGAATATGTCGTACGCCTCGAAATAAACGTCGCCTTTGCCGCGAAGCGTCTCGCGCTGAAGGGCGAGACCTCTCAGCACCGGAGTCGCTTCCGCATGGTCCCCGAGCTGAAGAATGGACGACAGCGAAATATCGATGATCGAGATGCATCCGACCTCGGCCGTGCGGATCGGATATTCGTTTTCCGGCGCAGGGTTTATCCTTCCGTCCATCGGAATCCTACCCTCCGCTTCGCGGCTCGCCTTCGGACGATTCGGCGCCTTCAGGCTCCGGAAACGGCGCGAGCGGCCCGACGACGATCGACTCCGGCGGAGTATCGAACATGGAGTATAAGGTGACGTAATCGTTATCCCCGACCTGAAGCAAGGAAGAGGAGGCCACGCCCAAAACTTCAATATCGCCTACGCACAGCGTATAGTTGTGAACTTCGAAACGGATCACGAAACGTCGCCTCCCTTGACCGTGCTGCCGGCAAGCTGGCTTAAATATTGCCGCATGGCGGCTTCCGCGTCGCGAATCGTTTTGGCGGTTACGGACGCGATAAGCGAATCTCCTTCGCCTGCCTCCTTTGGCCCATCCGCTTCGCCCGTTCTCGCTTGAGTCACGTAATATTTAATGCGGGCCGGCACTTGCTTTCGTATGTCTTCGATAATAATGCGGCGATGGAATGGATCGAGCTCAAGATTCATCTCCCGCTCCATTCCAATGAGGCGTTCCGGCGCTTCCTCGTTGAAATACGTATCGAGATTGGCGCGGATTTCCGGGAACGGCGCTCCGGGGACGGTAATCGTCGACTCGGCGGCGGGGAAAACATTGACCGGAGCGGCGGAAAGCTGGTCGATGTCATAGGCTGCCGAAGCGCCGTCTCCCGGCGGCGTCATTCCGATATTGAGCGTTCCTTCAAGCTTCTGCACCTTCAATTGGTCGAAATGATATTCCAGACGGTCAATATGATAAAGCGGCCCGGAACCGGCTTGCGCGAGCCGTTCCTCCAATTCGGCCACCTGTTTCTTCAAACATTCAAGCTCCTCCTGCTGCGCGATGAGGCGCTTCTGCACCTCCATCGACCAGACTTGCCAAGGAGACGGCGGAGACGGATACGGCATAATGCCATCAGACCTCCCAGAAGTTTTCGGTTATCAGGTCGGATTCGGCAGCGGCACGAAGGACAGGGGGCTTTCGCCCCCCAGCATCGGAGCGGGCCCCGCGAATCCTCCCGTATTGTATAGCTGAGACAAGGACCGGATGGAGCCTGCGCTGCCGACCTGCAGCACGGAGCTGTTCGACACGCTTTCGACGCGAAGCTGATGAATTGTAATCGTCTGATGAATCGTCCAGCTCATAATACGTTGGCTCCTTGCCCAACCACTTCGTTCGTGCTGTCTTGCAGATCGTCGTCAAGCGTGCTCGTCGCGCTGACCGCATTGTTCGAATTCGTCAGGCTGCCGGTCAGGAAGGAGCCGGAGCCCGCATACGTCTTGGAGTTGCTGGAAGGCGAAAGCTGCAGCGCATCGCCGAACTGTACGATCGAGCTTGCGCCGGTACTGACGATTTTGACGAATCCGACGATTGAAGGCATCCTCATCACCCTTTGCCA
The DNA here is from genome assembly GCF_042685365.1 of Paenibacillus thailandensis. NCBI lineage: Bacteria > Bacillati > Bacillota > Bacilli > Caryophanales > Paenibacillaceae > Paenibacillus > Paenibacillus thailandensis. The sequence continues at coordinate 48,690 of NZ_JBHUMY010000016.1, read as the reverse complement.
GAATAGAAAAAAAGAGAACCGCATCCTCCTGCGGCTTCCGCGGCACGGAATGACGGCGAAGCCGTTTGGGCTCGCTTTGCCGCGTACCGCTCATGCTACCAATGTATGCGGCAAACGCCCACAGGTTCCGCGGCCGGCTTAATTCAAGCGCCGTCGGTCTTAGCCCGGCGAAGCGGGCTCCGGCAGTGCCCAGCCTGTTATGACCGGCATATATTAACATGTATAGGCAAAGGGCGGTGTGAACGAATGGCGTCGAAATGGGATGAGTTGGAGCGGTGGATGGAGGGACAGAAGCTGCCGAAAGGCTTTGAGGTGCTGCGCGAGCCCGACTGGGTGGAGCAATTCGTGCGCAAGCTGATGACGAAAGCTCTCCCCGACGCGGCAGGCGTGATGCCGGGCCCGCCTCCGTCCGTCTCGACGTTCGAAACGCATCATTTTGTAATCGTTAAATTCAAGCTGCCGCCGGGCACCCGGCAACAGGATTTGCAGCTGCTCGTCAAATCGGACAAAGTGAAAATACAGGGGCTGCCCGAAGGGAAAACCGAAACGGTGAAGCTGCCGGCCCCCGTACTTCCCCGCAAATGCCGGGCGCTTGCGAAGGACGGCATTTTGCAGATTAAGCTTCGCAAACGTTTGAACGGAAACAAATATATTGCCGCGGATATCCGATGGGAGTAGAACTGGCTAATATTACCTCCATCCCTTATAATGATGGGGATGGACGTTTATATTCCAAGGGAGTGTATAAGGTGACGGCAGTCGACGTAAGCAACGTATCCGCGGATTTGTTTATTTTGGGCGTCGTATTTATTTTGCTTGTTTTCGGACTACTCAGCCTGGGAATACTCCGGATGTTTCAACAGCGGTACCGTGCGGGGTGGATTTCTTTTGTTTTTGCGGTCGTCAGCTTTATAGTCTTTATGTGGGTTTTGAACCGCTGGTACGCTTGAACAAGCCCAGCCGGACCGATTCGGATATCCAGACGGGGGGAAGCGGGAGTCATTATGTGGCAGCAGATATGGTTTGTCGTCAATTGTTTGTTCGTCGCTTCGCTGATTGCGTTTCTGTTCGCGCAGCGCATGCTTGCGGATGCCCGGCGGGAAGACGCGCATAACCGGCCCCGCCTTGCCCGGATCAACCGGGGGCGGATTGCGCTCGGCATCGCGAGCGCCGTTCTGTTCGTGCTCATGTCGGCAAGCTTTCTCATCAACATGCGCGTGAACGGTTAACCGAAGGAAGCAAGGAAGGCTCTCTCATTGACGGGAGTCTTTTTTTTCGGCACAATAGATTTATAACTGAAGAAGGAACGCGACAAAAGCCGAAAACGCGAATCCTGCCATACGCATGACGGCAAGGAGGTGCTTATACATTGCGTACGACGGAAGAAATCGTAAACCAGCTCGCGGCGCAAGGGCTGCGCATAACCGACCAGCGGAGAACGCTCGCCAAGCTGTTCGTGGAAACGCCGGGATATATCGCTCCGAAGGAAGTATACGACTATATGGGGAAATCGTATTCCGGGCTGAGCTTTGATACGGTATACCGCAATTTGCGCATTATGGAGGAGCTTGGCGTCCTGGAGCAGGTCGTCTTCGAGGATGGGGTCAAGTTCAAGCTCCATTGCCGCGAGCACGATCATCACCATCACCTCATTTGCCTCCAATGCGGCAAAACTTATCCGATCAAGCATTGCCCGATGGACCAGACGCTGATTCCGGACCAATTCAAGGTCATCCGGCACAAGTTCGAAGTGTTCGGCTACTGCGGCGATTGCGAGGTCGAACAATCGGAGGGAACGGCCCGATGAGCGGACCGCTTAAAGCGAGGCGGATTTTGCAGGCGCCGGTTCATCTGTACCGCAAAGCGATATCGCCGCTTAAGCCGCCTACGTGCCGCTTCTATCCGACCTGCTCGGCATACGCGCTCGAGGCGCTGGAGAAGCACGGCGCGCTGAAGGGATCGTGGCTCGCCGCCAAGCGGATTGCCCGGTGTCATCCGTTCCATCCCGGAGGGTTCGATCCGGTTCCTCCGGTGCCGGAAACCGGAAGCGGAGCGGGCCGGGCCCGTTCTTGACAAGGGACGGCCGAATTCGATATATTGGAAGAAATATCACGTCCGATGAACGGATAAGTACAATGCGTTAGCCTATTTCAGAGAGCCGGGCAAGGTGCAAGCCGGTATAGGCGGCCGTTGGAAGATGGTCCTGGAGGCACGGCCTTCGAGCTCCATGCGAAGCGGCATGGCTGCAAGGAGTCTGCGCGGGCGCCGGCGTTAGCGGCGCGAGCCGTTAGAAAGCGGCGCACGAAGCTGTTGCGATGCGGATCGTTCATCCGGTCACGTATTGCGGCAGGAATTTGGGTGGTACCACGTGAGTATAAGCTCTCGTCCCATATTGGGCGAGAGCTTTTTGGCGTTTTCAGCCGAATTTTTAAATAAGGAAAGGATGTTTTGACGATGACGAACAAAGAGCGCTCCTTTTACATTACGACGCCGATTTATTATCCGAGCGACAAGCTGCATATCGGCCATGCGTATACGACGGTTGCAGGCGACGCGATGGCGCGCTATAAGCGGCTGCGGGGCTATAACGTGCTTTATTTGACGGGAACCGACGAGCACGGGCAAAAAATCGAGCGCAAGGCGAAGGAGAAGGGTCAGACGCCGCAGCAATTCGTGGACGAAATCGTGTCGGGCATCCAAGATTTGTGGAGAAAGCTCGAAATATCGAACGACGATTTCATCCGTACGACGGAAGACCGCCACAAGCGGGTTGTCGAGCGGATTTTCGACCGGCTGGTGAAGCAGGACGATATTTACAAGGGCACGTACGAAGGCTGGTACTGTACGCCGTGCGAATCGTTTTTCCTTGAGCGCCAGCTTGTGGACGGCAATTGTCCGGACTGCGGGCGCCCGGTCGAGCTCGTCAAAGAGGAAAGCTACTTCTTCCGGATGAGCAAATACGCCGACCGGCTGCTGCAATACTACGAGGAAAATCCGGATTTCATTCAGCCGGAATCCCGCAAAAACGAAATGATCAACAATTTCATCAAGCCGGGGCTTGAAGATTTGGCCGTATCGCGCACGACGTTCGATTGGGGGGTCAAAGTTCCGGGCGATCCGAAGCACGTCGTCTACGTTTGGATCGACGCTTTGTCCAACTACATCACCGCGCTTGGCTACGGCGACGAGAGCGGCGAGTCCAAATTCGACGCGTTCTGGCCGGCGGACGTTCATCTTGTCGGCAAGGAAATCGTGCGGTTCCATACGATTTATTGGCCGATTATGCTCATGGCGCTCGGATTGCCGCTGCCGAAAAAAGTGTTCGCGCACGGCTGGCTGCTGATGAAGGACGGCAAAATGTCGAAATCGAAGGGCAACGTCGTCGACCCGGTCATGCTGATCGACCGTTACGGGCTGGACGCCGTCCGCTATTACTTGCTGCGCGAAGTTCCGTTCGGCTCCGACGGGACGTTTACGCCGGAAAACTTCGTCGAGCGGATCAACTTCGACCTAGCGAACGATTTGGGCAACCTGCTTAACCGGACCGTCGCCATGATCGACAAATATTTCGAAGGCGAGATTCCGGCCTATGAAGGACGGGTGACTCCGTTTGACGAGCCGCTTGAAACGTTTGCGCAAGAGACGATCGCGCAAGTGGAAGCCGCGATGGAAAACATGGAGTTTTCCGTGGCGCTGGCCGCCATCTGGCAATTCGTCAGCCGCACGAACAAATATATCGACGAGACGCAGCCATGGCAGCTTGCCAAGGACGAAGCGAAACGCGGCGAATTGGCGTCGGTCATGTACCATTTGGCGGAATCGCTCCGCATCGTTTCCATCGTTCTGCAGCCGTTCCTGACCCATGCGCCTGCAGGCATTTGGACGCAGCTCGGAATTAGCGCAGGCGAACTGACGGAATGGGAAAGCGCGAAGCGGTTCGGCTTGCTGCCGGGCGGCACGAAGGTCAGTAAAGAAGCCCCCTTGTTCCCGCGTCTGGAAGCCGCGGAAGAAGCGGCTTATATCGCAAACGCGATGGGAGCGGGTTCGGCCCAGCCGGCATCGGCCGCAAGGTCAGGAGAGGAGCCGAAAGGAGACGGGCAGCCGGGTCCTGCGCCATCGGGCATTGCGGAAATCGGGATCGAAGATTTCGCGAAGGTGGAGCTGCGCGTCGCCCAGGTTATCGCCGCGGAGCCGATCAAAAAAGCCGACAAGCTGCTGAAGCTTCAGCTTGATCTCGGGTACGAGCAGCGGCAGGTCGTTTCCGGCATCGCCCAATATTATACGCCCGAGCAGATGGTCGGCCGCAAAGTCATTTGCGTGACGAACCTGAAGCCGGTGAAGCTGCGGGGCGAGCTGTCGCAAGGCATGATTCTGGCCGCGTCGCACGACGGGCAGCTGACGCTTGCTACCGTGCCGGACGTTATGCCGAACGGCGCGATCGTAAAATAAAAAAGCATGAACCTCCGGTAACGTGCTAAGGCACGATTCCGGAGGTTTTGTATTGACAGCCCGGGAGCCCATCCCTATAATCGTAATAGTAACGATTACGAAAAAGGATGGGGAAATGACAGTGACGAATGGAATGACTATACGGCGTGCGGCCGGATTCGCTGCGGCCGTTGCTTTGATTCTGGTGCTTGCCGCTTGCGGCGGCGGAGCCGGCAGCAAGCTGGCCGAAGGGAAAACCAATGTGGTAACCAGCTTTTATCCTTTATATTATTTTGCATCCGAAATCGGCGGCGACGAGGTCAATGTCGTCAATCTGGTGCCGGCCGGCGTCGAGCCGCACGACTGGACGCCCAAGAGCCAAGATATCGAAACTGCGTCGAACGCCGATTTGTTCCTCTATAACGGAGCCGGGTTCGAAAGCTGGGCCGATAACTTTTTGCAAGGCATATCGAAGGACAGCACCGTCAAAACGGCCGTTATAAGCGACGGCATCGAGCTGCTGGAGGGCGAAGGGGAAGAACACGAGGAACACGGGGAAGAACACGAGGAGCACGGGGAAGAAGAAGGGCACGAGCATGACAGTCACGTGGATCCCCATACGTGGGTCAGCCCCAAATCGGCACTTATTATGGCCGAAAACGTAAAAAACGCGCTTGTTGAAGCGGATGCGGCGCATAAGGACGTATACGAAGCGAACTACGCCGATTTGAAGCAGCGGCTGGAGGAACTGGACGCCCGGTACGAAACGGAGCTTGCCGGCGTAACCCGCAAAGATATCGTCGTATCCCATCAGGCTTTCAGCTATTTGGCGAGAGACTACGGCTTGAATCAAGTCGCCATTATGGGATTGTCGCCGGATGCCGAGCCGAGGGCCCAGGATCTGATGAACGTCGTAAAGTTTGTAAAAGATAACGATGTGCAGTATATTTTCTTTGAAGAGCTCGTTTCCGACCAATTGGCAAAGACGCTGGCGGACGAAGCGGGCGTGGAGACGCTTGTGCTTAATCCGGTCGAAGGCTTGACGCAGGAACAGGAGAAGGAAGGCAAGGACTTCATATCGATTATGAATGAAAATTTGGATCATTTGCTTCAAGCTTTGAAGTAATGCGAGGAGAGAATCGTAGATGGAACAACATAGCGGTGGCGTTCTCGAACGAGGCGCGGATTGCCATCAGGACGTCATATCGCTGGAAAACGTGTCTTTTTCCTATCAAGGGCAACGGCAGGTTATCGACGGCTTGAACCTTACGGTCAAGGAACGCGATTTCGTCGGACTGATCGGCTCCAACGGCGCGGGCAAAACGACGCTGATGCGAATCATCGTCGGACTGCTGAAGCCGGACGGCGGGTCCGTTCGGCTGTTCGGACAGCCGATCGCCGAATTTAAAGATTGGAACCGGGTCGGTTATGTGCCGCAAAAAAACTCGTTTAACCCGCTATTTCCCGCCACCGTGCGGGAAGTTGTCATGTCCGGGCTGTACGGGCGGAGCAAGCTGTTCCGCCGGCTGACCAAAGCCGATTATCAAAAAGGCGAAGACGCCATGCACGCAATGGGCATCGAGGAACTGTCGGCGAAGCGCATCGGCCAGCTTTCGGGCGGGCAGCAGCAGCGCGTTTTTTTGGCTCGGGCGCTTATCAACAATCCGTCCCTGCTCATTCTTGACGAGCCGACGGTCGGCATCGATACGGAGACGCAGGAAAGCTTCTTCCATATGATCAAGCATATGCATCAGCATCATAACATAACGTTTCTCATGGTATCGCACGATTTGGACATGATTCGGTCTTATTTGGGAGAGCGGCCGGCGTCGGAATACGGCAAGCTTAAATTTTATTTGAAGCATTCGCATGATTTGCAGGACTGCGTCGAAAGCGACTTGACGCACAGCTTGCGCGGGCTTCGACAGCAAATGGAGAGCAGGAAAGAGGTTGTTGAGGTTGGAAATTTTAGGTAGCGAGTTTTTTCAACGGGCGCTTGCGGGCGGGCTGCTGATCGGCATTACGGCTCCGCTCATCGGATTTTTTCTTGTGCTGCGCCGGTTGTCCATGATCGGAGACGCCTTGTCGCACGTGTCGATCGCCGGCGTTGCGCTCGGCTTTTTGACCGGCTTATATCCGATGGCCGCGGGGCTGCTGTTTGCGATTGCGGCTTCTTTTGCGATCGAGAAGCTGCGCAAGGCGTATAAATCGTACGCGGAGCTGTCCATCGCCATCATTATGTCGGGCGGCGTGGGCCTCGCCTCGATTTTGTTTACGCTGGACAGAGGGTTCAGCGTCAGCATCGACAGCTATTTGTTCGGAAGCATCTATACGCTCAGCGCTTCGGATTTAACGACGATCGCCGTCGTTACCGCGGTCATCCTGATCGTAATCCGTTCGCAAATCAAAGAGCTGTTTCTGCTTACGTTTGACGAAGATGCGGCTGCGGTATCGGGGTTGCCCGTCCGGTTTTATAATGTTATGATTAGCGTGCTTACGGCTTTAGTGATTAGCGTGTCCATCAAAATCGTAGGGGCGCTGCTCGTTTCCGCATTGTTAACCATTCCGGCGGCCTGCGGGCTTCTCGTAGGGCGCAGCTTCAGGCAAAGCATCGTTTGGGTCGTCGTCATCGGCGAGTTCGCGGTGATCGCCGGCTTGATCGTTGCGGGGGTATGGAATTTGGCCCCGGGCGGCACGATCGTGATGCTGCTAATTGCCTTTCTGCTGTTAATGCTTGCGGTCAAACGCGGAATGAAGACGAGCGGCTAGCCCGTCAAGCGGGGTGTCATTCGGATTGGAACAAATCAATATATGGCTGGCGCTCGGCGCCGGCTTTGCTTCTTTTATTTCGCCGTGCTGCCTTCCCCTGTATCCTTCCTATTTATCCTACATAACCGGCATTTCCGTATCCGATATCCAAAATAACCGGCATGTGCGCGAAATGAGGGCGAGGACGATGTCCCATACCTTGTTTTTTATATTGGGCTTTTGCACGGTGTACTACACGCTCGGATACGGCACGAACGTTTTTGCCGAATTTTTCGACCAATACGCAGATCTGATCCGCATGTTGTCCGCCATTCTCATCGTTCTGATGGGGTTGTTTCTGATTGGCGTATTTAAGCCGCAGCTTCTCATGAAGGAGCGGAGGATGCCGATCGACCCGAACAAAAGGACCGGCTATATCGGTTCCTTCATCTTCGGCGTCGGTTTCTCGGCCGGCTGGACGCCTTGCATCGGGCCGGCTCTCACGGCCATTCTCGCGCTGGCGGCTTCTTCGCCGGGCACGTGGTTTCAGCTTACGACCGCTTACGCGCTTGGCTTTGCGGTGCCGTTTTTTATATTGGCTTTTTTTATCGGCTCGGCCCGGTGGCTGCTCCGTTATTCGGAAGCGATGATGAAAATCGGCGGAGCCGTCATGATCGCGATGGGTTTTCTATTGTTCACGGACCGGATGACGTCGATCACCGTATGGCTTAACACGGTAACGCCGGACTGGCTGAAGTTCTAACCCCGGTTAGGCTTCGGCCGGTTTTGCGTCTTCGTTCAAGTGAAATACTCTATTTTTGAATCGGGAAAATGATCGAAAATGCGCTCCGAAATAAACATCCGCAACGCGTGGGCTTGCTCGTCGGGGTAAACGTATTTGCCTTGACCCCATCGCCCCCACTTATATTTGCGTTTTTCCATGTCCATCTCCAGCTTTGTCTTCGGATATCTGCGTTCAATAACGTTTTTGGCCGTTTTCGTAAAGCGGTGCTGGATGAGCTCGAAGGTCAGGTCATGTCTGGCATCCTGCGGCATCGCTTTGTCCAGCGCCGCGAGCAGCTCCGCGTAGCCTTCCTCCCAGCCCTCGTGCCAAATGATGGGCGCAATAATAAAGCCCGTCGGGTAGCCGGCTTTCGCCACCTTTGCGGCGGCTTCGATCCGCTGTTCGAAACGGGAAGTCGACGGTTCGAAATGTTTGATGACATATTTGCTGTTGACGCTGAAGCGGATGCGCGTATGCCCTTTATGCGCCGCGTCCAGCAGCGAATCGACATGATGAAATTTCGTAACGAACCGAAGCCTGCCGAACTTTTGTTCCCCCATAAATTCGATCAGCTCCCGGAGGCTGCCCGTAATCGGTTCGAGACCGACGGGGTCGGAGGTGCAAGCGGCCTCGAACCGGGTAATTTCGGGCGAGCGCTCGTCGATATAGCGCTGCGCGGCCTCCATGATCTCGTCGATGTTGACGTACACGCGAATGTACGGCTTGGCGCCAAGCGTCGTCTGCAAATAGCAATAATGGCAATGACCCATGCAGCCGGTCGCAATCGGAATGGCGTATTCGGCCGAAGGCTTGGACGTATCGAATTTTAACGTTTTGCGAAGTCCGACGACAAGCGTACGTTTTGCGATTTTGTATTGCTCAAGCTCGGAATCTCCGGGCAGGTCGGTGATCCGGTTATGGGACGTCGTCATCCGGAATGGAATGCCCTGCCGTTTAACCCATTCGAAAATACGCTCGCCTTTCGGATAGTTAAGCGCGTTCGGTTCGAAATATACAAGCTCGGGAACGAAGGACAAATCGTCTCGTCTCCCGCTTTTCGGCGCTTTCGGTTCCGTAGTCGCAGTCGTCATATTTAGACCTCCCGGTTCGGTGAATTAACGTTAGTATGCAATATCGCTACGCCGTTCAAACCCGGATAAATAATGGCGGGGTCCGCCTTTTTACGTTTGCGGAACGGAGGAAAAGTTGCAGGCCGCAACCGGAAAAGTGTATGATAGAAAGAGTGACGCCGAGGATTAGTGGTGATAGTGTACAGGTTAGGAGGTCCTTCAATGCCGACGCCGAGCATGGAAGACTACTTGGAACGAATTTATAAGCTTATCGACGAGAAAGGTTACGCGCGCGTTTCCGACATTGCTGAAGGCCTTGAGGTTCATCCGTCATCCGTGACGAAAATGATTCAAAAGCTTGACAAAGATAACTACCTGATCTACGAAAAATACAGGGGACTTGTCCTGACCAATAAAGGGAAGAAGATGGGGAAGCGGCTTGTTGACCGCCATCAGCTTCTGGAATCGTTTCTTGGGTTGATTGGGGTGCAGGAGGAAAATATTTATCGCGACGTCGAAGGAATTGAGCATCACTTGAGCTGGGATTCCATTACGTGCATCGAGACGCTCGTTGAATATTTCCGCCGGGAGCCGTCAAGAGCGGCCGAGCTTCAGCGGATTCGGGCGGAGCTTGAAACGGAATAGCGATAAATTCGAAATCCAATAGCGGCTTTAAACGCAATATAAGCCCGGTTATAAGGTTCAGCGCCTTATAGCCGGGCTTATTTGCGTTATAGGCCAAATTTGCGCCTCGCCGGTACAGCTTAAGTTTCTCGGCAAGTTTAGTGATAGCGCGGAAGGTCGTCGTCGTCCTTGCCGCCTTCAATGACGCGGAACGGAACCGTCTTCGAACGCGGCCGGCTGCTTTGTCTGGCGGAGCTTGCCGGCTGCTTCGGCTTGGCCGTGCGCGTATGGTTCCGCGCCCGTCCGGGAGGGAACTTGTAGAGAAGAAATATGATCCCTACGACAGCGACCGGCATCACAAACGACCATGGCGACAATATCGCGACATTAACCACTCCGATGACAAGAAGCGCCAGTATGATTAAGGAAGCGGCGTTAAAGCGGCCTTTGCCCAGTTTCATCGTCGATCCCATCCCTTCAAGTAAATGGTTTTAAGCGCTGCCCAGCTGGCGGTCAAGCTCGCGCATCCGGTTGAACGAAGCGATGGATACGGCCACTTGATCGTCGGTCGGTTCCTTCGTTGTCAGCAGCTGAAGCCATAGCCCGGGGTAGCCGAGATACCGGAGCACGGGAATGTCCCGCAGCGAATTCGTCAAACGAAGCACTTCGTAGGAGACGCCGAGCACGACAGGCAGGAGCAGCAGGCGGATATACACTCTTTCCCATATGGAATCCCATTCAAAGATCGGCATCGAATAAAGCAGCACCCCGACGATAACGGTGAAGACGATAAAGCTGCTGCCGCACCGGTAATGGAGCCGGCTATACTTCTGGACGTTCTCGACCGTCAGCTCCTCGCCCGCTTCGTAGGCGCTGATCACTTTATGCTCGGCGCCGTGGTATTGGAAAAGCCGCTTGATGATCGGAGTTAACGACATCGCGTACAAATAGCCGAGAAGCAAAATCAATTTAATAAGGCCTTCAAGCAAATTATGCCCAAAAATGCTGTCAAACATATTTTTGAACAGCCAGTCCTCGAGCATCGCGGGAACGGCCGTCAGCACGATTTTGCCGAACAGGAACGACAATACGCCGGCCACCGCGACGCCAACGATCATGCTCAGGCTCCAACCTTTCTCCTGCTTGGGCTTCGCGTCGGCCTTCGGCTCTTCGTCGCCGGCTTCGTCGTCCGCGTAAGCTTCGACGGAGAAATTCAAATGGGCGGAGCCTTTGGCGCTTGAATCGATAATGCCGATAATGCCGCGGATGAACGGGATTTTGCGGAGGCTTCGTCCCCAGCGCGCGGGGGTGCGGGGCACCTCGAAAAACTCGATTTCGTCGTTTTTGCGGCGAATGGCCGTCACGTTCACGTGTTTGCCCGCAAACATGACTCCTTCAATAACCGCTTGGCCGCCGTATATGCTAGTGGTTGATTGCGGCAAATGTGTCACCTTCCTCTAGGTTGATTCGCGAAGCGAACAAGTCGCAAGTTTTGTTTCTATTGTACTTGATTCATGGATGAATTGCCAACGAGAGGCACAGTTCCGCGGTTACGGTCCGTACTTTTTTCGCATACTGAAGGAAAGGATTTCAGCAGCTACAAAAGAGACGGGGTGCGTTTGAATGAAGGACGATAACGAAAGAAAAGAGATGGAGCGCAGCGGCGGGCATGGCGGCGACCGGCATGAAGGAAGACGCAATCGCACGAGGCCCGAATACGGCAAACCGAACACGAACGTAGGGGCTTACGGTTTGCAGGTCGGATTTTTTGCCGGCTTGATCTGGGGCGTCGTGAATTGGGTATGCTATCAGCTGAATTTGACGGCGGTCGTCCCGGGTTTTATTATCGAACCGTTTTTTCTGTCCTCGTTTTTGAAAACATGGACGGGAATAGCCGTCGGCATCGGCGGCTTTATCGTTTTTTCGATCGTCGCGACCTTTATTTACTACTTTCTATTGGGCAAAATTCGGGGACCTTGGGCGGGCATCGCGTACGGACTCGTCTGGTGGGCGGTTTTGTTCGTGGCGGCAGGTCCCGTTCTGCAAATGGTCAAGCCCGTAACGCTTATCGGCTGGGATACGTTGACGACCGAATTGTGCTTGTTTGCGCTATGGGGATTGTTCATCGGCTATACGATCGCCTATGAGTTTACGGACGAAGCTTCCCGCGAGCCGATTCATGCCCGATAGCGCAGCTTGGGAACCGTTTGCGGAAACCGCCGGCGAAACGATCGGCTAACCGGGCGGCGTTGGCACTTCTCAAGAGACGTGCAGTTGTGGTAAAATGGCAATTGATCTTTGGGCTGCCGCATTTTTTGCCGTTTGGAGGTGATTATATGAGGAATATCATCGTTCTGAACGGTCCGAACTTGAATATGCTCGGCATACGGGAACCCGGCGTTTACGGCACGGATACGCTGGCGTCGATCGAAGAGCGGCTTCGCCATCAGGCTGCCGAGCTGGGCATCGGCATCGAATTTTTTCAGTCCAACCACGAAGGTGCACTAATCGATCGTATACATAGCGCATACGGCAAGGCGGACGGCATCCTGATTAACCCGGGGGCGCTGACCCACTACAGCTATGCGCTGCGGGATGCGCTGAGCACGGTTGCGCTGCCCGTCGTGGAAGTACATATGTCCAATATTCATAAAAGAGAGTCGTTTCGGCATGTGTCCGTTATCGCGCCGGTTGCGGTCGGCCAGATCGCGGGCTTTGGCGCAAAAAGCTACGAGCTCGGCCTTGCGGCTCTCGTAAGCACATTGCCTCCGATCTCTTAACGGTCCGGACGAGAGGAGATATTCATATGGCAAACAGCAGAGTTGATAAGCTTCGTCAAGCGCTCAACAAAGCCGGCTTTGAAGCGATAATTATTGCCAGCCCGCATAATCGCCGCTATTTAAGCGGATTTACGGGCACGTCCGGCACGCTGCTCATCACGGCCGCCGACAGCATTCTGCTTACCGACTTCCGCTATACGACGCAAGCGTCCGGGCAGGCGGCCGGCTTTACGGTTGTCGAGCACGGGCCGAAGCCGATCGCCAGCGTCCGTGACCTGCTGCTGGAGAGAGGAATTCGTTCGGTCGCATTCGAGCAGTCGCATGTCGTATATGCCGACTACATGGCTTGGAAAGAACAGCTCGGCGAGGTCGAGCTGAGACCGGCCGGCGCCATCGTGGAGGAGCTGCGGACGATTAAGGACGAGCAGGAGCTGGCTACGATTCAGGAAGCGTGCCGGTTGGCGGACGCGGCGTTTGCCCATGTGCAGCAGATGATCCAGCCGGGCGTGAAGGAAATCGATCTCGCGCTTGAGCTCGAGATGTTTATGCGGGTTCGCGGCGCTGCCGCCACTTCGTTCGATACGATTGTCGCTTCGGGCGCGCGTTCGGCGCTTCCGCACGGGGTTGCAAGCGAGAAAGCGGTGGAGCAAGGCGATTTCGTCACGTTCGATTTCGGCGCGTTGTATAACGGCTACTGCTCGGATTTGACCCGTACGGTCGTCGTTGGCACGCCATCCGACAAGCATCGCGAAATTTATAACATTGTTTTGGAAGCGCAGCTGCACGCGCTGGAGCATATCCGTCCGGGCATGACGGGGCATGAGGCGGACGCCCTTGCCAGAGACGTCATCGCCAAATACGGATATGGCGACCGGTTCGGACACAGCACGGGGCACGGATTCGGCCTCGAGATTCACGAGCAGCCGCGGCTCGCCAAGCAAAGCCAAACCGTTTTAACACCTGGCATGACGGTGACAGTAGAACCCGGCATTTACATCCCCGGCTTCGGCGGGGTTCGCATCGAGGACGATATTGTCATAACGGATTCCGGTATTAAAATATTAACATCGTCCCCCAAAGAACTTATCGTTCTGGGATAAAGCCAACATTCAGGAGGATAATCATGATTTCTGTAAATGATTTCAAAACGGGTTTGACCGTCGAAGTTGACGGCGATATTTTCTCGGTAATCGAGTTCCAGCACGTTAAACCGGGCAAAGGGGCTGCGTTCGTCCGCTCCAAGCTGAAAAACCTGCGCAACGGCAACGTGGTGGAAAAAACGTTCCGCGCCGGCGAAACGATCGGCCGCGCGATGATCGAAAACCGCGAGGTGCAATATTTGTACAACTCGGGTTCCGAATACACGTTCATGGACAACGAAACGTACGACCAATTTACGCTGGACAAGAAACAGCTTGAATGGGAGATTAACTTCCTGAAAGAAAACATGAACGTCAATATCTCCAGCTATCAGGGAGAGATCATCGGCATCACGATGCCGAACAGCGTCGAGCTGAAAGTCGTCGAGACGGAGCCGGGGATCAAAGGCAACACGGCGACCGGCGCAACGAAAAACGCGAAAGTCGAAACCGGCCTGAACGTTCAAGTGCCGCTTTTCATCAACGAAGGCGACGTGCTGCTCATCGACACTCGCGAAGGCAAATACATCTCCCGCGCATAAGGGAAGCTTCTTAAGAACCCGTCCGGCATCAAGCCGGGCGGTTTTTGTTTTTTCGCCCAAGCCTTGGTACACAAGGTTCGTGGTGTACAAGAGTTGCGTATGAAAGCTTTGTCCGCAGGACAATGCGGGGACAACTCGAATTGAACTTTTCGGATGTATCAGTGGCAGGCAGCACCCTAAGGCATAGCGTGGCTTAAGAAGCGGGAAGGTAAGCTTCGTCCGCAGGACAACGCGGGGTCCGCGCGTTTGATTGTCGAAGACGGCCGCGCGGCAGTGACGCCGATTTGGGGTGTCCAGAGGGGCGAGCCCCTTGGAGCCCCCTCCTCTGGAGGGGGTGGGGGGAGGTGACTCTCGAGGGTTTGGGGAGGTGGAATCATTTTTTTATCCACATGGTCCCCGGATGTGTTATAATATCGAATTGTATGTATATGTCATGGTCGGGGAGTGAATCAGCTTTGTCGTTAGTCGTGATGAAGTTTGGCGGCAGCTCCGTTGGAACACCTGAACGGATGAAGCGGGTCGCGGAACGTATAATTGAAAAGCAAAAAGCGGGTGACCGCGTCGTTGTGGTCGTTTCGGCTATGGGAGACACAACGGACGACTTGATTGACCAATCCAAACAATTGAATCCGAACCCTCCGGCTCGCGAGATGGATATGCTGCTCACGACCGGGGAACAAATATCGATTGCGTTGTTGTCGATGACCATTCACGGGCTTGGGCATAAGGCGATCTCGTTTACCGGTTGGCAGGCGGGCATTGTTACGGAAGCGGTGCACGGCAAAGCCCGAATTCAAGATATTGATCCGAAGCGCATCTTCGAGGCGCTTGACCAAGGGAATATCGTCATCGTTGCCGGATTCCAGGGCATGACCGAAGCGGGCGACATTACGACGCTCGGCCGAGGCGGCTCGGACACGACGGCGGTAGCGCTGGCGGCGGCTATAGAGGCGGACGTATGCGAAATTTATACGGACGTCGACGGCATTTATTCGACCGATCCCCGCGTCGTGCCGAACGCCAGGAAGCTGGATGAAATTTCGTACGACGAAATGCTGGAGCTCGCCCATCTCGGCGCGGCTGTCCTTCATCCGCGCGCGGTCGAGTACGCGAAGCATTACAACGTAAAGCTGGTCGTGCGGTCGAGCTTTACGCACAATGAAGGCACAAGTGTGAAGGAGGAAGCGAACATGGAGCAAGGGGTAGCCGTTCGCGGCATCGCGTTTGACAAAAACGTGGCAAGAATCAGCATTTTGGGCGTAGCGGACGTTCCGGGCGTATTGGCAAGCGTGTTCGGCGCGCTCGCGCAAAACGGAATCGACGTTGACATTATCGTTCAAAGCGGCGTTCAGGACGGGAAAGCGGACTTTTCCTTTACGGTGTCCCTTGACGACCGCGCGAAGGCGCTTGAAGTCATCGAAAGCATTCGCAGCCAAGTGCCTTACCGCGAAGTGACTTCGGAAGACAACTTGGTTAAAATTTCGATCGTCGGCGCAGGGATGGTCAGCAATCCCGGCGTCGCGGCGCAAATGTTCGCGACGATCTCTTCGCTTGGCGTCAGCATTAAGATGGTCAGCACGTCCGAAATTCGGCTTTCCTGCATTATTCAAGCGGAGCCGCTGCATGAAGTGGTCCGCGCCCTTCATACGGCATACGGGCTCGATACGGCCGATCAAGCTTTTGTAGGCGGACCGAAGGAACGCCGTTAAATCGACCGCGACCGCGGCATAGCATGAATTGACAAAACAACCGTTCTCAAAGGAGAGAACGGTTGTTTTTGTTTTGTTTCAGGAGGAAGCCGGTTCAAGCGTCAGACAGTCGCCGTGCAGCTTCGGCACGGCGTTCAGCTTATCGATCTGGCAGCATGCTTCCAGATCTTTTTTTAACCCCATTTTCAAGAGCTTGCGTCCGGTAACCCCGCTTGCAATCACTTCCCGGACGTTGCTCGCGCCGTCGCGGTAAAAGCCGAGCATGGCGGCCCCGAGATCGTCCGTCTCGATCGGCGCCGGGCTGAACGATTGGATCAGCTTAATGAGCAGCCCCGCGCACAATCCGTCCTCCACCGCGAATTGGTCATGCGCTCCGGCGCACAGCAGCACGATGTCCTTCCGTTGCCCGGCCGCCGCCTTGGCGCAAGCGCTCGCGTTCAGCAGCGCCGCGGCAAGCACGCAATCCGCTCGCATCGCTTTATGCAAAGCGCGGGTTCCGTTCGTCGTCGTAAATATGATCCGGCGGTTTTTGACGATGTCTTCGCAATATTCATCCGGCGAATTGCCCAAATCGAAGCCGGTTATTTTTCGGCCGAACCGCTCTCCCCCGAGCAAGTCCCCGGGCCTATGCGCGGCTTTGGCTTCCACGACCGTTCCGACCGGCGTAATGCACGACGCTCCGGCCGCCAAAGCCGAAATGATGGTGCTCGTCGCACGAAGCACGTCGATGACAACGACTGTCTTGTTTGCGAATTGAACCGAGCTGACCTCGTTTACGCTTGAATAAACCTGCACTTGCATACTTGCTTCCGCCTTCCCGCACCTTCTGCTTTCGTTGCTTTTCTACCGGTATTGCTTTAGCCCCTCAATCGCTTGCTGAGGCCTAGCGCCGCGGTTTGCGGCGCCGGCATCCGAAAAACTCCGTTTCGAAAGCAATATATGCGACTTGTCGTAGGCTGGTGCCCGCACGCTCGGTCATGAAAGGGAGACAAGCCCGCATATAGTGTATTAAACGGCTTATGGGAAGGAGGCTCCCGAAAAATGATCAATAAAATCGTGCTGACGATGGCGACGCTCCGCCTGTTCTCCGGTTCGATCGAGATATGCGCCGCGCTGCTCATGCTGAGGCTGAACCAGATCGACAAAGCTTTGGTCGTGAACTCGTCGCTGGCGCTTGTCGGACCGCTCATTCTGATCACGACGACGACGATCGGGCTGATCGGCATGTCGGACAAGCTATCGGCCGCAAAGCTGGCATGGGTTACCGCAGGAGTAACTTGCCTGCTGATCGGCATCATCAAGAAATGATAGACTTCTAATCTATTAACGGGACGGGCAAAAGACATATTTTTGCGACGGCGGCATACATATGAACTACGAGACAGGACAAACATCCGGGAGTGATAAACGCATGCTGGAACGAGTCGCTCATTTGCTTCCGCTGGAATTAAAGTCGGTGCTTGGGAAGCTGCCCGCTTCAAGCCAAGAGCTGCTGGAAGAAATACGCGTCCGGGAAGACAGGCCGCTGGAGGTCGGCATCCGCGGGCAATCCCGGTTCGTCGGGCCCGACGGCTTGCTTCGCGTCACGTCGGAAGAAGCGTACAAGCCTACGGCGGACGTGTGCAGACGCCTGCTCGACCGCATAACGAACTATTCCTTGTATGCGATGGAGGAGGAGCTGCGGAGAGGGTTTATAACCGTATCGGGCGGCCATCGGATCGGGCTTGCCGGCCGCACCGTCTTGGACGGCGGGGCCGTTCGCGGCATCCGCGATATCGGCGGGTTCAATATCCGGATCGCCCGCGAAGTGGTGGGGGCCGCAGCTCCTTTGCTGCCCAAGCTGCTGGATCATTCGCGCAAAACGCTGCAGTCGGTGCTGGTGCTTGCACCGCCGCAAACGGGCAAAACGACGCTCGTGAGAGATATCGCGAGAGCCGTCAGCAGCGGTTTGTGGGGCGGCGGAGAAAGCAGATCGTGGGCGGGCCGCAAAGTGGGCATCGTGGACGAAAGGTCGGAGATCGCCGCCTGCGTCAGAGGGATACCGACCTTCGACGTCGGCCCGCGCACCGATGTCATGGACGCCTGCCCGAAGGCGGAAGGAA
Organism: Paenibacillus thailandensis; assembly: GCF_042685365.1. Taxonomy (NCBI): domain Bacteria; kingdom Bacillati; phylum Bacillota; class Bacilli; order Caryophanales; family Paenibacillaceae; genus Paenibacillus; species Paenibacillus thailandensis. The sequence goes on along the minus strand of NZ_JBHUMY010000016.1, from coordinate 30,764 downwards.
TGATGATGCTTCTGCGCTCGATGTCGCCGGAAGTGATCGTGGTCGACGAAATCGGCCGTCCGGAAGATGCCGTTGCGATCAGAGAGGCGAGCCACGCTGGAGTTAGCGTCGTGGCGACCGCCCACGCCTACGATCTGCACGACGCCCGGGGAAGGCCGGTGCTGAACGAGCTTCTGGCGGACGGCGCCTTCTCGCTCATCGCGGAGCTGCGAAGAACGCAGGAAGGATTCATGCACCGCGTCATTCCCGTCGAACCCGCGGGCAGCGGAAGGACGGCGAGGGAGCCTACGTCTTCGGGCGCGCTTCTTCGGTTGGCGGCGGACCGCGCCCCGACCGCAAGCGGCCCGCTGCGGGAGGACTGGCCGTGATCAAGCTGATCGGCGCGCTTCTGATCCTTGCGGCAGGCGGCTTGATCGGATTCTATCAAGCCGGCCGCTATGCCGCCCGCCCGCACGAGCTTCGCCAGCTGTGCAACGCGCTCCAAAGGCTTGAAACCGAAATCGGCTACGGCCATACGCCGCTCCCTACGGCGCTCAGGCGAACGGCCGAAGCGGCCATACCCCCCGTAAGCGAGCTGTTCGGCGCCGCGGCCGACGGACTTGCCCGCGAAGACGGGCCGACCTTTCGGGAATGCTGGGAGGCGGCCGTACGGGACAGGTGGGAGCGGACGGCCATGGGACCCGCCGAGCAAGCCGTTCTCCTCCGTCTCGGAACGGCGCTGGGCATCAGCGACCGCGAAGACCAGATCAAACATTTGAAGCTGGCGCTCGTGCAGCTGAAGGCGGAGGAAGAAACGGCAAGAGACGAGCAGGCGCGCTATGAGAAAATGTGGAAAAGCCTCGGTTTGCTCTCCGCTGCGCTTGTTGTCATTTTGATGATTTAGTGGAGTGGGGTGCCGCACAAATGGACATGGATGTGAGCGCCATATTCCAAATTGCCGGCATCGGCATCATCATCGCGATGATTCATACGGTGCTGAAGCAGATGGGGAAGGAAGACATGGCGCATTGGGTGACGCTAATCGGGTTTGTAGTCGTGCTGTTTATGGTGATACGCATGCTCGCGGATCTTTTTCAGGAGATCAGAACGATTTTTTTATTCCAGTAGGACGCGCCCGTGAGGTGCTACTCGCAAGCAGGTGAGCGAGAGTGGAAATCATTCAGGTCGTCGGCATCGGCTTAATCGCAACGGTGCTAATACTCGTCGTCCGGGAGCAGAAACCGGTATTTGCCTATTTGCTGGCTGCGTTCACCGGGTTGTTTATCTTTTTGTTCGTCATCGGCAAAATCGAGGCGGTTATCGATGTGCTGGAGCAGCTTGCCGGGCGCGCGGGCATTCCTTCCATCTACTTGAAGACCATTCTGAAAATTATCGGAATCGCCTATATCGCCGAATTCGGCGCGCAAATTATACGGGACGCGGGACTGGACAGCATCGCCTCCAAGGTGGAGTTTGCAGGCAAAGTTCTAATTCTCGTCATGGCCGTGCCGATTATAAGCGTGATCGTTGAGACGGTCATTGGCTTGCTGCCGTCGGGAGGTGGGAGCGGGTGAGCAGGCGTCGCTCCTTGCCGGCCAAGCTGTTCGTCTCGCTGGTTCTTTCCTTGCTGCTGGCCGGTTTTACGTACGCGCAGGCTTCCGCCGAAACGCCTGCGGAAGTAAACGCCGGCGGCGGAGCTCCCGCAGGGGACGAATTGACGGGGGAGCTCATGGAAGAACAGCTGGACGGCATCAACACCGATGCGGTCGAGCAATACTGGAACCGGCTTCGGGAAGCCTACGGCGGATTTTTTCCGAATCAAAAAATTCCCGCCTTCATGGACATGATCATGCCCGGCGGGGAAGGGTTGAAGCTGGAGACGGTGCTCGGCTCGCTGCTCCGTTATTTTCTGCACGAAGTCATTTACAACGGCAAGCTGCTCGTCACGATCGTCATGCTTACGATATTCAGCATGGTGCTGGAGACGCTTCAGAACGCCTTCGAACGAAACGCGGTCAGCAAGACGGGTTATGCTATCGCATACATGGTTCTCATCATTATCGCAGCCAACAGCTTTCATGTCGCAATCGGCTATGCGAAGGACGCCATCGAAACGATGATTCACTTTATGCTGGCCATGCTGCCGCTGCTGCTTACGCTGCTCGCTTCGCTCGGCAGCGTGGCGACCGTTACGATTATGCACCCGCTCGTCGTCTTTATGATTCATGCCGTCGGCACCGTCATTTACGCCGTTGTCTTCCCGCTGCTGTTTTTTTCGGCCGTACTCCATATCGCGAGCGGGCTAACGGAGCGCTTCAAGGTGACGCAGCTGGCAAACGTGCTAAGGACGATCGCCGTCTGGCTGCTGGGCGCGCTGATTACCGTTTTTCTCGGGGTCATTTCGGTAAGAGGTGCTGCAGGAGCGATTACGGACGGCATAACGCTAAGGACGGCCAAGTTCGTAGCCGGCAATTTCATGCCGGTCGTCGGACGGATGGTATCGGATGCCGCCGATACGGTCATCTCCGCCTCTTTGCTGGCGAAGAACGCAATCGGTCTTGCGGGAGTCATCGTGCTGCTCTTTCTGTGCGCCTTTCCCGCGCTCAAAATATTGACGCTGGCCATTATTTACAACGTATCCGCAGCGGTCATGCAGCCGCTCGGAGATTCCCCGATCGTCACGTGCCTTGCCACTATCGGCAAAACGATGATGTACATATTCGTTGCGCTTATTGCGGTAGGCTTCATGTTTTTTCTGGCTATCACGATCATGCTTACGGCAGGCAACGCCGCCGTCATGGTAAGGTAGCGGGGAATCGAAAGGGGAGGGATGACCCGGGATGATGGACTGGTTGTCCGATTGGCTCCGCAACATTATCGCCGTAATCCTGCTGGCCGTGTTCGTGGAGCTGCTGCTGCCGAGCAAGGCGATGCAGCGGTACGCAAGGCTCGTGGTCGGATTGTTCGTCTTGCTCACGATACTGACCCCGCTTCTGAAGATGATACAAGGCGATTTCGAACAGCGGTTGATGAACGGCTTCAGCAGTTGGAGCGACGGAGTTTCCGCGCGCGAACTGAAAATGCCGACGCTCGAAGACATTCGTCGCGAGGCGGACGATTTAAGCCGCCAGCGGGCGGCGGACGCCGGCAATTTGACCGAGCGGGTGCTCGAGCGGCAAATCGAAGCCTTGATCGAACGGGAAGCGGACGCGGAAGTGTTGGATGTGGAGGCCGTTTTGACCGGCGGAGAAGCAAGCGAAGCGGGACCCGCCGAAGCCGGAGCGGCGACCGGGGATGCGGCGGTCGAGCGCATTATCGTAACGCTTGGGGCGCTCTCCCGGAAAGCTTCGGCCGAAGACCGGACAGAGGTGCAGCCGGTGTCGGTCAACGTGAACGTTACGCCGGTCGAGGAAGTGAACGCTTCCGGCGGCGGCTCCGCCCAAACCGACGGACACAACGGGGGAGAGGCGAAGCCGGACGAATCCGCAAAAGCGTGGACAGCGGTTCCGCCCGCGTTAAGCGAGCAGGTGCGTAAGCTGCTGCAGGAAGCTTGGGGCATCGATCCGGCGCTTGTCGCGGTCAGGCAACCCGCGAACGAAAGCGCGAAACCATAGCGAAGGGGAGGAAGGACGGTTTGGCCAAGTGGCTAGAACGGCTTGAACGGGCAGTCGGGGGAGGTCCCTCAGGGCCGAAGCGGGTGCGCACGCTTCGCATCCTGTTGATCATAGGCGCAATCGGAGCGGCCCTGATGCTCATGAATTCCTTCCTGCAGCTGAACCGGGTCGAACCTTCCGTTCAAGAGCAGGTTCCGCAGCAGACGAGCGAGGAAGCGTGGGCGTCCGGAAAAGATTCGAATAACGGACAGTTCGCTACGATCGAAGAGCAGCTGGAAAGCAGGCTGAAAGATATATTGGAGCAGATCGTCGGCGTGAACAGCGTCGACGTGATGGTAACCGTCGATTCCACGGAAGAGATTGTCGTCAAGGAGGAAATGAGCGAAACGCAATCGACGACGAACGAGACGGACGCGAACGGGGGAAGGCGGCACATCTCCTCGGTTACGCGTGACGGCAAAGTGGTGTTGTACGAAGTGTCGGGCGATCCGAAGCCCGTCGTGACGAAGACGATCAGTCCGCGCATACGCGGCATTATCGTAGTGGCCAAAGGGGCGGAGAACACGACGGTCAAGCGTCTGATTGCGGACGCGATCAGCAAAGGGGTAAGCGTCCCTGTCAGCCGTATATCCGTAGTGCCAAGAAAACAATAAAAAGGATCGATTAAGGAGGATGTTCGCATGAACACGAAAAGACAAACGATTTGGCTCGTATCCATGCTCAGCTTAATGGTAGTGCTGTCGGCGTACTATTTGTTCACGCAGGACAAGGATGCTTCGAACGTGCTGACGGACGGCACGCAGACCGAACAGGCGGAAGGCACGACGGAAGCGGACGCAAGCGCCGATCCGAACGGGCAGGGCGAAGCCGTCGCCGAAACGGAGAGCGAAGGACAAGCGCTCACGGAAGAGGAGATTTTGGGCTTGACGGGGGTGCCTTCTACCGCCGTATTCGGGGAAATCATGGAGAAAAGCCAGGAGCAATTCAACGAGGAATACGACAGCTTGATGAAGGAAATCGCGAACACGTCCGACAATACGGCGGAGCAATCTTCCGAAGCGGTGACGCAGCTTAACGAGCTGGAGGAGCGAAAAGAGAAGCTGAGCAGCCTGCAAACGCAGCTGGAGGAGAAGTTCGCCAACGCGGTTGTCGACGACACGCAGCCTAACCATTATAAGGTCGTCGTGCAAAGCGAGAAGCTGGAGAAAACCGAAGCGGTCGGCATCATCGATCTTGTCGTCAAAACGCTGGGCGTACCGGCCGAGCAAGTGGCGGTGCAGTACGTGCCGTAATGAACAGCCCGCACAAAAAACGGAAAGTCCGGATGCCGAGAGGCGTGCGGGCTTTCCGTATTTTCGGCAACGGGCATTCGCCTTGATCCGAGGGGAAACAGGGAATCGGGTTTGCAATGGGACCCTTCGTCCAAAAAATAATTCGTGTTCCGACGTGTTTATGCTATAATATTTAACGTTATACGAATAGTAAATGGCAGAAAACGGTTTATGGACCTGCCGCGCCGGCATTCCGGCGCGTCTGCCGAATTGTTCAAGCGGCGCATCCCGTTGCGCCCGAAAATGTCGAGGAGTGAAAAACATTCATGTTCAAATTGAGCGAGATTAAAGAATTGATCAAACTGGTTGATCAAACTTCCGTTCATGAGCTGGAGATTGAAAACGAAGGGGCTCGCCTCATGATCCGCAAGCCGGGCAAAGCGGAAGTGGTAAACGTGCAGACGGCTCCGATCACGCATACATATGCACCTGCGCCGGTTTCCAACGCAGCTGCGGTCGTTCCGGCATCCGCGCCAGCCCCTGCCGCGCCGGCAGCGCCGGCGGCGGTTTCCCGCGAAGCCGATCCGTCCTTGCACAAGATCGTGTCCCCGATGGTGGGCACGTTCTACAGGGCGTCGTCTCCCGACGCTGCTCCATTCGTTCAAGAAGGGGACCGCGTGAACGAGAAGACCGTCGTTTGCATTCTGGAAGCGATGAAGCTGATGAACGAGCTGGAAGCGGAAGTACGCGGCGAGATCGTCGAAATTCTGGTCGAGAACGGCCAACTGGTCGAATACGGACAACCGCTGTTCCTCGTGAAGACGGAGTAAGCTTGCCGCTTATACGAGAGTGGTAAACAGATTTTGCCGTATGAAAGGGGCTAGTGGAATTGAAATTCCAGAAAATACTGATCGCTAACCGCGGAGAGATCGCCGTGCGCATTATTCGCGCTTGCCGCGAGCTTGGCATATCGACAGTGGCCGTCTACTCCGAGGCCGACCGCGATTCCCTTCACGTTCGCCTGGCCGACGAAGCGTATTGCATCGGGCCGACGCCGTCGAAGGACAGTTACTTGAATTTTACGAACATCATGAGCGTGGCAACGCTTACGGGCTGCGACGCCATCCATCCGGGATACGGGTTTTTGGCCGAGAACGCCGACTTCGCCGAAATTTGCGAGTCTTGCAATATCACCTTTATCGGCCCATCCTCCGAAGCGATCAGCCGAATGGGGGATAAATCGGTTGCGAAGCAAACGATGAAGGAAGCCGACGTTCCGGTCATTCCGGGTTCGGACGGCTTGATCGAAAGCTTGGACGAGGCGGTCCGGCTGGCCCGCGAAATCGGCTATCCCGTCATTATTAAAGCTACCGCGGGCGGCGGAGGCAAAGGCATCCGCATCGCCGAGGACGAAGAATCGCTCGTCAAGCAAATTACGACGGCGCAGCAGGAGGCCGAGAAGGCGTTCGGCAACCCCGGCGTTTATTTGGAGAAATATTTGACGGGCATGAAGCACGTCGAAGTCCAAATTATGGCGGACAAGCACGGCAACGCCGTGCATCTGTTCGAGCGCGATTGCTCGGTGCAGCGCCGCCGCCAGAAGCTGGTCGAAGAGGCGCCATGCCCGGTTATGACCCCGCAGCTTCGCGAGCGGATGGGTCAAGCGGCCGTACGCGCCGCGCTGGCGGTCCAATACTCGGGAGCGGGGACGCTCGAATTTCTGCTTGGACCGGACGGCAACTTCTACTTCATGGAGATGAATACGCGAATCCAGGTTGAGCATCCGGTTACCGAGATGATCACGAACGTGGACCTGATCAAGGAAATGATCTCCGTCGCGGAAGGAAACCCGCTTTCGTTCACGCAAGAGGATCTGAAAATCAACGGCTGGTCCATCGAATGCCGGATCAACGCCGAGGATTCCGAGCGCGGCTTCATGCCGTCGCCGGGCAACATCCCGTTCTACCTGCCGCCGGGCGGTGCGGGAGTGCGCGTGGACAGCGCCGTATATCCGGGCTATACGATTTCGCCGCATTACGATTCCATGATCGCGAAGCTGATCGTTTGGGGCGCGACGCGCGAAGAGGCGATCGCCCGCATGAAACGGGCGCTGGCGGAATTTGCGATCGACGGCATCCGGACGACGATTCCGTTCCATCAGAAGCTTCTGAATCATCCAAAGTTCGTTCAAGGCACGTTCGACATCAAATTCCTTGAAGAATACGACGTTAACAACCCGGAAGAAGGCATCGTTAAAGGATAAAGCGAACAAGCAACTGTTTGTCATAATCCAAGCCTGATGATATAGTATAGAAATAAGACGCGGATCAATGCTCGGCCTGTTTAAGAGGCCGAGCGCGCAATTTTTGGGAGGTGTAAAGACGCTATGAGCACAATTGCTGCAGACTATGAGAAGACGGACATCGGCACGATCCAGATTGCTCCTGAAGTGATCGCGGTTATCGCCGGTCTTGCGACAATCGAAGTGGAAGGCGTAGCCGGAATGAGCGGCGGCTTTGCCGGCGGAATCGCCGAGCTGCTTGGACGCAAGAACCTTTCCAAAGGAGTAAAGGTGGAAGTCGGTCAACGCGAAGCGGCTATTGACGTTTCCATCATCGTAGAGTACGGCAACAAAATCCCGGAAATCGCGGTACAAATTCAACACAACGTGAAACGCTCGATCGAGATGATGACAGGGCTTACGGTCGTAGAAGTGAATGTACATATCCATGACGTCCATTTCAAGACGGCCGAGAAGCCGGAAGAAGAAGAAACGAATACGGTTCGGGTGAAGTAAGAGAGGTTTGCGGAACGTTTATATTTTCAAATAAACCCCCTCGTGAATGGGCATGCCGCTCGGCGCAAGGGGGTTTTCATTCGGAATGACGTCAGGAGGCGTAAGCGTGATTCGGATTTTGGACAAGCTGTTTTTATTTTTTTACAGCATCATAACGGCCGCCATTGCGATCGTGTTCGTATGCATCGGCTTCAACTGGATACCCGAATCCGGTGTTTCCGAAGCGGTCGGCGAGATTTTTGAGACGGAGCCGCTGCAGGTGACCTTGCTGGTCATTGGCATCGTCCTTTTTCTTTTGAGCCTGCGCTTTTTTATACTGTCGCTGCAAAGAGGCTCATCTTCCGCTTCTTCGATCGACCAGCGCACGGATTTCGGGGACATTCGCATTTCGATCGAAACGATCGAGAACCTTGCCCTTAAAGCGGCTTCCCGGCAACGCGGCGTGAAGGATTTGCGCGCAAGAATCCATGCCGCCGATTCGGGGCTTGATATTACGCTGCGCGCCGTGGTGGACGGCGAGACGTCGATCCCGACCATGACGGAAGAGATTCAGAAGGCCGTTAAGCAGCACGTCGAGGAAATTGCCGGCATTCCGGTTACCAACGTTTCCGTGTTCGTGGCGAATATCATTCAAACCAACACCTATAAAAGCCGGGTCGAATAGAGGTGGAAGAGCCGATGTGGAGAGAGTTCTTGGCATCCTGCGGGAAAAGGGTGCTCGGCGCCGCCGCCGGGTTGTTTTTCGGCATCATTTATTTAATTTCCGGATTTTGGGACATGCTGGTTGTAGGATTGCTTGTCTCCGCCGGTTATTGGATCGGGAAGCAGAAGGAGCTGCGGCAGGATCCTCTCGTCCCGCTGCGGCGGATATGGCAGTATTTATCGAACAAAATCAGGCTGTATAAGTAACCCTGTGGTCTCCTCCGTACTCCGGATAAGGAATGCCTCCAGCAGTTTTCGGGGCAGGGAGGAGGCCATAGGTTTATTCAAGACGTAAGACCGTACGCGTCAAACCGGTCTTGCGTCACAACCGCGCCGTCTTGGACAAGGACAGGGGCAGCAACATTATATATCGGCTTATGCCGCGGAGGTATCATGAAACGAAGATTAGCTCGCGAAATTGCAGTATCAAGCTTGTATCAAATGGAGATGAACGAGGTATCCCCTCAGGAAGCGATCGCGATGATTATGGAGGAAGCGGCCGGCCAGGACAACGAGCTCGGGGCAAAGCCTGCCGAAGCGAAAGCGACGGAGCAATTCGCGACCGAATTGGTGCTTGGCGTAACGGAAAGGAAACAGGCGATCGACGGCATGCTGCAGCAGTTTTTGACCGGCTGGCAGGTCGACCGCCTATCGCGCGTCGATCGCCAAATTTTACGGCTCGCTTGTTATGAAATCGTCTTCCGGGACGATGTTCCCCCTAAAGCGGCAACGAACGAGGCGATCGAGCTGGCGAAGCATTTCGGGACCGAGGAATCCGGCAAATTCGTCAACGGCGTGCTTGGCAAGCTGCTGCAAGGCGTAGACGAATTGAGATCCCGCAAGGAATAGACAATCTATCAATCGTAAGGAGAGGATTGCTGTGAGCGCACAAGTTATCGAAGGGAAAAAAATTTCGGATCAAATCCGGGAAGAAATTAAAGCGGAGGCGTCGAGGCTTATCGCCAAAGGTATCGTCCCGGGCCTCGCTGTCGTGCTTGTAGGCGACGATCCGGCGTCGAAAGTATACGTAGGCTCCAAGGAGAAGGCGTGCCAGCAGCTCGGCTTCTATTCGGAGGTTCATCGTTTGCCTGCCGAAACGACGGAGGCCGAGCTGCTTGCGCTGATCGACAAGCTGAACAATCAGGAGTCGATACACGGCATTCTCGTTCAGCTCCCGCTGCCTAAACATATTAACGAGAAGGCGGTTATCGATGCGATCCGCGTGGAGAAGGACGTCGACGGCTTTCATCCGCAAAGCGTAGGCAATCTGGTTATCGGGGACGACAGCCTGCTTCCATGTACGCCGGCCGGCGTTATCGAGCTGATCAAGCGCAGCGGATGCGATATCGCGGGCAAGCATGCCGTCGTGATCGGGCGCAGCAATATTGTAGGCAAACCCGTGGCCATGCTTCTTCTCCGCGAAAACGCAACCGTGACGATCTGCCATTCGCGTACGGCGAATATGGAGGAAATCGCGCGTCAAGCGGACATTCTGGTCGTAGCGATCGGCAAGCCGAAGGCGATCGGCGCCTCTTATGTGAAGCCGGGAGCCGTTGTCATTGACGTAGGCATCAACCGGCTTCCGGACGGCAAGCTTGCCGGAGACGTCGATTACGAGGCTTGTCTGGAAACGGCAGGCTACATTACGCCGGTGCCGGGCGGAGTCGGGCCGATGACGATTACGATGCTGATGAACAATACGATTACGGCGGCCAAACGGGCTCACGGGGAGTGATCGGTTAAATGGCGGAGCAGCCGCGCATCTATTCGATCAAAGAAATCAACCGCTATATTCGAATGAAGCTGGAATCGGACTTGCTGCTGGGCGACGTATGGCTGCGCGGCGAAATTTCAAACTATACGCATCATTCGAGCGGTCATATGTACTTCACCCTCAAGGACAAAGACAGCCGGTTGAAGTGCATTATGTTCGCATCCCACAACCAGAAGCTGCCTTTTATCCCGCGCGAAGGAAGCAAGGTTATGGCACGGGGAAATATATCGGTTTACGAGCGGGACGGCAATTATCAATTTTATGTCACTGCGATGCAGCCGGACGGCATCGGCAGCTTGTATCTGGCCTTCGAGCAGCTGAAAGGGAAGCTGGAGGCCGAAGGACTGTTCGCGGCGCAGCGGAAGCGGCCGATACCGAAGTTTCCGAAGGCGGTCGGAGTCATTACTTCGCCGACCGGCGCGGCGGTCAGAGATATTATCATTACGCTGCAGAGACGGCATCCGGCCGTTCCGATTTACGTGTATCCGGTGCTCGTTCAAGGAACGCAAGCCGCCGGTTCGATTGCGAAAGCGATCGAAACCATGAATCGTTTCGGCGAAGTCGACGTATTAATTGTAGGCCGCGGCGGCGGGTCGCTGGAAGAGCTTTGGGCATTTAACGAAGAGAAGGTAGCGAGAAGCATAGCGGCATCATCCATTCCGATTATAAGCGCCGTCGGTCATGAGACCGATTTTACGATCGCCGATTTTGTGGCCGATCTTCGCGCGGCTACGCCGACCGCAGCCGCGGAGCTGGCCGTGCCGCACGTTGTCGAGCTGCAGCAGCAGCTGGCGCATTTGCGAAGCAGGCTTTTGCATGCCGTTCAGCTTCAGACGCAAAGCGGCAAGGAAAGGCTCGCCGCGGTTCGCCGTTCGCCGTATTTCGTTCACCCTCGCAAATATTTGCTGGAGCAGGCGCAGCGGCACGACCGGCTGCGCGAACGGCTCGGCGAGCTCATTCGCCGGCAAGCGGAGCGAGGCGGGGAGCGGTTGACGAGGCTGCATGCGCAGCTTGCAGCGCATCATCCCGGCGAGCAGGCGGCCTATGCCGCGATGAGGCTGCGGGGAGCGAGCCGCAGGCTGGAGCAATCGATGCAATCGATCGTAAAGCAGAACCGGCTTCAACTGGCCGGGACGATCAAGCAGTTGGATGCGCTCAGCCCCCTCAAAATTATGTCGCGGGGCTATAGTCTTGTATATGATGAAAAAGAAGACCGGCTGATCAAAACGATCGGCGACGTCCAGCCGGGCGACATGGTGAAAGTGAAACTTTCGGACGGCGAGCTGGACTGCCATGTATGGTCGATGAGAGGAGCGGGAGACGATGGCAATCGCGGATAATCAAGAAATCAGCTTTGAAGCGGCGATGGAGCAGCTGGAGGCGATCGTCGCCCAGCTGGAAAGCGGAGACGTCCCCCTGGAGAAAGCGATCGAGCTGTTTCAGGAAGGGATGAGGCTGTCCCGGCTGTGCGGCGGCAAGCTCGAACAAGTAGAGCGTAAAATCGAAATGTTAATCGAAACGGAACAAGGCTTTCAGAAAAAACCGTTTGCGCCGGCAAACGAGGATAAAGGGGAATAACGGCTTTGGAGCAATTTGCCGGAATAAAAGCTTATTTGGCCGAACGGGCGGCTAAAGTCGAGGCGGCGCTTACCCGCTGTCTGCCCGCCGAATGGCAGGTGCCAAGCCGGCTGCGGGAAGCGATGGCCTATTCCCTCGAGGCGGGAGGCAAACGTCTCCGTCCCGCCTTCGTCATGGCCGCTGCGGAAGCGGTCAGCGGAAAGGCCGAAGCGGCGGATGCGGCGCTGCCGATCGCTTGCGCCATCGAGTACGTCCATACGTACTCTTTGATACATGACGATTTGCCGGCGATGGACAATGACGACTTCCGGCGCGGCAAGCCGACGAATCATAAAGTATTCGGCGAGGCGATGGCCATTTTGGCCGGGGACTCCCTCCTGACGCACGCGTTTTATTTAATCGCCCAAGCGGCGCGCCAAGGAGCGGTCAGCGCGGAAGCCGCCCTCGACATGACGGAAGAGCTGGCCGTTCTGGCCGGAGCAAGAGGAATGGTCGGCGGACAGGCGGCGGATATGCTCGGCGAGCAGGGAATCACGACCATCGAAGAGCTGGAATATATCCACCTGCATAAAACGAGCGATCTGATCGTTTTTTCGCTGAAGGCGGGCGCCAGAGCGGGCGGCGCGGACAAACGCCAGCTGGATCTTCTGGAAACGTACGGGCGCAATATCGGTCTGGCGTTCCAGATCCAGGACGATATTCTCGATTTGATCGGCGACGAGAAGAAGCTCGGCAAAAAAACGAACAGCGACGTCACGCAAAATAAAGTGACCTATCCTTATTTGATCGGCATCGAGCAGTCCAAGGCGCAAGTCGAAATGCTGACCCAGGAAGCGAAATCGGCCATTTTGGAAGCGAATTTGCCGTTGCCGGAGAAGCTTCTGGAAATCGCGGACTATCTCGTGCACCGCGACCATTGAAGCTCGCGATCGGCGCCTTGGACTCCCAAGGTTGCTAAACATTCGCGGATATGTGGTACAATAAGTTTATGTAAAGAGATGACGTTTATTGGACAGCGGCTTTGCCGCTTTCGGAAAGCGAGGAAGTAACGTGCTGCTAGATCATATCAACGGGCCGGCCGATCTTAAAAGTTTGACCGTTCAACAACTGGATCAGCTGGCCGATGAAATCCGTCAGTTTCTTATCGAGAAGCTTTCCGTAACCGGAGGCCATTTAGCTTCAAATTTGGGCGTAGTCGAGCTGACGCTTGCGATGCATTACTTGTTCGACAGCCCGAACGATAAATTTATATACGATGTTGGACATCAATCCTATGTGCACAAAATTTTGACCGGACGCAAACAAGATTTCGACAGGCTCAGAATGCGGAACGGGCTGTGCGGTTTCATTAAACGGGCGGAAAGCGAGCACGACGTGTGGGAAGCCGGCCATAGCAGCACGTCGTTGTCGGCGGCTATGGGGATGGCTTTGGCCCGGGATTTCAAAGGCGAGCATAACCGGATCGTCGCGATGATCGGCGACGGCGCTCTTACCGGCGGGATGGCGCTTGAAGCGTTGAACCATATCGGCCACGAGAAGCGCAAAATGATCGTCGTGCTGAACGACAATGAAATGTCGATTGCTCCGAACGTCGGAGCTTTGCATCAATATTTGGGCAAAATACGCTCCGATCGCCACTACCAGAAGGCGAAGGAGGAGCTGAGCCAGTTCCTGAACAAAATTCCCGCTGTCGGCGGCAAATTCGCCAAAGTATCGAGCCGGGTGAAAGACAGCATTAAATATTTGCTTGTTCACGGCGTATTGTTCGAGCAATTCGGGCTTACGTATCTCGGGCCGGTGGACGGCCACGACATTCAGCAATTGCTTGAAATTTTTAAGCAAGCCGACTCCGTTAACGGTCCCGTGCTCGTTCACGCCGTTACGCTGAAAGGCAAAGGGTACGTGCCTGCGGAGCAAGATTCGTACAAATGGCACGGCATAAGTCCAAAGCTGGAAAGCAACAAAGGCATGAAAGTCGTCGTTCCGCCGACGTACACCGATGTATTCGGACAAGTGCTGATCGAGCTTGCCGAGAAGGACGACCGAATCGTCGCGATTACCCCTGCAATGCCTGGCGGCTCGGGCTTGTTCAAATTCGCCGACCGTTTCCCGGGACGGATGATCGATGTCGGGATTGCCGAGCAGCATGCCGCCACGTTGTCTGGAGCGCTTGCGCTCGAAGGCATGAAACCGGTATTCGCCGTCTATTCGACATTCCTGCAGCGGGCTTACGATCAGGTCGTGCACGATATTTGCCGTCAGAACCTGAACGTCGTGTTCGCGATCGACCGCGCGGGCTTCGTCGGGCCGGACGGCGAGACGCACCAGGGCGTTTACGATATCGCCTTCTTGCGTCATATTCCGAACATCGTCATTATGATGCCGAAGGACGAAAACGAGCTGCGCCGGATGATGAAGACGGCCGTCGACTACAATGACGGGCCGATCGCCGTTCGCTACCCGCGCATGAACGGCTTGGGCGTCAAAATCGATTCGGCGCTGGAACCGCTGCCGATCGGCGTTTGGGAAACGGTTCGCGAAGGCGACAGCGCCGTTATCGTCGCAATCGGGCCGATGCTGCAAGTGGCGGAGGAAGCGGCCGAGCAGTTAAAGCGGGAAGGCGTTACCGTAAAAATCGTCAACGCGCGGTTTATTAAGCCGCTGGACGAGAAAATGCTGCTTGGGTTGGCGGACGAAGGCAAGCCTATGATCGTGCTGGACGAAAGCTCCGTCCTTGGAGGACTTGGCAGCGCCGTGCTGGAGTTTTATTCTTTGCACGGACGGCATGGACTTCCGATTCGAATAATCGGGGTACCGGACATTTTCGTCGAGCATGCTACAATTAAAGAACAACGGGAAGAGGTTGGCCTGACGGGCGAGCGGGTAGCGTCGGAATTGAAGGCGATGATGACCCGCCGCATGATTCGCAGCGCGGGCAAGTAGGCCAGCGGCAAGGAGAACGATGACTACAGCGAAAGAACGGATCGACGTGCTACTGGTGGAGCGCGGATATTTTGACAGCAGAGTGAAAGCGAAGGCGGCCTTGATGGCCGGCCTTGTGCTCGTAAACGACGAACCTGTCGACAAGGGCGGCATGAAGGTCGCGCGGGACGCCGACATTAAAGTGAAGGGAGCCCTTCATCCTTACGTAAGCCGCGGAGGACTGAAGCTCGAGAAGGCGATACGGACCTTCGGCATCGATATGACCGGCCAAGTGATGCTCGACATCGGCGCTTCGACCGGCGGTTTTACCGATTGCGCCCTTCAGAACGGCGCGTCATACGTCTATGCGATCGACGTCGGCTACAATCAGCTGGATTGGACGCTTAGGCAGGACGATCGCGTTAAGGTGATGGAAAGGACCAATTTCCGTTATATGCAGCCGGAGAACCTCGACGGTCCGAGACCGACATTCGCGACGATCGACGTGTCCTTTATATCGCTTAAGCTGATCTTGCCCGCTTTGGCGGGTCTGCTGCAGCAAGGATCGGGCACCGTCGCGTTAATTAAGCCGCAATTCGAAGCCGGACGGGAGAAGGTCGGCAAGTCGGGGGTCGTGCGCGATTCGAACGTGCATGAAGAAGTGCTTCGTCAAGTGTTGACGTTTGCGGCCGAGTCGGGATACAAGCTGGAGGCGCTCACCTTTTCGCCGATTACCGGAGGGGAAGGGAATATCGAATTTTTGGCTTATTGGATTTGGGAAGGGGAGCCAAGTTCCGCTCCGGCGGAACTCGACGACATCGTGCCTGCCGTCGTGAAGCAAGCGGCGGATACGTTCTCAAGCCGGTAAGATTCATATGGCATTAGGGAGCCTGCACTCCGGTACGTGACGGAGAGCGACAGGGTCCCTTTTTTTAATCGCCGATTAACCGCAGCGGATTCATCTTGCAGCACGCGTTTAGATTTGGTACACTGAAGAAAAAACCAAACAAGCGTTCGCTTTATTCGCTGCATACAGGAATTTTATGGCGTCGTATCGAACCTATTGACAAGAAAATTCTCGTCAGGCAATGGAGGAGTTTCGGTAAATGGGAGTATACGGTGAATGGTTCATTATGCTGGTCGCCGGCGGCCTGCTGGCATTATGGCTTTTCCGCTCATTTTACAGGTGGCTTCATCAGCCTGCACAAGTAAGCAAAGTTACGCTGGGAGCAGGCGCGAAGCTGGACCCGGACGACGAGAATATTTTGTTTCTCGAGGCGGCAGGTTACGAAGTGCAGTCGGGCAAGCATCGGGTGCCGATCACGATCGAGCTGGACGACGAGACGCTGGAGAGCCGTTTGTATATCGATTACATCGCGGAGTCGGCGGACGGGGAACTGTACATCGTAAAGACGGCGAGAGAACGGATGCCGATGGACTGGACAGGCAGCGGCGTCAGGGACAGGCTGTTCGTTTACTCGCTTTTATTGCCGGAATGCGACGGCATATTGTTCCTGGACGTAAAGGAAAAGATATTGAGGAAAATAAAGTTTCATTATGCGGAATAGAACGCTTGGGAGGATCTCATGAAAAGCACGCGACAATTTAAAATTAAAGAAATTATTTCCACGCAAATAATCGAGACGCAGGAAGAGCTTGTCGAAGCTTTGCGCGCCTCCGGCTTGCAGGTGACGCAGGCGACGGTATCGAGGGATATGAAAGAGCTGATGCTGGTCAAGGTGCCTACGGGAGACGGAGCCTACAAATATTCGCTCCCGCAGGATCAGCAGCGGTTGAATCCCGTCAACAAGCTGAAGAGGGCGATGCTCGACAACTTTGTGCATATCGATTTTACGGAAAATTTGGTTGTGATGAAATGTCTTCCGGGGACGGCGAACGCGATCGGCGCTTTGATCGACAACATGGAATGGACGGAAGTGATGGGAACGATTTGCGGCGACGACACGATCCTCATCATTTGCCGGACGAAGGAGCAAAGCGGCCAAATCGTGGACAGGCTTGTCGCCATGCTGGAATGATGGATCATACTATTTTGCTTTGAAGATCATGTGGGAGGCTGCTACCGAATGCTGCGCGAAATGTCAATACGGAATTTAGCTGTCGTCGAAGAAGTCCATGTATCGTTTCATGAAGGCTTTCATGTTCTGACCGGTGAAACCGGGGCGGGCAAATCGATCATTATCGATGCGTTAAGCCTCATCGTTGGGGGACGAGGTTCGGCGGACATGGTCCGCTACGGATGCGACAAGGCCGAGATGGAAGGGATGTTCGACGTAAAGCCGTCGCATCCGGTCTGGTCGGTCCTAAACCGGCTCGGCATAGAGGCTTCACCGGACGAAATGCTGGTTATACGCCGGGAGCTGTCCTCGCAAGGCAAAAGCAGCAGCCGCGTGAACGGCCAGCTTGTTACGATGACGATGCTGCGGGATATCGGCGAATGCCTTGTGAACATCCACGGCCAACACGAGCATCAATCGCTGCTGAAGACCGAGCGCCATCTGGAGTGGCTGGATCTGTTCGCAGGCCAAGAGCTCCTTCAATTGAAAAGCAATTATAGAGAGGTGTTCTCCAAGCTGCAGGGGAAGCGGGCGGAAAGGCGGGAGCTGGAGGAGTCGGCTCGTCATAACGTGCAGATGCTGGACTTATTCCGGTTTCAGATCGAAGAGATCTCAAACGCCAAGCTGAAGCCCGGCGAAGATGAATCGTTGGCCGAAGAGAAGCGCAAACTACTTTACGCAAGCAAACGGATGGACGGCATTTCGGAATCGTATTCGCTGCTGTATGACGGCCATGCGCTAGACGCGCTCGGCAAAGCCATCTCGAAGCTGTCGGACGTCGCGAAGTACGATGAATCCGTATTGTCGCCGCTTCTGGAGCAGCTGCAATCCGCCTATTACCAAGCCGAAGATGCGGCGTATCAGCTGCGGAATTACCGGGACGGCATCGAATCGGACCCGGAACGGCTTGCGTACATAGAAGATCGGCTTGACCTCATTAACAGCTTGAAGCGCAAATACGGCGAGACAATTCCGGATATATTGGCTTATTTGGAACGGACGGTCGAGGAGCGCGACAAAATCGAAAACAGGGATGAGCATCTCGAGAAGCTGCAGCAGGAAGAAAACCGATTGTTCGAAGAAGCGATCGCCCTGGCGGAGCAGCTGTCCCAAATGCGGATTCACGCCGCGCTTCAATTGTCTGCGGCAATCGAAAACGAGCTTGGCAGCCTGCTGATGGGCAATACGAAATTCAGAGTGCAGATCGACCACACGAAACGAGATCAGGAGGACAATATCGTTCAGTTGAACGCGAGCGGCATCGACGAAGTCGTATTTATGCTTTCGACGAATCCGGGCGAACCGTTAAAGCCGCTGAACAAAATCGCATCCGGCGGGGAGATGTCGCGGATTATGCTGGCGCTAAAAAGCATATTCGCCGAGATCGACCAAGTGCCCGTCCTCGTATTCGACGAAGTGGATACCGGCGTAAGCGGCCGCGCGGCGCAGGCGATCGCGGAGAAAATGTCGCAGCTTTCGTCCCGCTGCCAAATTTTCTCGATCACGCATTTGCCGCAGGTGGCGTGCATGGCGGATCATCATTATGAAATCCGGAAGCAGGTAACGGGAGAACGCACTTCTACATTTGTCAAGCAATTAGTCGGCGATAGCCGAATCGAGGAGCTTGCGCGAATGCTCGGCGGCGTAGAAGTCACCGAAAAAACGCGCCATCATGCGCAAGAAATGCTCGATTTGGCTTACCGGCAAAAAGGAGCGTAATGAGAGGTAATTCGGGAATGTTTTTGTGGTCATAAAACAGTTGGTGCGGGGTAACTTAAAGGTACGCCAACGGCGAAATGACTTCGTCATGCGACGGAATACAGGGAGCGTGAAAACATTGAACTCCGGAAACCGGATGAGATGGTTTGGACTTGTTCTCGTTTTTCTCGTCTGCATGGTCGGAATCTCCACCCCGTTTCAGCATTTTGCCGCAATCCCGAATGAACTTCGTTTATTCTCCGGCCAGATGAAACGACTGCAGTACGGAGTTCCGGTTCATGCAGAAGTAACGGTTGATCCGCGAATATTGCAGGTTAACGGCACAGCCAAAAATTCGCTTTCGGTCAATCTGAACGAACCGTTATCCTTAAAGCCTAACCGTACGGGACAAACAAGCATGAAAGTGAAATTGTTTGGAACGATTCCTTTCAAGACCGTTAAAGTAAGCGTAATGCCTGATCTGAAAGTGATTCCGGGCGGACAAACGATTGGCGTTAAAGTAAAATCGGCCGGCATATTGGTTGTAGGTCATCATTTGGTAACGGACCGCAGCGGCGTCAAGCATTCTCCCGGCGAGAAGGCGGGCCTTCGTTTAGGCGATTTGATTACGAGCATAAACGGAGAGCCTATCCACGAAGTGCAGAAAGTCGGCAAGCTTGTAGAGAAAGCCGGATTATCGAAACAGCCGATGAATTTGACTTATAAACGGAATGGAAAGATTCTTCAAACGAATTTATACCCGGAATATGATATAGAAGATCAAGCTTGGAGATTGGGGCTGTATATCCGCGATTCCGCAGCGGGCGTCGGGACGTTAACTTTTTATGCGCCCGAGCAAGGGGTTTACGGCGCATTGGGTCATGTCATTACGGATATGGACACGCAAACGCCAATCGAGGTAGGTTACGGCGAAATACTCCAATCCCGGGTCATGTCGATCAATAAAAGCCAAAACGGCGAACCCGGCGAAAAAAGAGCCCAATTCGTGAAAGAAAGCAAAGTGCTTGGCAACGTGGAACGAAATACATCCTTCGGCATCTTCGGCAAAATGAACGAACAGCCCGTCCATAGCTACAGCGACCGAGCGGTACCGGTAGCTTTCGCGGAGGAAGTGAAGGAAGGTCCGGCCGAAATTTTAACGGTCGTAAACGGACAGAAGGTCGAACGGTTCAATATCGAGATCGTCCATGTCTCAAAGCAGCAAATGCCGGCTACGAAAGGGATGGTTATCCGAGTTACGGATAAACGTCTGTTAAGCAAAACAGGCGGCATCGTGCAAGGCATGTCCGGCAGCCCGATATTGCAGAACGGCAAGCTTGTCGGCGCCGTCACCCACGTTTTTGTGAACGATCCGTCTTCGGGATACGGCTGCTTTATCGAATGGATGCTGCAGGACGCGGGCATCTTGGTTAAAGCTCCAAAACCGTCAAGCAAGGAAGTTGCCGCATAATGAATACAATCCGTTGTTAGGCTGCGCCTCGGTTCTGACAGCGGATTTTTCTTTCGTGGCTTCTGACGCATGTCGAAAAACATCGAACGAAATCACTTCATGTAATAAAATATTTATTATAACGTTTTTTCGTAAAAAAGAAAATTAAAATTATTCGACAGAAGGAATTAAGGCCGGCATGTCGAAAGTATAAGCAAGACAGCTAAGGGAAGGGAATTCATAAATTATATTTAAGGGAGGACCAAACCTTGCATAAGATTGAAGTGCTTTTGGCAGATGACAACCGCGAATTCACGAATCTATTATCCGAGTACATATCCGAACAAAGCGATATGAACATCAGTGGCGTAGCTTATAACGGAGAAGAAGTGTTGCGGCATCTCGAGCAGGCGAGCAGAGTGCCCGACATTCTTATTCTTGATATCATTATGCCGCACTTGGACGGATTGGGCGTGCTGGAACGCTTAAGGGACATGAACCTGCAGCCAATGCCGAAAATCATCATGTTGACGGCGTTCGGCCAAGAGAACATTACGCAGAAGGCCGTTCAGCTAGGGGCCTCGTATTACATCCTAAAGCCTTTTGATATGGAAATTTTGGCTAACCGCATTCGCCAGCTTGTCGGCAATTCTTCTTTTGCAACTTCGGCAACTTATTCGTCTACAAGCACCTCCAGCATAAAATCGAACGTGGTGCCGATGTCCAAAGGCAAAAACCTTGACGCCAACATTACAAGCATCATTCATGAAATCGGCGTTCCCGCGCATATTAAAGGGTACCAATATTTGCGCGAAGCGATTACGATGGTGTACAACAACATCGAAATTTTGGGCGCGATTACGAAGACGCTTTATCCGGCTATCGCGGAAAAGTTCAAAACGACGCCGTCCCGCGTCGAACGCGCCATTCGCCACGCGATCGAAGTCGCCTGGACGCGCGGCAACATCGACAGCATCAGCCATCTGTTCGGCTACACGATCAACATCAGCAAGTCGAAGCCGACGAACAGCGAATTCATCGCGATGGTCGCCGACAAGCTGCGGATTGAGCACAAGGTGTCGTAGTTGGCGTAACGGTGCGGCTTTTCGGTCACACAACGTTTGCTGAAACGGTGAATTTGCGGTCGTTATAGCGTCATCGTTCCGATAAACTTTGACGCTGCAATATCGATAAACCTTTGCGGATTTCACCTCGTTTTCTGCGCGTATTTGTTGAACGTTTAGTTATCGTTATCATACACGATGCCACGGACAAACTCAAACATTTGTTCGTAAAAAGAGCTCCGAAAGATATCACGTTACTATAACGGATACCTACGGAGCTCTTAGTCGTTATTCCTTCGTTTTCGCCGCGTATAGCCACGCTAAGCCGTGCGGAGGGGTAACGGTAGGGGTTAGGTATCAACGCCGCTAGAATGCTGTGATTTTAACGTAAATCTCCTTTATATTTCAAACCCTCTAGCGGTGAATACTTTGCATGTTTCTCTGCTGTATCTGTGCCCCACATATCTACGTAATGGTTAACCATCGCAATAGTTGTGTGGCCCAACAAATTTTTGAGCGAAAACGGATCACCTCCGTTTTGGATGTAGAGTCGAGCGAAAGTGTAGCGGAAAACGTGCGGAGTTGCATTTACGTCCCTAATCCGCGAAAGCCGGCCGTATTTGCGCAAATTGTCCTGAACCGATCGCGCCTTTAGCGGCTTATTATCGATGCTGACGAAAAGGAAATCGTGATCTAATTTTCCGCGTAGCCGCACGTAATTTTGAAGGTGTTTCTCTAACGTTGCCTGGAAGGGAACAGCGCGTTCCTTACGCCCCTTACCGTATACCTTTATCGTGCCACGCCGCCAATCAATATCCGAAATTTTAATCATTAAAGCTTCGTTTAATCTAATACCCGTTTCGATGAACAACAGCATTAATACATAATCACGAAATCCGACGAACTCGTTTTTACGGGGAGTATCTAAAAGTACGGCGAGCTGATCGTCGCTGAACGTTTTAATAAATAACCGTTCGACTTTCAGTGGTTCTAAGTTGAATTGGTTCGTCTCATGAACGCCGATTTCAACCATATGCGTTCCGAATACTCGCCATGAGCGCAAATTTTGATTGATCGATGCCGGACGGATTCCGCATTCCTGACGGTAATTAACGAAGTCAATAACGTGGTCCTTCGTAATTTCATCTGTTCGTTTTAAACCGTGATACGTCATCATGCGAATGATGATTTTTGAGGCGTTCGCGTGATACTTCATCGTATGGTCGGCTAAATTTTTGGCCCTACATGTCTTAAGAAATGAGTTAATCGCCAGATGAATGTTAGATGCTGGCGTATCGCCTTCATTAAGTGTGAAATTAACAGGAATACTGTTTTTTCTTCTTGTCATTTTTAATTCCTCCTACGCGGTTTTGTTACAGTATTACACGTAAGAGTTATTTTATGCTTTAACGTATTGAAGCGAAATTCTGACGAAATCTAACGAGGATTAACGCTAATTTACGCAAAGAAAACGCCCACCAACGCAATAGCTGTTTGATGAGCGTCATTCAAGTTTATTTTTTAATTAATATCGTCTTTATCAGGCTTTACTTGACCAGTTTGGTAAAGGTGCTGTAATTCTGTGATAGCGTGTGATAATGCTGCTACTCTACCGATAGAGTCTGACCGTACCTCTTGTGTTATATTTCCTTGCTTTAAAATTTCTTCTTTTTTACGTCTATGGATTTCCAATCTTTCGATAATTGCTTTTACTTCAGGTGAAAATTTGTCCATTTGTACCCTGCCTTTTATAAATTACGAAGCCTCACACGCTACTCCGTCGCCGTCGCGGTCCAATTTCGTACTATAACCGGGATCACCTTTATATAACGGAGCTTTGCCGGCTTCACGTACCGCCGTGCAATTCGCGTACGTAACGTTCGAGGCTGGTAACCTTAACCGCTGTTATTCCGTCATCTTCCGTTATCTCATCGATCGGACGCGGTATAGAGATGAAGGAGCGACGTTAAACGCGTCATTATAATCCGAGAATTTGGCGCTTTTTCGCCGCGAACTCTTCCTCGGTCAGTATCCCCGCTGCTTTCAACTGCGCTAAACGTTCCAATTGCACAATGCTATCGTCAGAGGCCGGAGCCGCTTCGGACTTAGCGTTGCCACCGCTCGATATCTTAGCGCGAACACCTTCCGCGAAATTACGCACTTGCTGCTTTTCGATATTCTTAATAACTGCCTTGTTTCCGGATGCGAAGATCGTTATTTCTCCGAACATAAGGCCGGTTTCGTACTGAATCGACGTCAATTTATCGTACGGGAAGTCTTCAACACGTAGTTTGAATACGCCTTTATCGACGAAGATTAGGCGTTTATTAGTGCCGACGAGCAAACCGTTGCCGTTGTTATAAAGCCCCTGAACGATCCGCTCTACGGCTTCATCCTGCCACAGAATGGCGGGCAACTCCTTAATTTCCCTTCTGCCGAAAAATTTACTTACTCCGTCCAGGCTCTTAATTTGCTGCTGAATCTCGTCTAATGTAGGCATTTTGACCCTCCGTAAAATAGGATTTTATTACCTTTTCGACAATAAATAAAAAACCCCTTTAACTTCATTTAGAAAAATAAAACCGCGTCCAAACTACTGGTTCGCGGTCTTGTCGTTGCTGTCAGGTATGTAATCGATTATATCCGAAAGCGGCACTTTTTCGCCTGTAAGACGAATTAACGTAGCCATGATTTCATTGAACGTCTTTAACTCGATTCTTTTCGCTTCACCGTTACAAATCTCATAGATCGTGTTGGGCCTTACTTTGGCCTCACGAGCTAAAGCGTTCTTTGTTATCTTGTGTTTGTCCAAGAAGGATTCCAGTTTGAAGACGACTCCCATTCGTTTGCACCTCACTTAGAGCAATTATAAATGAATTTCGAATGAACATAAACTAACGGTTGACGTTTAACTTAAAAGGCTATATAATTCAGGTAAACACAACCCAAAACGTTAAACTCAAAACGATATAGGAGGCTATTTTTATGCACCGTTTGCGCTATGTTCTCCGTCCCGACGGACTCTTCTTCGTATCTATTCTCGATCGCCCAACGCCAGTATCTTTCGTATCGCAACAACGCTTTTTTATCCGCACAACCGGTATCGCTCCGAATAAGACGCTCGGCACCGTACGAGTTAACGACGTTCAACTTCGTGCTCTTGGTGTTCTGCCCGCGAAGGAGGTGACGTTCGATGCTTGTACTCCAATCGCTGCAGACGCCATCTAATCGTCGTACCGTTCGCGGCCGATACATCGCGCGCGTGCTTGGTGCTCTCGTCGGTGAGTTCATTCGCGGCGCTTTTGGCGAGGTTTTACGATGAGCCGGCGCTATAACATTCTGCCTATTTACGTCGGTCCTACGTTACTCCTGCGGGATAAAGAGCGCCATACCGACGAGCACGGAGTTTACGTGATTTTCGGGAATCAACGTTACTACACGGAGGTGTTTCCGCATGAATAAGACCGTTCGCCGCATCGCGTATCTGTTACGCAAAATGAACGCATACCAGGCGCAACGTTACGCATATTTCCGCCGCATGTCCACGTACTTACCGCCAGCTACACGTTATAACCGCTTGCTTGCGTATAAGGCTGCGCTCGACGTTCGGATTGAAGCGGAGAGGAGCGCTGGCCTATGAATAACGTGCCCGCTTATTACGTCCCCATTGATACGGTGCACATGATCTATCTTTACGCATCCGACGCGGCCGACGCCGTGCTTAACGCATTCCTAACGTGGGCTGAGCGTCCGGACTCCGATCGTTACGTCGGCGCCGCGGTCTTGCTTGGCTCGTTTACGGGCCAACGCAACCATTTCGGAGGCCTCGACGGGGCGTTTCGATGGCGCGGCCGGTCGTATGACGTTGTTGACTCGCTTTTGATGACATTTCCGCCCGACGATGGCTCCGGTGGCTCCGAGCCGAAAGCGACGGGGCGCGGGTAATTGACGCGCCTGTTGCTCGCGGAAAGCCAATCCGCAAATTCATAACGCACAGGAGAGTGAGGACTATGCGGCTACCAGTCGTAAAGCGCGCTAACAAGACTACATTTGAAATCGTTTACGTTGACCTTGCCGACGTTTTTTATACATTCGTGGAAGGCGGTGTATTACGTTACCAGACGGAAGCCGGCGTGTTCGCGCAGATTTCCACACTCGATGAGCAGGAACGTTTCTTAGCGGAGAACGGTTTCGAGCGCATCGAGCGCGGATTTATTGCGCAGCCGGCCAAGGCAACGTTTTACGACGATGAGTTATCCGTGTTGCATTTTGGAGAGGTGCACCAGGCGCCGGTGGCTCTCTCCCGTAAGAAGGTACTAAAGAAACGCTCAGCTTAACGAAAAGTGCGCTCGGCTCGGTTGCCGCCTTGTCGGGCGCTTGCTTTTGAGTAGTAATACGGAGGGTGCGAACATACGTTTCACTTTTTAAAAAAATTTAACGAAAAGTGTGCGAGATGATACTTACGGCGCAGATAATACGGTAGGTAAAAATATTCGAAAGTTGTGCGAAACGACATCCAGACCACGAATAATACCGTAGGAGAAAAATTTTTTTTCTGCTAGCACGCGAAAAACGCCAAGTTAAAACGACTTTGTACGTAGGGAGGTGTGCGAAATCGAATCGGCCGTCGTCACCATTTATAGGGAAGCTCATAACCGCAGAAATTAACACGTATAAAAGAATCGCAGGTGAAGCGATATTCGAGATTGGGCGTCGGTTGAAGCACGTTAAGGAGAACGACTTAGCTCACGGTCAGTGGGAACATTGGCTGCATTCGATCGATATCGTACCGCGCACCGCTCGTGCGATGATGCAGGCGTATGAACAATTCGGAAATCGGCAGACGTCTACCGTTTTGAGACTGGATGTTGGGAAAATATTTGAAATGCTATCACTCCCGCATGATATCGACCGCGCAGAGTTCGTCTCCAAGCCGCACACAATTCCGTCATCCGGCGCAGTCAAAACGGTAGACGAAATGACCGTACGCGAGCCGCGCGAAGTTAAGAAGGCGTTAAAGGAGGCGGAGGAACGTGCGGGGTCTTATAAACCTATGAAGGAGGTGCCATTCTATGTCCTTTATCGAAGCAATCAAACGCTATAAATCCGCCAGCGACCGCCGAGCTCACGAAATGGTACGCGAAGTCAGGTAATCGCGAGCTAATGAGAGCGTGGCCATTACGCCATCATCCGAAAAAAAACGGACACGTTCTTATAAGATATTCTATAGAGTTATGTCCGAATTTTTGCGCTGATACACTCACGCGGCCTTACGGCCTTGCCCGTCCGCTATCGCGTCCGGAACAACTTTTTTCAATGTCTCACTACATCAACGCATAAATACCGACGTGAAAATACCATATGTCCGGATACGAGGCGGTTTTCCTCGGATACGGGGCGGAGGTACGACGCCATTCTTTTAATAACGGAGGAGGAACGGAAAATGAACGCTATTCAATTACCCGCTGTTACTCACGAGTTTTCTACGTTAATGCAATCGCGCGGCCAGACCGTAAGTCACGGCGATCTCGAATTCGTAAGTTTAATTTCGGCCGCTTGGCAATCCGAACGTACGAATCCGAATCCGATCGTATTTGCAGCGGAATGTGGCTTCGGTAAGTCAACGTTATTAGAACTATTCCTACGTCATAAAACCGCCAGCGATCCGTACTTTGGCGCGATCATCGTAAAGCAAAAACGCGACGAAGTTGAAGCGCTATCTGTTGCAATTAACCGTAATTTAACCGAAGACGGACGCGAACAAGTCCGTTATCGTCGAGCGTTTGCCATACGCGGATATGATCCGCTGCAGATGACGTATAGATCGTACCGGAAGCAATTCGAACGTCAGGCGTATTATCCGGTCGTCATTATGACAGCGGAGATGCTCGCGCGTCAGTCTTCTATGCGTTTGTTGGACCGGTTCTCTTCGTTCTATGACGGAGATCGACAACGGCGGCCGCGGCGGTTACTTATTATCGATGAACGACCGGTTATAACGCGTAATCATTCCGTATCGGTAGAGGACGTTAATCGCTTAATCGTCGATGTGCGGGCGATCGGCCTACGTAAATACAACGGAAAAGAGGCGAACTACTTCCGCGAGTTTCTCGAATATGCGCAGCGTTTACGTCATGAGATCGAGTCTTGCAGCGTTGCGGCGCGGATCGAACCGGTTGACTTCGAATACACGTTACCGGAGGAGCTGCGTAAGGATTGGGGCGACGACTACGAGGGCGATAATTTCGACATGCTAGGAACGTTTGAGAGCGCTATACGTTTCGGTGGTGCGGTTTCGTTTCGGAGGGGAGGCGTGCCCGTGGTTTCCGTTTCGCAGCGGATTTATTACGAGTGGACGCAGTATAACTCGTTTATCCTGGACGCGACCGCAAAAACCGACCCGTATTACGCTTCTGATAAGTTTGACGTTATCGAGGCGCCAACACCGCATCTATACCGCAACGTCTATTTTAACGTCTGCCCGAGCGAAAATCTATCACGGTCGTTCTTCGAAGCACATCCGCAGTCATTCGACGAGGTAGCGGCTATGGTTAAGGAAATCGCGGCCAAACAACGTAAGACAATGGTCGTTTTTTATAAAGAGCATCTTTCGCGGCTTGAGGAGTTGTTAGCGGAGGAGATCGAGTGCGGCGCTGTTTTGACGAAGCACTTTGATAGCGGACGGGCAACGAACGAGTATAAGGATTGTGATGCAGCAATCTTCCTCGGTTGGCTACTGAAAGGGGATACGTATTATCCGCAGGTAGCGAGCGCTATATATAGCGAGCTGCTTCCGTTGGATCATGACATCAATATATCGGGCATTCGATACAGTGACGCACGCGTCGAGTCGTTTAAGACAGGCGAACTCGTAACGGAGAGAATCCAAGACGTGCATCGCATTAGGCCGCGATCGAGTACGTATCCGATTAACGTTTACTTGTTTCATCGTGACGGCGAGATCATACGGAAGATAATCGAGAGCTTCCCTGGCTCTATTCGTCGGGAATTTACACCTTTACGGAGGTTATCGGGAAAGGTGACGCACGCGGATAACTTGATTGGATATTTTCAGAAAATGGAGTCCGGTCAACGTACTAAATCGAAGGAGATATATGAGTCGTTAGGTATCTCGGCGCGTCAATTTTCTCGGCTGCAGGAGGACCCGCGTGTAGTGGAGGCCATGCGCCAGTATCGCGTTATCAAGGACCGGACGTTTTACAGCAAACTATAAATGAAGCGGAGGGGACTGAATGAGTCAATACGCACTTGCTCGTGAAGACGCTTATTACAACGGTGACTTTGACGCTATCGAACGGATTATAGATGCGGAAGCGGCCGGCGTGCCGTTAACGCTCGCTCACGTTAAGCGCGTACGGAAGGAGCCGATACATTACATCGATCCCGGCACCGGTGCAGTTACGTACGCTCTCGAGTTCGTCGCTGGATTAACGCGTGATGAGGCGATGCCTGTGATATGTGAATTATTAACTAACTTACCGGTCGATCGGCGTGTTAAATATTGCGAGTACTGTCGGTATCCTTACCGCGACGGTAGCTTGCGTAATACAACGCGGACATGCAGCAGCGAATGTAAGACCGGAATCAAGACATTACAAAGACGACAACAGCGGGCGGATAAGGCGCTGTTGGAGGGCAAAGAACGCAAGAGGACGAAGCGAGAGGAACATTACGCTTGGTGGCATGAGTATCCGTTTTGGCTCGACGAATATGAGATGTTAAAGGTTGCGTGGAAGTACGAAGTATCTCATAGGACCGAACTCATTGACTTCATTCAAGGACAGCGCGAGCTTTATGGTGAGGGCAACCGTAAAATTCCGTCGAGAAAACCAGGTAGCGAAGATGATGAGGCATGCCGTAAGCTTAATGCTTGGACGCGGGCAAAACTTCGATGGTTTTAAATGGCGACAAAAAAGTATAGATGTAGGGGAGCGACTCCCCGGTATTTTATTTACCGTGTTGTAGCATTTCAAATCAGAAAGGAGATTCAGTAGCATGAGTGGAGACGCGGTAAGAGCTATCCGAATCAGTAAGAACATGAGCCAATCGGAATTTGCTGCGGCATTGAAAGTTTCGAGATCGCTAATTGAAGCGGTGGAGAACGAACGTCGTGCAGTTTCCCATAACTTGCGGATCAGAATTGCACAGACATTCGACGTAACCGACGAGATGTTAGAATTAATAAGGCGCGCGAAAGACTCTGGTAAGCTGGCGCTGTAGGTCAGTGCTCTTTAATTTTTGCTATTATGCAAGAATTACGTATATTAACCCAATATAATTTTACGTCAACCGTCATCATAAGTCAAGGGCGAACGAGAGCCTTTAATCTCGGGTTTCACGCGGGATAAAAATAAGAGACGGATGCAGACCGCAACGATCCGCAACGAGGAAGATCGAAATGGAAACGAAGTTTGAACGCTATATACGTGTTTCGCACACGATTGAGGACGGCAATCACGTCGTACGTATTTACGCGCCAGGCGACCGCTACGAGTACAAGTCCGCTACATGGCCGGTAACTGATGCTGATACATCGCTCGATGCGATATGGTCCGGAGTACATGAGGCTGCTGACGATTGCGAACTGTTCAACGCGGACGGCGTCGCCGTACATTCTACGGATGCCGCGGCGTTCGCAGCGTACAATGCGGAGGTCGATGCGCTATGAACCGCCTCCAATCGCTAGCCAAACGCCAATGCGCAACGTTTGATACGTCGACGGAGGATCGCTGCTTACTCGATTGTCAATGCGTATTTTTCGGCCAGTCCGGCGGCCGCTGCCGCTATTTTGAGGAAGGCGTACTTCCGACCGATCCTAAACTTGAACGCGCGTATCGAATCGAACGCGGCTTAGCAGATGGGAAAGAGGACGTTTGCCGTAAATGCTCGTCGCCATTTGAGCGTAAATCTAATCGGCAGATTTACTGTACGGGTTGCGGCGTAGAAGCGGCTCGCAAAGCGCGAAACAAACGGGCAAGAAAATACCGAGAGAGTAACGCTTTAAACGGAGGAAAGTAAGGCTATCGCGTGATTTATGCGGCAGTCTAGGCGTTCAACTTTAGCGGGAGGGTGAAACTACCTTTTCCGCTGTTTTGCGTTCTAAAGCGTTATTTTCGGAGGAGGTAACGTCATGCTTTACGTTTCATCGATCGAAGCAATTAACGCCTGGACTAAGAGAGCAATCATAACGGAGTCATCAACGGGAGAGGCGATCGGGGAGTTAACCTTTGGAGAGGATGCGTCGGACCAAAGAATCCGGATGATGGCGCCGCTCTTACTTAAACAACAAAAACCAAAACGGAGGAAATCGAATGTACAAAGAAGCAAACGTATGGGAAGGCCTGCAGAACGAGGAAATGGCGGAGGTGTTATCGAAGATCGGCCCATCGATAGCGAAATCACGCTTCCGTGGCGAAAGCAATAAACCAGTTTACCAACCGGTTAGCCCCTCTAAATTCGTCGGGAAGGTAGTATTTTTTAATGCCGATAAAGGTTACGGTCGGATCGGCGAGCACGGACAATTCTTCCATGTAAACCAGGTAAGCGACGGTAATGCAACGTTTATCAAAAAGGGAGTTATGGTAGCGTACGAGGAAGGCATTGACGCACGTTCCAAGCGCCCGCAAGCCGTAGACGTGCAGCTCGTAAAGGAGGCGAAGTAATTGGACGTAAATCGCATTCTACAATTGCGCGAAGAACGCGCTCAACTATACGAAGCCGTGCGGGTGCGCGGACGTCACGCACTTTCAGATCGAGCCAAGTACGCGGCAATCGCGCGAGTAGGCGAAATCGATCGGGAGATCGCGGATACCGAAC
>NZ_JBHUMY010000015.1:0-13823 GCF_042685365.1 Paenibacillus thailandensis | reverse complement strand
GCGATCGGTTTATTTATTTCCGCCGTCGGTCTTATTTGGAAGTTCACAAACTAATCAAATTTGAGAGGATGATCGAACATGGAATGGAGCGCTATTCAAAACCTTATTGATCCGCAATTACTTATTGTTGTCGCCGTGTGCTGGGTTATCGGCTATATCTTAAAGCAAACGCCGCGCGTGCCGGACTGGACCATTGTCTACGCGGTCGGCATCGTCGGTGTGATCGCTGTCTGTCTGATGCTCGGATGGTCGGTGGAAAGTATTCTTCAAGGCGTCCTGTGCGGAGCTGTGGCCGTCTACGGCAATCAGTTGGTCAAACAGGCGGTAAAGGGGAGCCAAGATGAGTAATATCGTCTATTACAGCCAAGAGGATTCGCGGTGGAGAAATATCTTGTACTCCATCCGAAACGACAAGACGCAGACGATCGGCACGTCGGCATGCGGCCCGACATGCGCGGCGATGGCGATCAGCTCGCTAACCGGCAAAGAGCTGCTCCCGCCGGCGGCCGCCGCCTACGCCGTAGAAAACGGGTACCGGACGGCGAACAGCGGTACGGCATGGGGCTTTTTCTCCAGCATTGCGAAGCAGTACGGCCTTGAAGTCATTCAGACGGGGAGCCTCGACCAGGTGCTCGTTGCGCTCGCGGCGGGGAAACTGGTGGTCGCATCAATGCGGCCGGGGCACTTTACCGGCGGCGGCCACTTCATTCTGCTGGTTGATGTAAACCAAAGTGACGGCGTCAACTGGATCGATGTTTACGATCCGAACCACGACAATACGAAGTACGGCGCCGACGGGCTGGTCGATCAGGGCGTCCGCAATGACGGCAAGGTGACGGCCAAAGAATCGGTGTTCCGGAAAGAGGCTGGGCAGTATTGGATATTCGATAAACCCGAAGAGGAGGGTGAAGAGGAAATGGATAAAGCCATTGTCTATGTAAACGGGAAAAAGATTGCAGATGGCCTCTTCGACAACAAGGCGGGGGTTACTTATGTTCCTGTAAGAGCCGTTGTTGAATCGTTTGGTGCTTCTGTGAAATGGGACGGCAAACAAAAACGCGTAGATATAACTAAGTGACGGAGAAGCCCACTGACCACGTCGGTCAGTGGGCTTTTTTGGTTCTTGCATAACGAACATACGTTTGCATATAATGGGAACATACATTCGTGTGTGAGGTGGCTGGAGTGGAGAAGTATATCGGCAAGGTCGTGCAACTCATTTATATCGATCGCAAGCATCAGGTCAGCATAAGGGATGTTCGCTTACTCTCGGTTAAAGATGATCGCTTCAAGGCTTATTGCTTCTCGGCGAAAGCCGTCCGCGTATTCAATATGGCCGGCGTTGTTGACGTCGAATTGATTAAAAACAGGGAGTGGGCGTAGTGGAGGCAAAGCGATTAACCGGAAATGGCTTTTGGGAGTCCAGCCGTATGATGTTACCGGAGCATAAAGCGGCGATCAATGAATTGGATCGTATAAGCAAAAAGAAGATTAAGCCGGATCTCGATACTGATGCAATCGAAGAAATCGAACGCGTGATAGCTTCTTCCTTGGAGGAGCGGACGGAGGTAACGCTAACGGTATTCGACCCGTTCGAGGAGCTGCAAGTGGTCGGCATTGTCGAGCGCGTGGACGTACTCCAGCACCGGATTATGGTCGATGGGGAATGGTTCAGGATGTCGGATATTATCGGGGCGGGAGCGTGACAGACTCATCCATATTGAGGTAATATATAGAAAAGGATGATCTGAGGGGGATTTTAGTTTGAGGTATTTCTTTGCTATTATTTTACCGCCGATCGCAGTATGGTCTACCGGACGATTCTTTGCTGGTCTACTAAATCTTTTTCTCACGTTTTGCGGTTGGCTTCCCGGAATAGTGCATGCACTCTTTGTAGTTAACCGTTATTATGCAGACACCAGGCAAAAGGAAATGATTAATACGATCCGAGGGATGAATCAACCAAATTTTCAATACGACTTAAGGGATGCTAAAAAGATTAGAAAGCAATTAACGGAAGATATGCGCTCCGAAGGGGTAGCCCTCTCTAAAAACGAAATGCAAGTTAAACCTTAAAAGGATAAACCCACTAGCCTAAACGTTAGTGGGTTTATCGCTTCTATTTAAATAGTCTACGGTTCAGTTCTTCCTTATAGGTCATCAGCCGGCGAAAGCGGAGCGATCCGGGCTTCCGGAGATGAAACGGAATGCAGCTGAACTGGACAGCTTTTCGAGTGTAATACGTGATTCGGTCAACGTTTGATTTCATAAAAGTGTTCCTCCTTTTCAAACCGTGGGAAAACTCACTCAAATAATACTCGCTTCCCACACTTTACCCACAAATTTAGTTTTAATGGCCTTTTTAGGCTTAGAAAATACTAACCTCGTTAGACATTTTTAAGCCCGAGATGCCTTGATAATATTGAATATCTTTAATTGGCTTTTACTCCGTTAGAAAATACCGGATCTACCAAGGGGATGAGCCCGTGAAAAACATACTCGTGTTCGTTTTGTTTGCGGGAATCGTCTGTTGGATGATGTTTTCGCCGATTTACAAGCATGTGCTGATCGTCCGGCAGGCCGTCTTGCAGCAGGAGGTCGATTACTTGCTGGAAGTCGGCGCGAGCGGCGCATACGGCTACATCTCCGACGCCATGCTGGACGAGTCGCGCCGCAGACTGGAGCGATTCGGGCTGAAGCCGGACGAAGTCGAATTCGAAGTCGGGACGACGGACGGAAGCGACGGCGGCGATCCCTCCCGGCCGCTGCGCCGCGGAACGGGGATAAGCCTTGCCGCTTCCTATCCATACGAAGATCTTCTGCGCATCGATACGTTAATCGGCATCGCCGTACCGTCGGAGGATGATCGTCTGCGGGCTTACGGAATACGGATGAGCGAATACGTGCCTTAATACAACCGGAAGGAGCCGCTGGTCGCGATGTATAAACTGATGCTCATCGTGCTGATGGCTGGGCTTTGGATGACCGCTCAAGCGCTGCAAATCGACGAAGAGATGGCCATGCAGCTGCTTGATCAGAGCAAGCGGGCCGTCAACCGCGCCGCCCATGCAGGGGCGCAGCAGCTTGACCGCGAGGCGCTGGCGGAAGGGAGGCTCAGGATCGATCCGGCTGCGGCGTCGGATTATGCGATGGCTTATTTGCGCGGCAACCTGCAGCTCGACGAGGCCGGCGCGCCTCTCCCGAACTCCCCTTTGAAAGAACCGGTCCGGGTGCTCGCGTTGGACGTCATCAATGACGATCATTCGTTTCCTTACGTTTACCGCAATGAAACGTACGATTTTGAAGCCGTGCTGGACA
This sequence comes from Paenibacillus thailandensis, assembly GCF_042685365.1. Taxonomy (NCBI): domain Bacteria; kingdom Bacillati; phylum Bacillota; class Bacilli; order Caryophanales; family Paenibacillaceae; genus Paenibacillus; species Paenibacillus thailandensis. The sequence continues at coordinate 10,505 of NZ_JBHUMY010000015.1, read as the reverse complement.
AGCCGGGGGTCGTTTTTATCGTGCGGGTCGCGTATCCGAGAATTTTTGCCGCGCTCGATCCGATCGAATGGGATATCAAGGGGGTGTCCGAGCTCGTATTTATGGAGGAACGATAGTTTTCAAAAACCGGCCAGGAAAGGGGGGAACAAGGAGCCGAAAGGACACCGCACGGCCGTTACGGAAGCGGACGGAAAGGTGAAATTCACAAAGGGAAAAAAGTGTACTGCCGGTAAAACGGCTGGCATACATATGTTCATACGCGAGTGCAGGGCGATCGTTAGACGGGAAAGACAAGCAGCACGCCGCTTGGAATGGACACCGCTATCAATTTTTAGTAGGATATTAATAGATTAGAATTATTAGCGGCTGACAGACAGGAGTGAAGTGAGATGCTGAAGCTGGGGTCTAAAATCGTCATTGTAACCGACCAATATGAGCAGAATCTTCCCATCGGGGAATATGGCTATATAATTGCATATGATCGCAATCAGGACAACGTCTTCGACTATGTGGTACGCATCCCGAGCGTAGGCCGCAATTTTCTTGTGCCGGAATCCGATATCGAGCTGGAGCATCTGCTCATTCAGCAGGAGGTGGACCGCATCGAGCGGGAAGCCCTGATCGATTACGCGCTGGCAACTTATAACGAAGAGCTGTTCAAGCGGATCATGAACGGCGATCAAGAGGAGCCGGAGACGGAGCCAAGCGGCAAAGAAAACCAAAGCAGGGAAGACTTCATCCGACAGATCAATTTGAAAGCCTGGATCTAGTCATGCGTAATTAGAGAGGGGAGGCCCGCGAAATGCGGGAAGCCCCTCTTTTTGTTGCTGCTGCCGGCTGGCATCTCCGGTTATGTCGGTTAATGATTATTGCCGGAGGCGTTGCCTTTTTTGTCGGACGTTTTGCTTTGCGTATTTTTGCGGGCATGCCCTTGCTGTTTGGCCATTGTCGGTTGCTCCTTCGCTGATGTATGAACGCGTGTGCTATCCTTGAACTTGCCTCGATAGAGGTTTTTATATGGTTTGCGTTTTTTTCGATGTTATTCGCAAGGCCGGTTCGTACGGAATGGTTTTGCTCTTGGAAAAAAGGTACAATGAGAACAAAGTTAAGATCTATATAAGTTGAACGAATGAACTTCCTTGACTAAGCCAAATGGAATGGAGAAAGGGAATCCCTTTCGGAATGGAAGGGCCGTCAAAGTTTAGTTCAACTTGTATAACAATTTATATAAATTGAAGAAGGAGGCTTTTTCCATGAAAATTACGTATCACGGCCATTCGAGCATCCAAATCCATGCAGGCGGGAAGTCGCTCATGATCGATCCTTTTTTGCGAGGCAATCCGAAAGCGGTAACTTCCCCGCAGGATATTAAAACCGACGCCGTACTTCTGACGCACGCGCATACGGATCATATTCTCGATGCGGAGCCGATCGCGAAGCATAACGGAGCGCCTATCGTCGCGGCCGTAGAACTGGCTGACCATTTCGCGAATAAAGGGCTGGAAACGATCGATATCAATATCGGAGGCACCGTCGACTTTGGATTTGCGAAGGCGAAGATGGTCCAAGCGTTCCACAGCTCCGGCATTACGCTGGAGGACGGATCGGTCGTGTACGGCGGCCAGCCGGGCGGCTATATCGTTCAAGCCGATGGCTTCACGATATTGCATCCGGGCGATACGGCGCTTTTTGGCGATATGAAGATGATCGGCGACCGTTATAATATCGATGTCGTGTTTCTGCCGATCGGCGACAAATATACGATGGGACCGGAGGACGCGCTGCAAGCGGCGGAATGGTACGGAGCCAAGCTTGTCGTTCCGATTCACTACGATACGTTCGATGCGATCCGCCAGGATGCGGAGCTATTCGTTCAATCGCTCGAAGCCCGCGGCATGAAAGGCAAAGTGCTAGGTATTGGCGAACAATTGTCTTTGTAATGCGGAGCTTCCGTAAGCTATAATAGGAAGATGATTTTGGTGGATGATGAGGAGGTTTAGGAATGGGCATCTCGATGCAAGACGTAGAGCATGTCGCGAAGCTGGCGAGGCTCGAGCTGACGGACGAGGAGAAGGAAACGTTTAACGGCCAGCTGAACGCCATTTTAAAATACGCTGAAAAGCTGAATGAGCTGGATACGGACGGAGTCGAACCGACAAGCCACGTGCTGCCGTTGATGAACGTCATGCGGGAGGACGACGCGCGTCCTTCGCTGCCGATCGAAAAGGTGCTTCTTAACGCGCCCGACGAGGAAGACGGCCAATTTAAGGTTCCTGCAGTACTAGAATAACGGATGGAGACGATGGAAGGGAGGAACTACTGTTGGCACTTTTTGATATGCGCCTGCAGGAATTACATAACAAGCTGAACGCCAAGGAGCTTTCGGTCAAGGAGCTGGTGGACGCTTCGTACAGCCGTATCGGGGCGACCGAACCTGCGATCAAGGCGTTTCTCACACTAAACGAAGAGGGCGCCCGCGCGCAAGCGGACAAGCTTGACCGGCAGCTGCAGGAAGGTGCGGAACGCGGCTTGCTGTTCGGCCTGCCGGCCGGCATTAAAGACAATATCGTGACCGAGGGGCTTCGCACGACTTGCGCAAGCCAATTCTTGAGCAACTACAATCCGATTTACGACGCGACGGTAGTCTCGAAGCTGAATGCCGCGCAGTCGGTTACGATCGGCAAACTAAACATGGACGAGTTCGCGATGGGCGGCTCGAACGAAAATTCCAGATTCTTCCCGACGCGCAACCCATGGAACACCGATTACGTGCCGGGCGGCTCGAGCGGCGGCTCCGCCGCTTCCGTCGCGGCCGGACAAGTCTATTTCGCGCTTGGCTCCGATACCGGCGGCTCCATTCGCCAGCCGGCCGCTTATTGCGGCATTGTCGGGCTGAAGCCGACGTACGGGCTCGTATCGCGGTTTGGGCTCGTTGCGTTTGCGTCGTCGCTTGACCAGATCGGCCCCCTTACGAAAAACGTCGAGGACTCGGCGTACGTGCTGCAGGCGATCGCCGGCTACGACCGGATGGACTCGACTTCCGCGAATGTCGACATTCCGGATTATACAAGCGCTTTGACCGGCGACGTCAAAGGCTTGCGGATCGGCGTGCCGAAGGAATATTTGGGAGAAGGAATCGACCCGCGCGTCAAGGAAGCGGTGCTCGAGGCGCTGAAGGTGTACGAAAGCATGGGCGCGACTTGGGAAGAGATTTCGCTCCCGCATACGGACTATGCGATCGCGACTTATTATTTGCTTGCTTCGTCGGAGGCATCGTCCAACCTCGCCCGGTTCGACGGGGTTCGTTACGGCGTGCGCGCCGACAATCCGGACAATCTGATCGATCTGTACCGCAAATCGCGCAGCCAAGGATTCGGTCCGGAAGTGAAGCGCCGGATTATGCTCGGAACGTACGCGCTCAGCTCGGGCTATTATGACGCTTATTATTTGAAGGCTCAGAAAGTCCGCACGCTGATCAAGCAGGACTTTGACAAAGCGTTCGAGCAATACGACATCCTGATCGGGCCTACGGCTCCGACGCCGGCTTTCCGTATCGGGGAACAGGTCGGCGATCCGCTGACGATGTACCTGAACGATATTTGCACGATTCCGGTCAGCCTGGCGGGCGTGCCGGCAATCAGCATTCCTTGCGGCTTTGCGGACGGGTTGCCGGTCGGCCTGCAAATTATCGGCAAGGCGTTTGACGAAACGACCGTGCTGCGCGCCGCGCATGCGTTCGAGCAGCACACCGATCATCATAAGCGGCGCCCGCAGCTGTAGAGCCGTATGGCTTTCTGCAGAAGCGAAGCGAAGGAAAGGAACGATAGCAATGTCTGAAACGAGCAAATACGAAACGGTCATCGGGCTCGAAGTGCACGTGGAGCTGCATACGAACAGCAAAATTTTCTGCGGATGCTCCACGTCCTTCGGAGCTCCGCCGAATACGCATACTTGTCCGATCTGTCTCGGACATCCCGGCGTGCTGCCGGTTCTGAACCGGCAAGCGGTCGAATACGCCATGAAAGCGGCGATGGCGCTCAACTGCGAAATTGCCGACATCACGAAGTTTGACCGCAAAAACTATTTTTACCCGGATTCTCCGAAAGCTTATCAAATTTCGCAATACGATCAGCCGATCGGCCGGAACGGCTGGATCGACATCGAAGTGAACGGCGAAACGAAGCGTATCGGGATTACCCGCCTCCACCTGGAAGAGGATGCCGGCAAGCTGACGCACGTGGACGGCGGTTACGCTTCGCTGGTTGACTTTAACCGGGTAGGAACGCCGCTTGTCGAGATCGTTTCGGAGCCCGACATCCGGACGCCGGAGGAAGCGAAAGCTTATTTGGAGAAGCTGAAGGCGATCATGCTTTATTGCGAAGTGTCCGATGTGAAAATGGAGGAAGGCAGCCTGCGCTGCGACGCGAACATCAGTATCCGGCCTTGGGGGCAAAAGGAATTCGGCACGCGCGCCGAGCTGAAGAACATGAACTCCTTCCGGGGCGTGCAGCGGGGACTTGAATACGAGCAGCTCCGGCAGGCTCAAATATTGGACGAAGGCGGCGAAGTCGTTCAGGAAACCCGCCGTTGGGACGAAACGCAAGGGAAGACGTTTTCGATGCGCGGGAAGGAAGAGGCGCACGATTACCGTTACTTCCCGGACCCCGACCTCGTACGCCTGCATATCGACGCCGAATGGAAGGAGCGGGTGCGCAGCTCGATTCCGGAGCTTCCGGACGCGCGCAAAGCCCGTTATACGTCCGAATACGGCCTTCCTTCCTACGACGCGGAAGTCATTACGGCCTCCAAGAAGCTGGCCGATCTGTTCGAAGAAAGCTTAAACTATACGAAGGATGCGAAAGCCGTATCCAACTGGATTATGGGCGACCTCCTCGGTTATTTGAACATGAACGGCTTGGAGCTTTCGGACGTAAAGATTACCGGCCAAGGCTTGGGCGAAATGATCGGGCTTCTCGAAAAAGGCACGATCAGCAGCAAAATCGCCAAAACCGTGTTTAAAGCGATGCTGGAAAGCGGCAAGCTGCCTCAGCAGATCGTCGAGGAGCAAGGCCTCGTCCAAATTAGCGACGAAAGCGCGATTCAGGCCATCGTAGAAAGGATCGTCGAAGCGAACCCGCAATCGGTGGAAGATTACCGCGCCGGCAAAGAGAAAGCGATCGGATTCCTTGTCGGCCAGATTATGAAAGAAACGAAAGGCAAAGCGAATCCGGCGATCGTAAACAAGCTTCTAATCGAGAAGCTTAAAGCATAAGTATTAACCAAGAAAGGAGCATCCTGAATAAGGAGCTCCTTTTTTGCAAACCGCCGCCAAGGCAAGGTTCAAGACCGGAGCCGGCAGTCGTTTCTAACGTTTCCGCATATTCTGTATTCTACATCTTTTTATAGAGAGGACGATCTTGCTTCGATGCCAATTGTTACAGATAATCCGTGGTCTATTAGCGAATTAGATATTCTTATCCGGCTTGTTCTTGCCGTTGTGCTGGGCGGCTCGATCGGCTTGGAGCGGGAGCAGTCGAATCATGCCGCAGGTTTGCGCACGAATATATTGGTCTGCTTGGGCTCGTGCCTGCTCATGCTGCTTTCCATATACGGCTTTGCCGCATTTGTCGACGAGCCGAACGTACGCGTCGACCCGGCCCGTTTGGCGGCCGCCGTCATTACCGGGGTCGGTTTTCTGGGAGCCGGCACCATATTGTTTACGGGAAAATCGATAACGGGCTTGACGACCGCCGCGTCCCTGTGGGTAGTGTCGGCTATTGGGCTGGCGGTGGGGGCGGGCTTTTATTTCGCGTCGGTTTCCGTTACCGTTATCGCGCTGCTTGTTTTGTATGCTTTTAATAAGCTGGAGAAAAAATTTATCGCCGCCCGTTCGGAAAAGCTGCTGATCATCCGGCTCGACGAACGGTCCGCCGTGTTGGGAAAAATTCATGCGCTGCTGACCGAACGGCAAATTGCCGTCCGGAAAATGGTCATCGAAGAAGACGGGGAAGCGGCCGGTCTCGGGCAGATCAAGCTGCACTTTTATGTCAGGCTGCCGAAATCCGAAGCCGACTTGCCTTTATTGGACAGCTTGAAGCGTCTGGAAGGCGTCCATGCCGTAAGCTCGGAATAATCGGGTTAGCCAAGACGAAACATGTTGCCGCTTTTCGCAGCGTATAGTTTTAAGGAGTGGGCAAAATAAAATCGCTGCCCGGAACAAGCGCTGTTTGAACTTGGTAAGGCGCTTTCATTGACAAAATCTTTTCAATCGCCTTACAATAGTAAAAGAGAACTAATACAGAATAAGAACGATTATTATTAAAGATGAAAGGCGTGAAGGGAATGGGAGCCAACGTAAACGCGGCACTTGAACAATTGAAAATGAACGGCGTCCGGATGACCCCGCAACGTCACGCCATCCTTAGCTACTTAATGAACTCGATGTCGCATCCGACGGCTGATGAAATTTACAAGGCGCTGTCGCCAAGCTTTCCTAGCATGAGCGTAGCCACGATCTATAACAATTTAAGATTGTTTGTGGAAGCAAACTTGGTGAAGGAGTTGACCTTTGGCGACGATTCCAGCCGGTTCGACGCCGACATGACCAACCATTACCATGCGATCTGCAAAAAATGCGGCTCCATTGTGGACTTTCATTATCCGCCGCTGCTCGACGTGGAGACGGCAGCCTCGCAAGAAACCGGCTTTACGGTAGAGGGTCACCGGATGGAAATCTACGGCATATGCGGCTCCTGCAGCCATGCCGCTCCTCGGCATTAATTGCTCTGCTCTCATTATTAACCTATCTTCAGAATAAGCGTACGAGAAGGCGACTTAAGACTGTCGCTTGGCTGTGCGCTTTTTTCATTAAAGGCAACAATTTTATCGTTCAACGCGTCATTAGACAAGGGCGACGAGTCCGTATCGCTTAACTCACTAAATAGGAGCGTGAAGTTTTGGAAACGATGTACACCCGGATACGGCCGAGGCGGAAGAGGAGACGAGCCGGGCGTCATTTTTTTGTTTTTTTTCTGCTTGGACTTTTTGCCGTTGTAGGATGGTACATTTATTTAAACTATATTCCGAATAATAAGATCGTGAAGCCGGATTATCCGTTTAAGCATACGATTATGGTCGAAGGGCAAGCGGCGGCCGAAGGGGCGACGCTCCGAAACGGGGAGATCCTGCTTCCCGTGGATGTGCTGAACGAGGCGTTAGGGCCGGACAAGCCTATTTATTACGAGCCGGATACGGGCTCCATCGTGATGACCACGTCGGATAAAGTGCTCCGTTTGCGTACGGAATCGTTGACCGCGACGATCAACAGCAAACCGTATCAATTAACGGTCGCGGCGGAGGTCGAGGATGGCATCGTATATGTTCCGGCAACGCCTTTGAAAGAGCTGTACGGGATTGATGCCGAATACGCGGAACAAACCGGAATTGTTACGCTGCTCCGGGCAGGCAAGGCGATTCAATTGGCGGAAACTAAGTCTGAGGAAGGGGCCTCCATCCGCTTAGGGGCCAGCATTCGCGAGCCGATTGTCGAGCAAGTTCCCGCCGGCGGAGTCATCCGGGTATGGGACTCCGGGAACGGCTGGCTATTTGTGCAAGGTCCTAGCGGAAATCCCGGCTATATCGCCTCGAAAGACGTTACGCTCACGGCGGAAGACGTTCCGGAGGAGCCGGAAAGCAACGATTCCTTTGTCCCTTGGGATGCTAAGGACGGCCCCATTAACTTGACATGGGAAGCAGTGTATAACCGCAACCCCGATCCGGCGGGCATTCCGAAGATGGAAGGCGTCAACGTCGTTAGTCCTACCTGGTTTGAACTGCAGGACGGGAAAGGAACGGTCAAAGGCAAAGCCGATCCTGCGTATGTCCGTTGGGCGCACAGCCAAGGCATGCAGGTATGGGCGGTGTTCAGCAACGGTTTTGAGCCGGAGCGGACGACGAAAGCGTTGGCAAGCGCAGACACCCGTTTTTATATGATCCAGCAACTGGTTGCTTTTGCCGAACTTTATAAGCTTCAGGGGATTAACATCGACTTCGAGAACGTGCATACGTCGGATAAGCAAAATCTCGTGCAATTCGTGAAAGAGCTGACTCCTCTGCTTCACGAGCAAGGGCTCGTCGTATCGATCGACGTCACGCCTAAATCGACCAGCGAAATGTGGTCTCTGTTTCTTGATCGTGCGGCTTTGGGCAAAACCGTCGATTATATGATGCTAATGGCTTATGACGAACATTGGGCTTCCAGCCCGACGGCCGGCTCCGTCGCTTCGCTTGGGTGGACGGAGCAATCGCTTCTGCGGATCTTGGAGGAAGACGGCGTGCCGCCTGAGAAGCTCATCCTCGGCATGCCTCTTTATACCCGGATATGGACGGAGACGAAGGATGAGAGCGGAGCGGTAAAGGTAACGTCCAAGGCGGTAGGCATGGAGCAGGTGCGGAGCATTATAGCGGAGAAAAAGCTTAAACCCGCATACGATGCAGACAGCGGCCAAAACTACGTGGAATATAAAGAAGGGAACGCGCTTAACCGGATTTGGATTGAAGATGAGGTATCCATTAAAGCGAGGGTGGCTTTGGCCCGCAAGTACGGTCTGGCCGGCGTGGCGACATGGCAGCGCGGGTTCCAGGCGGATGACATTTGGAAGACGATTCAGGAAGCGTTGCAGGGACAAACGAAATAATCTTTTTTATTCGATTAAAACAGCGGCATCATCTTCGCGATGATGCCGCTGCTGCATTTAGGATTGCTTTATGGATTAGACTCGGATGCCGCAGTTGTTTCGCGAGGGAGATGAGTGGCTTGGGCGGGATCCAACGTCAACATCGTTTTGCAGAACATGCAGCGGTCGGTTTTGCCCAACATTTTCGTAGGCTTGCCGCACTCCGGGCATTCCAGCATCGTTGCGCTCGTCGACATCATGCCGGCCCAGAAATAGACGATAACGCTTATAAGCAGCGATATCATCCCGATGACCATAAAGATTGCCGCTATAATTTTGCCGGCTTGGCCCCAGAAGACGATTCCGGCGGTACCCAAAATCATGACGCCCATGCCCGCCATCGTAAAGATAAGGCCCCATAAACGAAACTCATTGATCTTGGCCGATTTGAAAAAGAACTTGTCCATAACATCCAATCCTTTCTAAAAGCAAATCAAGCTTTCAGTTTCTCGTTTGACAAGCAGGAAAGTTAGATGAAGCTGTCGAACATTAATGATGTAGAATTTCATTATAGCCTAAAAAGGGGCAAAAAAGCCATATAGAGGCAAAAAAGAACAGGCAAGCGGAAACGGATTGCCGTCCTGGCCAAAAGGACGAACCGTTCCGGTTGCAAGTATAAGGCGAATAATAAAGAGAATCTATAACCCTTATACTTCGAGAAGCATAGTCCGGATCTGTTATCCATTGCCGGGTCGAAAGAAGCATGCATTTTGATTTCGGTTTGCAATACATGTCTAATTCGTTCAATGGTTGTTCGGGGGGAGATATTGTTGGACAAGCGAGGCTATTTCGGCCAATTGCAGGAGCAGCCGGTTGAAAATGCCGGATTTAAGCGGGAGCGCCGGTTATTGGAGGCTTTTGCGAAGTTTTTAAAGGAATATTCGATTGCCAAGCAGCATCTGCAGGATCAGCATATATTGGACGCGCATTCGCATATCGTCGCCGCTCTCCATCATTGGGCGCGCATCGTCCTGGCGGAATGCGGCCAGGAACCGGCTCAGGCGATATGGGTCCAGCTTCGCAGCGTGCATCCCGGAATCTACAAGCTGTACGAGGAGTTGACCGCTAGTCCGGAGACGCTCCAACAACGGGTGGAGCTTGCCCTCTTGGCCAGCGAGTTTTCCGTTATGTCTAAGATGAAGGACTGCTGTGCGATTGTTCTCGATATTTTGGAGAGCCGGAAAGAACCGTGGTCGCTGGAGGAACTGTACAAGCATCCGAAGCTTGAAGGGATTGAGGCGGATTTGGCGCTTGTTATGGGGAAGCTTGCGAAGCGATTCTTCATTAAAGAGGTTGCCGTAATGCCGGCATCGGAAGATCCGGACGGATTGGAGCTCCGCTATCAGAAAGCGGCGAATTAATACGAGCTAGTCCCTCTTCCGTTCCGGCAACGGGCGGGGGATTGTTTGATTGTAAGCGATGTTTAGGTTGGGTTTGAATTTTTTTTAGAAAAAAGGTTGACTATACGATGAAGCCCATGATATATTATATCTCGCCGCTTTTGAAAGCGACTTTGATGACGAGATGATGAAGAATGAACTTCTCATCGCTTCGACAAAAAAATGTCGAAACTCAAAAAAAAGTGCTTGCAATGAGATAGGCGAATGTGATATATTATAAAAGTCGCCGCTGAGAGACGCGGTGATAACGAAAGAAACGATTGTTCTTTGAAAACTGAACAACGAGCGAAACTGCCCCGTTAATCCTTCGGATTAATGGAAAAGCGATAAAACAAATGAGCAAGTCAAACTTTTTTGGAGAGTTTGATCC